>CAYYHP010000112.1:0-8744 GCA_964471815.1 uncultured Rhodanobacteraceae bacterium
CGTCTCGCCGCGGCGCGTGAGCGGAACGATCGGCGCGGGCTGGGTGCCGAGATCGACGACGTGTGGATTGCTGCCCGCCGGCACGAGATCGGCACGCAGGACCTGATTCAGCCGTTCGCGCAGCTGCTCCGGCGTGAGGTACAGCTCGCCGACCGGCAGGATCGGCCGTTCGACGTCGTGAGCGCGCTGCTCATGGCGCTCACCGGCCTGCTTCCAGAAATGCTCGGCCGCATCGAGCGCGCCTTCGCCGAGCACGAACAGCGCGTCCCTGCCGAGATAGTCGAACAGCGTGGCCGTCTCGCGGAAGAACAGCGGCAGGTAGTACTCGATGCCGGCCGGCGTGGTGCCTTCCTTGAGATCCTGGTAGAGCGGGCAACGCCGGATGTCGATCGTGAAGCGTTCCTGGAGCGCCGCGCGGAAGGCCTTGGACGATTCGTCGGTGAGCGGAAACTCGCGTGCCGGCAGCAGGCGCACCGTGGCGACCTTCTGCGCCGAGCGCTGCGTTTCCGGATCGAAGGTGCGGATCGAATCAATGTCCTCGTCGAACAGCTCGATGCGATACGGTTCGTCCGTGCCCATCGGAAAGATGTCGACGATCGCACCACGCACGGCGAAATCGCCGGGCTCGAGGACCTGCGGTACGTGCCGGTAGCCGGCCGCTTCGAGGCGGCGCTGCTCGGCGGCGAGATCGAAGCGCTGACCGGTCTCGAGTACGAGACCGGTGCCGCCGATATAGCTCGGCGGGGCGAGCCGCTGCAGCAACGTGCCGACCGGTACGATCAGCACGCCGCGGCGTGTGGCCGGCAGCCGGTAGAGCGTGGCGATGCGCTGCGAGACGATTTCCGGGTGCGGCGCGAACAGGTCGTAGGGCAGGGTCTCCCAATCCGGGAAATGCAGCACCTCGAGCGCGTCGCCGGCGAACACGCCGAGTTCGGTCTCCAGCGTCTGGGCGCCGTGCGTGTCGCGCGTGACGGCCACGACCAGGCCGTCATGGTGACGTCCGGCCTCCGCCAGGGCGAGGGCGAGGGCCGAACCATGCGGCGGGTGCCAATAGCGGCGCTGCTTCGGGGAATTCGGGAGCGGGGGCGTGATCAGACTGGCATTCATCGGCGGAAAACACGACAGCGCCGGTGGCATCGCGGCCACCAGCGCGGAAGGCGGAGTTTAGCGTGCGGACGCTAGGACGGGGTCAGAGCGTCAGCGTGACGCGCACGAGTCCCGAATCGTTGAACACGATATGACGTTCGAAGCCGAGCGCGTCGCAGACGTCGAGCATCGAGTGGTTTTCGGCAAGCACATCGCCCCAGATCTCGTGCACACCGCGCGCGCTGCAGGCGTCGATGATCCGGTGCATCAGCAGGGTGCCGAGGCCATGCCCGGTGTAGGCGCGCTGGACGAGGATCGCGTACTCGGCACTGGCCGTGACCGGATCGATGTAGGCCTGGGCGAGGGCGTGGATCTCCGGCTCCGGCGTGCCGGGCGGGTCGATCAGCACGAAGGCGATTTCCGTGTCCGGGTCGAGCCGGCACAGGCGCTTAGCGAGCTCTTCCGGAAGCTGCTTCATCACGTGCAGAAAGCGCAGCCGCACTTCCTCCTGCGACAGATGCGCGAACGACCGCTTCAGGGCCTCGACGTCGTCGGCGTGGATCGGGCGCAGCCAGAGGGTGCGCCCATCGTCGAGTGTCAGGAGCTCGCCTTCGGCCGGCGGCGCGTCGTTCGCTGCATGGAAGCGCAGGCGTTCCGGTGGACGCAGGCGCGAACGGTAAAGATCGCGGCTCATGAAAGCGGGATCGAGACGTGCGGTCGATTTCATGGGGGGCAGAGTTTACGCGGGATTCTGGAGTCGGCCACCTAATCCAACCGGGTGCGACAATCCGCGCGTCTGCCCATGTCGGGAATGACCCGAGACAAAACCCGTGCGTTTCATGTAAGAATCCAAGCCCATCGTGACCCGGAACCGGCCTCCGCACGTGACGGATCGACCCTCCCAGCCCGTAGCCGATCTCGCCCGTCGCCGCCAGTCCTGCGGCTTCTGCGCACTGGAATCGCTGTGCCTGCCGGCCAGCGTGACCGGATCCGATCTAAAGCGCATCGACGAACTGGTCCAGCAGCGCCTGCCGATGGATCGCGGCAAATGCCTGTTCCACGAAGGCGCGCCGTTCCATGCGCTGTTCGTCGTCCGTACCGGTTCCTTCAAGAGCTACACGGTCCTGCCCGACGGCAGCGCCCAGGTGCTCGGCTTCCACTTGCCGGGCGAGATCCTCGGGGTCGATGCGCTCGATCAGGAGCGCCATCAGTGCACGGTCGAGGCACTCGAACGCTCGTCAGTCTGCGAAGTACCCTTTGTACGCTTGCATGCCGTTTCCGCCGAAGTGCCGGGTTTCCAGCGGCAGCTCTATCGCGTGATCGGCCGGGAGTTCGTGCGCGAGCAGCAGCACACCGCGATGATGGGCCGCAAGCAGGCGATGGAGCGTATCGCCGCGTTCCTGAAGAGCCTTTCGGATCGGCGCCGCGCGCTCGGGCTCGACCATGCCGTGTTCACGCTGAGCATGTCGCGCCATGACATCGGCAACTTCCTCGGGCTGGTCGTCGAGACCGTCAGCCGCCTGTTCACCAAGCTCGCGACCCAGGGCGTGATCGAGGTGAACAACAAGGAACTGCGCATCCTGAATTTCGATGCGCTGCATGCACTGTGTGGCGAAGTGCCGGACAAGCACGAGGCTGGTTGCGCACGCGCCTGAAGATACCGGCACGCCTTTTCCCTGCCGGATTCCCTTCTCCGGCACCACGTGGCGTACGGTGCGCCGTCGTGCGGGACGAAGCAGGGCCGCCTGCCGGGTGTCCAGATGCATCCGGTTGTGTCTGCCTAGCTGCCGGACGGCGTATGGCAGTCGAATGGCAGGAAATCGAGCAACGGCCAGCCGGTGACGCCGGCCAGCCACGGACCGGCGAGGGTCAGCGCCGCCATGCCGAGCAGGACGAAGGCGCCGCCCCGGCGCAGATCCGTGCGCGCGCCGAGCCGGCTCAGGCCATGCACGCCATAGGCGCCGGCCAGCAGTGCGGGCGCCGTGCCGAGACCAAACGCAGCCATCAGGCCGGCACTGCGCCAGGCATCCATGCCGAGCGCTGCGAGCAGCAGTACCGAATAGACCAGGCCGCACGGCATCCAGCCCCACAGCGAGCCGAGCGCCAGTGCCTGTGGAACGGTCCGTGCCGGCAGGAAGCGCCGCGCGAGCGGCGCGAGTCGGCGCCAGACGCGTGGCCCGAGCCCGAGGGTCGGGTCGCGGTTCCAGCCGAGCAGGCCGAGCGCGATGAAGACCAGCATCGCCGCCGTGAACGCGCGCAGGAACAGGCGCACGCCGTCGAGGTCGAGCAGGCGGATCAGACCGCCGCCGATGCCCGCCATGAGCCAGCCGGCGAGCGCGTAGGAGCCGATCCGGCCGGCTTGGTAGGCGAGCAGCAGGGCCAGCGCCGGCCGTCCGCGTGCGTCGCGCCGCGTGGCGACCGACAGGGCGCCACCGATGCCGCCGCACATCGCCAGGCAATGTCCGCTGGCGAACAGGCCGAGCAGCAGCGCCGTACCGAAGCCGAGTGCCGCGTTCATTCGCCCGGTGGTGGTGGCGCCGCCGATGGCGGTGCCGCGGGATCGTCGGCGAGCGGCATCAGCGACGGCGTATCGAGATCGTCGAACTGGGCGTGGTTGACCGCCCAGAAGAAGGCCCAGACGCCGAGGCCGAGCAGGACGAGGCTGATCGGGATCAGTGCCAGGATGATGTTCATGCGGCGGCCTCGCGGGGACGGACGGCGGTGACGGCCGTCGGCGGCTCGCCAGCCGGCGGACGGATGCGCAGTGAATTCAGGATCACGATCAGCGAGCTCGTCGACATGCCGATTGCGGCAAGCCACGGCGGTACGTAGCCCAGCGCCGCGGGCGGCATCACGGCGAGGTTGTAGACCATCGACCAGAACAGGTTCTGGCGCATCACGCGGCGCATCGTCAGGCCGATGTCGCGTGCGCGCACGACGCCATCAATGCGTCCGGAGGAGAGCACGATGTCGGCCTGGGCCTGGGACAGCTCCGAGGCGCCGGCCAGGGTGATGCCGACGTCCGCGCCGGCCAGTACCGGCGCATCGTTGACGCCGTCACCGACCATGGCCGTGATCTCGCCGCGGGCGCGCAGCGCTTCGAGCCGTGCGAGCTTGTCCTGGGGCGTCATGCGGGCATGGAACTCGCCGATGGCGAGGCGCTCGGCGAGCGCGCCGACGCGCGTCGCGGCGTCGCCGCTGACGATCTCGAGGCCGAGACCGCGTTCGCGCAGCTGTGCGCAGGCCTCGGCCGCATCGCCGCGCATGCGCTCACGCAGCGCGAAGCGGGCGAGCACGCCCTCGGGACCGGCCAGGACCACGGCACCCTCGTCCTCGACCGCGCTGCCGACGGCGAAGCCGATCCGGCCGAGCCGGTAGGCGACGCCATCGACCGTACCGGCTACGCCATTGCCGACGTGGTGCGTGAGATTGCTGGCCTGTGGAATGGGCAGATCGGCCGCGGCCTGGCGCAGGGCGACGGCCAGCGGGTGCGTGCTGCCGGCTTCGAGCGCCGCGGCGATCGCCAGGGCCCGGGCGCGGGTGAAGCCCGCGCTGGGCTCGACCGATTCGAGCTCCATGCGGTTCTCGGTCAGCGTGCCGGTCTTGTCGAACAGCACCCGGGTCGCCCGGGTCAGGGTTTCGAGCGCATCGGCGCGCACCACCAGCACGCCTTGCCGTGCGAGCACGGCGAGCGCACGGGTCAGCGCGGCAGGCACCGCGAGCGCGAACGCGCAGGGGCAGGAGACGACGAGCACGGCGAGCGCAGCGCCGAACGCGCGGCTCGGGTTCGCCCACAGCCAGGCGCTCGCGGTGAGCAGGGTCAGGACCAGGACTCCGGCCACGAACCCGGCGACCATGCGCTCGCTCTCGCGTGCGATGCGCGGACGTTCGCCGGCGGCACGGGTGATCAGGCGCAGCATCGACGAGAGCAGGGTGTCCGCACCGATCCGTGCGACGCGCAGCTCGACCGGTCCCTGGCTCAGTACGCTGCCGGCCAGCAGCGTGTCGCCGCGGCGCCGCGCACGGGCGCTCGATTCGCCGGTCAGCATGGACTCGTCGACGCTGCAGGCCGGGCTCAGCAGCTCGCCGTCGGCTGGAACGGTCGCGCCATCGGCGACCAGCACGGTATCGCCGATCTCCAGTTCGTGTACGCCGACGGTCTCGCGCGCACCGTCCACGCGCACGCGCTCGGCGAGGGCCGGCTGCAGGCGCGCGAGCGCATCGACGACGTCTGCGGACTTGTGGCGCGCGCGCATCTCCACGTAACGGCCGGCCAGCAGGAAGAACACGAACATGCTGACCGAATCGAAATACACCTCGCCGCCGCCGAGGATCGCGGCGAACAGGCTGGCCGCGTAGACCAGGGCCATCGCGATGCCGACCGGCACGTCCATGCCGAGGCGCCGCGCGCGCAGATCGCGCCACGCGCCGGCGAAGAACGGTTGTGCCGAATACAGCACGACCGGCGTGGCGACCAGGAAACCGAGCCAGCGGAAGAAATCGCGCGTCAGTGGGTCCATGCCATCGAACGCGCCGGCATACAGGGCCACGGCATACATCATCGCCTGCATGCTGCCGAGGCCGGCGACGACCAGACGCTTGAGCGCCGTGCGCTGTTCGCGCTGGGCCAGCGAATCGATCGCGCCGGCATCGAGCGGGTGCGGCTTGTAGCCGAGCCGCGAGACGGCTTCGAGCAGTTCCGAGAGCTTGGTGCGGCCCGTGTCCCAGCGCAGGCGCAGCCGGCGCGCGGCGGGATTCACCGCGACCTCGTGCACGCTGCCGTTCTGGCCCAGCGCGCGCTCGATCAGCCAGCTGCATGCCGCGCAGCGCATGCCTTCGACGAGTACGCAGACTTCGCCCTCGCCACCGCTGCGGCGCACGTAGAGCTTCTGCAGGGCGGGGCGGTCCCAGGCCGCGTATTCCTCGGAGGAAGGTGCGGCGCGTGCGGCCGGTTCGTTGCGCAGGCGGTAGTAATCGGCGAGACCGAGCCCTTCGATCCATTCCGCCGCCGCACGGCAGCCGATGCAGCAGACCGGCTGCGGCTTGCCCGCGACCTGCGCGACGAGCCGCTCGCCCGGGGCGATCGGCTCGTTGCAGTGGAAGCACAGCTCGCTCATCCGCAGACCGTCGGACAGCTCACTTGCCGGCGGCGTGAGCTGCGTTCGCCGGGCTGCTGGTGGGCGCGGCCTCGGCCGCGGTCGCGTGATCCGGATGACGCGTGGCGACGACGACCAAGCCGAGCGAGCCCACGACCGCCGAGGCGAGCAGGAACAGCACGAGCCACACTTCAGGAACCTGATACCACTGCCTGCGCATGCCGGTCTCCTACTTCGGGTTCGGACGCGGGCCGAAGAACTGCGACCGGGCACGCGCCACTTCGTTGCCGGCCTCATCCACGAATACCGAACGGACCGCCTGCTTGGGCGTGATGCGATCGGACGGCGCGCGCAGGGTGAGGGCCACCTGCACGACTTCCATCGGCGCGAGGTGTACCGGCTTGGCATCCACCAGGGTAACCGGAAAATCGGCTTCGATGCGCGGGGTCAGCGTACGCTCGACATCGCTCTTGTTGACCAGGCGCACGTTGTAGGTGTTCTCGATGTCGCCGAGGCTGGT
Organism: uncultured Rhodanobacteraceae bacterium; assembly: GCA_964471815.1. Taxonomy (GTDB): domain Bacteria; phylum Pseudomonadota; class Gammaproteobacteria; order Xanthomonadales; family Rhodanobacteraceae; genus Tahibacter. The sequence continues at coordinate 6,703 of CAYYHP010000112.1, forward strand.
CTCGCGGAACAGGGCGTTGCGGTCGTGCATCATCTCGGCGAGCACCGGCGTGCGCGTGAGGACGCCGAACAGGAACGCGCTGAAAAGGGCGGTCAGCAAGCCGGCGTAGATCAACGTGCGCGGACGGATCACGCGGCGTGGCTTGTCGACCATCATGTTCTCGGTCGTGTAGCGCACGAGACCGCGCGCATAGCCCATCTTGTCCATCACCATGTCGCAGGCATCGATGCAGGCCGCACAGGCGATGCACTCGTACTGCAGGCCGTTGCGGATGTCGATGCCGGTCGGGCAGACCTGCACGCAGAGTTCGCAGTCGATGCAGTCGCCGAGACCGAGTGCCTTCGGATCGGCGCTCTTCTTGCGCGCACCGCGCGGTTCACCGCGGGCCTCGTCGTAGCTGATGACCAAGGTGTCCGGATCAAACATCGCGCCCTGGAAGCGCGCGTACGGACACATGTACTTGCAGACCTGCTCACGCAGGAAACCGGCATTGCCGTAAGTGGCCAGGCCGTAAAAGAGGATCCAGAAGATCTCCCAGCCACCGAGCGCGAGCGTGGCGACCTCATGGCTGAGCGTGCGGATCGGCGTGAAGAAGCCGACGAAGCTGAAGCCGGTCCAGGCCGCGAAACCGATCCAGAGTGCCTGCTTGGCGGTCTTCCTCAGGATCTTCTCACGCGTCCACGGCCCCTTGTCGAGCTTCATGCGCTTGTTGCGGTCGCCCTCGACCCAGCGCTCCATCCACAGGAACACCTCGGTCCACACGGTCTGCGGGCACGCATAACCGCACCACAGGCGGCCGGCGAGGGCGGTGAAGAAGAACAGGCTCACCGCGGCGATGATCAGAAGGATGGTGAGCAGGAAGAAATCCTGCGGCCAGAAGGTCAGGCTGAAGATGTAGAACTTGCGGGCCGGCAGGTCGAACAGGACGGCCTGGTGGCCGTCCCAGTTGACCCACGGGAAGAGGTAGAACATGCCGAGCAGCCAGAACACTGCTGCCGTGCGCAGGGTCTGGAAACGGCCCTTGGCCTCGTGCGGATAGATCTTCTGATGCGCGGCATACAGCGAGCCATCCCGGTCCTCGGGCGGCACGACTTTCAACGGGATCGGTTTCATGACTTTGCGCGCCGCTGACGGACGCGTCTGGGGAGGTCGAGCAGGAGGGCCGTGAAGGCGCATGCCGACAGCGTGCAGGCCCAGAACATGAAGAAGCCTATGGTGTAGCCGAGGCCCCGGGAAACATCGAAGCGGGGCCAGGTGATCCGGCCCAGCTCGATCGGGTCGACGATGGCGAAGAACACCATCGTCGCCACGCCGGCCGCGAAGAACGACGGCCAGAGGATGGCGCCGAACCGCGCAGCCGAGGGGCTGGGCGGTTCGGCGTCCTGCTCTCCGCGCAGGGCGCCCGGCGGAGAGCGGTAGGTACTCACTTAGCGGCCACCGGGGCAGCGTCCGCGCCGCCCGTCTGCGACTGGGCGACGACCCAGGCGGCGACCAGACGCGCACGGTCCTTGCCGAGCAGGGACTCCCACGCCGGCATCTTGCCGTTGCGGCCGTTGGTGATCGTCTCTTCGATCGTCGCCAGCGTGCCGCCGTACAGCCAGATGTCGTCGGTGAGGTTCGGTGCGCCGACGATCTGGTTGCCCTTGCCGTCGAGACCGTGGCAGGCCGCGCAGATCGTCTCGAACTTCGGCTTGCCAGCAGCGGCGAGTGCCGCGTCGTGCGGCAGGCCCGACAGCGAGCGGACGTAGTTCGCGACCTGGGCGACACCGCCATCCGGCAGGGCCGCGGCGAGCGCCGGCATCGCACCCTGACGGCCACCGAGGACGGTGGTCAGCACGGTGTCGGGATCGCCGCCGTACAGCCAGTCCTTGTCGGCCAGGTTCGGGAAGCCCTTGGCACCGCGGGCGTCGGAACCGTGGCAGGCCGCGCAGTTGTTGACGAACACGTTGCGGCCGACGACCAGGGCGTCCTTGTCGTTCACGAGATCCGCCATCGGCTTGTCGCGGAACTTCGTGAACAGCGACTCGAGCTTCTGTTCGGTC
>CAYYHP010000113.1:0-8429 GCA_964471815.1 uncultured Rhodanobacteraceae bacterium
GACGCCCGCCATGCCGGCGAGGCGGATGAAGTCACGACGGGAATTGCGGTTCTCGGAGTTCGACATGGTCTTCCTCTGTCTTGGCAGGGTGGTTGCAGGCGCGCGGATGTTAGCGACCGGCAAGAGACGGCAAGATGACCTGCGTCAAGGTGCCGCAGCGTCCGCGATACCATGCCAGTCGGCGCATCGCCACGAAACGGACGCCTGCCGGCATGCCGGACCGCCTCGTTCCGCATGGCCGGGCGCGAGGGTCGCTCCCGCATGATGCGCTATAGTTCGGACTCTCACCGCCCGATCCTCCGCGATGCCCTCCACGCCCGTCATCGACACCGTGCGCCTCTCGGCGTGCGCCCGCGAAATCGCCGAAACCGGTCGCGAGCTCGCCGCGCAGGGCTGGACTCCGGCGACCAGCAGCAACTTCTCGATGCGGCTCGCCGGCGAGCTGATCGCCATGACGGTGTCCGGGCGCGACAAGGGCCGGTTGACACCGGACGATGTGATGGTCGTCGATGGCGTAGGCCAGCCGGTCGGCACGACCGCACGCCCATCGGCCGAAACCGCGCTGCACACGCAGATCTATCGTCGCTTCCCGGAGGTGCAGGCGGTCCTGCACACACACTCGCGCCAGCAGACGGTGGCCTCGCGCCTGTTCGCACCCGCCGGCGTGCTGCGTCTCGAAGGCTGGGAGCTGCAGAAGGCGATCACTGGCTTTACCACGCATGCCAGCGTGCTGGAGCTCCCGGTGTTCCCGAACACCCAGCACATGCCGGAACTGACGGCACGGGTGGAGGCCTGGCTGGATGCCGGCCGACCGCTGCATGCCTACCTGATCGAGGGACACGGCCTGTACACGTGGGGCGCGAACATGACCGACGCAAAGCGGCACGTCGAAGCGCTCGAATTCCTGATTGCCTGCGAACTCGACCTGAGGAGACTCCAGTCATGAGCCGTCTGCGCATTTTCGCCGGTGACGCGCCGGCCGAACCGCTCGAAACCATCACGGACCACGCCATCATCGCCAGCACCCTCGCACCGACCGGCGCGCGTTTCGAGCGCTGGGCGACCGACGCGCCGATCGAGCCGGGCGCATCACCCGAGACGGTCATCGCCGCCTATCGCCGCGACATCGAGCGGCTCCAGCGCGAAGGTGGCTATCAGGCCGTGGATGTGGTCAGCATCGCGCCGGATCATCCCGACCGCGTCGCCCTGCGCCTGAAGTTCTTGGGCGAGCACACGCATGCCGAGGATGAGGTCCGCTTCTTCGTTGCCGGGCGCGGCCTGTTCAACCTGCACATTGGTGATCGCGTGTTCGAGCTGCTCTGCGAGCAGGGCGACCTGATCGGCGTGCCGGCCGGCACGCGGCACTGGTTCGACATGGGCGAAGCACCGTATTTCGTCGCCATCCGCCTGTTCACGAACCCCGCCGGCTGGGTCGCGGACTTCACCGGCGACGTGATCGCCGACCGCTTCCCGCGCCTCGCAGCCTGAACCGCACCCGGCTGGAGCGCTATCCCGTCGAGCGGGCCCGGTTGCACGCCGCGGCGCGACCGGTCAGGCTGCCCGTGATCCGCCCGTGCGGCATTCCGCTTCCGTCATGATTTCCGCGATCCTCACCGACATCGAAGGCACCACCAGCTCGATCCACTTCGTCAAGGACGTGCTGTTCCCTTACGCTCGCGCCCACCTCGCCGGATTCGTCGCCGCGCACGGCATGCAACCCGAGGTGGCGCGCTGGCTCGCTGCAACGGCGGCCGAGGCCGGCCTCGCCGCCGACGACCACGCCGGCATCATCGCCACGCTCGAACGCTGGGTCGACGAGGACCGCAAGGCCACGCCGCTGAAGGCACTGCAGGGCCTGATCTGGCGGGATGGCTACGCGAGCGGGGCGTATCGCGCCCACGTCTATCCCGAGGTGGCCGCGAAGCTGCACGAGTGGAAGCGCCGGGGCCTCGCGCTGTACGTCTACTCGTCCGGATCGGTGCCTGCGCAGCGCCTATTCTTCGCGCACAGCGAGGCCGGCGACCTGACGCCGCTGTTCGATGGTTATTTCGATACCGAAACCGGCGGCAAGCGCGAGACGGCCTCGTACACCCGCATCGCCGAACGCATCGGCCGCCCGGCCGCGGAGATCCTGTTCCTCTCCGACGTGGTCGAGGAGCTCGACGCGGCCCGCGCCGCGGGCATGGCCACGACCTGGCTGTGCCGGCCGCCGCTCGCCTGCCCCAGCCGGGCCTCACATCTGTGCGTGGCCGACTTCGACGGGATCGTGCTGCCCGCATGAGCGGACTGGAGCGCCTGCGGATCGCCTTCGCGCTGGCCACCGGCATCGCCGTGGGCCTGGTGCTCGGCGCGGTGCGCTGGTCCCCGGTCGATGCGCACCACGCAGATGATCACGCCGGCACCCGCGACGTCACGGATGACGCGGCACCATCGGATGATGAGGCCGAGAGCGAATCCGTCCCGTCGTTCAGCGGCGAGGTGGTCATGTACGACCAGCCACGCCTGATGCGCCAGGCGATCGAGCGCCTGGTGCCGCAGAAGCCCGGTCGTACGGACCTGTACGCGATCACTTTCGGCGGCGACGGCAGCGAGGACGTATTCCGCAACGAGGCAGAATACGCCGCGAAGGTACTGAGCCAGCGCTTCGATGCCGCAGGCCACGTGCTGACGCTCGTCAACAACCCGGCCACCGTCGAGACCACGCCGCTCGCGACCTGGACGAACCTCGAGGCCGCGCTGGATGCGCTGGCCACGAAGATGGACCCGGATGAGGACATCCTGCTGCTGTTCCTGACCAGCCACGGCAGCGAGGGCCACCAGCTCTACGTCGATCTCGATCCGCTGCCGCTCGACCAGATCGGTGCGGACGATCTCGCCACGATGCTCGCCGCGCGGCCGTTCCGCTGGAAGGTGATCGTCGTCTCGGCCTGCTATTCCGGTGGCTTCGTGCCGAAGCTCGCCAACGCGACCAGCCTGGTCATCACCGCCGCGCGCGCCGACCGCACCTCGTTCGGCTGTGGCAGCGATTCCGCGATTACCTGGTTCGGCAAGGCGTTCTTCGCCGAGGGGCTGAACCAGAGCGATTCCTTCCACGGTGCCTTCGATCTCGCCCGAAGCCTGATCGGCGATTGGGAAACCCGCGAGCACGAAACGCCTTCCGAACCGCAGATCGCCACCACGCCGCTGATCGAAGCCAAGCTCAAGACCTGGCGCCAGGGCATCCGGCTCGGACCGCCGGTGCCGTTCGCCACGCCGGGTGGTGGAGCGACGCACCGCGGCTGAGTCCGGCGTTCTACGCCGGACGACGCGTGCTGCGGACACACGGTACGGCCATGGGCGCCATGGCGCCTCCGGCAGGTTTCCGGCGCGGGGCTCGCCTCCGCGCGGCCTGCGGCTTGCTTGTCGTCGACAGACAGGCATGGAGCCGTGACGATGAACACGAGGCCAGACCTGCATTACGACGACGACCCGCTTCCGCCCTCTCTCGATGAACAACCCGCCATCACCGCGCTGGCCGCGCTGCCGAGCACGGCCGTCGTCGCGCGGCCCGGGGCCAATGGCGCAGACCCGACCTTGGTCAGGGGCACGCATCGGCACGCGCTAGAATGGCCACCGAACGCAGCGGGGAAAGCGGGGGCGGCATTCATGAGCGAATGGCTGAAGCAGCTGGCCGGGGACTGGCCCGATCGGCACGAACCGGCGCGCGGCGAGTTTGCCTTCGACGCCAAGGGTTTGCGCGACTGGATCGATCACCTGCCGCTGGCCAACCCGACCGCCACCGCCCGCCAGCTGCTCGATGCGCTGACAGCGATGGACCGCCTGCTGATCGAACCGCAGCAGCGCCTCGATGCACTCGAACTGCTGCGCGGTCCCGTCGCGCACGTGGTCGCCGCGCTCGACCGGCAGATCCAGATCGAGAGCTTCCCGCTGCCGCCCGCCAAGCTGCAGGTCGCGCGACAGTCCCAGGATTTCGAGACGGCGCTCGCCGTGGGCTATTGCGAGGTGCTGCACGACCTGGTCGCACCGACCGGCAAGGTGCCGTTCCTCAAGGGCAAGTCGGTCGCGCTCGCCGCGACGCGCGCGCTGCAGCACGGCAGCGCGGTACTGGCCAAGGCCTATCTCGTCTACCACACGCCGCCGACCGGCGCCTGGTTGCGCCTGCATCGCGTCTACGTCGCCGCGCAGGCGCTCAGGATCGAGGACAAGGCCGTCGCCGATCCATTGCTCGGCACGGACGTTGAGATCAGTCCGCACGATGCCTATGCGCAGGCCCTGCTGCTCGCGCTGAGCAACCCCTACCGCTATACCCAGCGCGAACTGGCCGACGTGATCGGCCTGACCCGCACCTGGGCACCGTTCTGCACGATTGCCGCGGGCATTGGCCACGACCAGGCCTTCGCCATCGAAACCGATCAGGACGGCAGCCTCGGCTATCTGCCCGAAGAGCGCCACGCGGCGACCTACGGCGTGCTGTCGTTCGATCCGACGTCGGCCGCCGCGCGCATCCAAAAGGACATCGACCTGCTCCTGCCGGGCGTCGAACAGATCGAATTCCGCCTGTGCGGCGCGGCGCCGGTCAGGGTCGGCCGCGGCTTCGTCGAGCGTCTGCTGCGCTGCTGGAACGGCAATGCCGAGCGCGAGCACGCGCGCCTCGGTGCCGGTCACCAGCTCGACACGGTCGTCGGCCTGCACGGCCTGCACATGCTGCTCGCCGGCGGCGAGGACTTCGACAGCTTCATGCGCCGCGTGCGCGGTCAGGCGATCAGCATCGGTGAACGCGATACGACCGCCGCATGGATCAATCCGATCAACGACCAGGCACGCGCGCTGCGCCAGCGTGCGCGGGTGCTCGACCAGAGCCTCGGCGGCTACCGACTGATCTGGGATGCCGGCGAGGCGGTGCGGGTCAAGGTCGGCGAACTGATCGGCCTGGCCACGCCCGCGCCGGACGACGAACCGCAGGACTGGATGGTCGGCGTATTGCGCTGGATCCGCGGCGACAACGAAGGCCGCATCGATGCCGGCGTGGAACTGCTCGCACGGCGCGCGCAGCCGGTCGGCATATCCGCCTTCGACGAATCCGGCCACCCACGGCCGCCGATGCGTGCCCTGTTGCTGCCCGACGACAGCAATGCCGAGGATGGCCAGATGCTGATCGTCCCGCATCTGTTCGACCGCCACGCGCGCGAGATCGAAATGACCCGTCCGGCCGATCCGATGGACTGGCAGAGCACGCCCAGCGTGCAGCGTCTGGGCCGTGTGCGCATGCGCGAGACCAGTGTTGCCTATCTGCGCATCCTGGCCGGCGGTACGTCGCCTTCAGACTCCGCAGAGACCGCTTCGGCTACCATCGCCGCCGACGCTTCCGATCCTGCCACCTGAACATGAGCGATTCCCCCCGCGACGCGCGTGCCGCCGGCACCGCGTCGCGCAAGAAGACCGTCGGCGTGGACGTCGCCGGCATCCGCATCGGCGGCGATGCACCGGTCGTCGTGCAGTCGATGACCAACACCGATACAGCCGACGTGGCCGTAACGACGAAGCAGGTCGCCGAACTCTGGCGCGCCGGCTCGGAACTCGTGCGCGTGACCGTGAACACGCCCGAGGCCGCCGCTGCCGTGCCGCGCATCCGCGAACGGCTCGACCGCATGAACGTGCCGGTGCCGCTGATCGGCGACTTCCACTACAACGGCCATCAACTCCTGGCGCGCGAGCCGGCAGCGGCCGAAGCGCTCGCGAAATACCGCATCAACCCCGGCAACGTCGGCTTCGGCACGAAGAAGGACGTGCAGTTCTCGACGATCGTCGAGCTGGCCGTGCGCCACGGCAAGGCCGTGCGCATCGGCGCGAACTGGGGTTCACTCGATCAGGAACTGCTCGCCCGGCTGATGGACGAGAACGCCGCGCTCGCCGAGCCGTGGGAAGCCACGCGCGTGATGCGCGAGGCGCTGATCCGCTCGGCGATCGATTCGGCCGCACGCGCCGAGGAGCTCGGCCTCGCCCGGGAACGCATCGTGCTGTCCTGCAAGGTGTCGGGCGTGCAGGAGCTGATCGCCGTCTACCGCGATCTCGCCACACGCGGCGACTACGCGCTGCACCTAGGCCTGACCGAGGCCGGCATGGGTTCGAAGGGCATCGTCGCCTCGACCGCTGCGCTCGCCGTGCTGCTCCAGGAAGGCATTGGCGATACGATCCGCATCTCGCTGACGCCGGAACCGGACGAATCACGTACGCGCGAGGTCATCGTCGCCCAGGAACTCCTGCAGACCATGGGCCTGCGCGCGTTCACGCCGCTGGTCACCGCCTGCCCTGGCTGTGGACGCACCACCAGCACCTTCTTTCAGGAACTCGCCAAGGGCGTGCAGGAGCACGTGCGTGCGCGCATGCCCGAGTGGCGACTGCAGTACGACGGGGTCGAGAACCTGACCCTCGCGGTGATGGGTTGCGTGGTCAACGGGCCGGGCGAGTCGCGTCATGCCAACATCGGCATCTCCCTGCCCGGCACTGGCGAGGCCCCGGCCGCGCCGGTGTTCGTCGATGGCGAGAAGACGGTCACCCTGCGTGGCGACAACATCACCGGCGAATTCATCGCGCTCGTCGAGGATTACGTCGCCACGCGTTATGCCCGCCACCAGGGCGGCTGAAGCTCACGCCGCGGGCGGCACGTGTGCGCGCCGGCGTGCGAGGGCCGCCTCGCGCTGGGCGATATACAGGTTGCTGGCGAGGATGATGCCGGCGCCGGTCAGGGTCCAGGCGTCGATCTGCTCGCCGAACAGTGCATAGCCGGCCAGCGCCACGACCGGCAGCTGCAGGAAGCTCAGCGGCGTGAGCGCCGAGACCTCGCCGAGGCGCAGGGCGCGCGTCCAGCACATGTGCGCGGTCGTACCGAAGAAGCCGGCCAGTACCAGCCACAGCCAGGTAATGCCCTGCGGCCGTTGCCAGACGAACGCAGCCGGTCCGAGCGACAGCGGTACCCAGAGCAGCGAGGTCAGCAGCACGATCGCATCCGGCCGCTCGGTGCGCGACAGGTACTTGATGCTGATCGCGACCGAGCCGCTCATCGCCGCGGCGAGCAGCGGCACGAGGCTCGCGAGACTGAAAGCCGCGGCACCGGGCCGCACGATCACGAGCACGCCGAGGAAACCGACCAGTACGGCGCTCCAGCGCCGGATGCGCACGACCTCGCCGAGGAACAGCACCGCACCGATGGTCACGAACAGCGGCGTCGAATAGGACAGCGCGATTGCCTGGGCGAGCGGCAGATGCACGATCGCCCAGAACCCGGCCAGCATCGACACGATGCCGATCGCGCAGCGCAGGACATAGAAACCGAGCTTGTCGGTGTGCAACAGGCCTAGACCATGGCGCCATAGCAGCGGCAGCGCGAAGGTTGCGCCGAGCAGGTTGCGGAAGAACGCGATCTCGAACGCATGCAGCTGTTTCGAGGCGAGCCGGATGACGATGGCCATCGCACCGAACAGCATCGCACTCGCCGCCATCAGCAGCGCAGCGCGCCACAGCAGGCGCGCGGCGGCCTGGCCGGCGTCGGTTCGCGGATCGAGGGAATTCACGGCTGGCGGGTTCGCAGGGCGGCTTAGGGTATTCCGCCGAAGCACCGCCGGCAAAGCACCGATCGGCATGGCTGGCAGGTCACGATCGCTTGTCGGCAGCGGCGTGCGTTGCGTAGGCTCGGCGCCTTCGTCGCGGCCTCCGGCCGCACCGTTCGCCGAGGTCGCATGTCCGCTGCCGTGCCGTTCGTGGTCGCCATTCCCGCGCGCTTCGCTTCGACGCGCCTGCCGGGCAAGCCGCTGCGTCTCCTGGCCGGCGAACCGATGATCCTGCACGTCGCGCGCCGTGCACTCGCGGCCGGCGCGGCCGAGGTCGTCATCGCCACGGACGACGAGCGCATCGCCACCGCGCTCGAGGGCCAGCCGGTGACCGTCTGCCGGACGCGCGCGGACCATGCCTCCGGCAGCGACCGTCTCGCCGAATGCGCGGAGCGACTCGGCTGGACGGACGAATGCATCGTCGTCAACCTGCAGGGCGACGAGCCACTCGCGCCGCCGAGCGGTATCCGCGCGGTCGCCGATGCCCTGGCCGCGAGCGGCGCACCGATGGCGACGCTGGCGACTCCGATCGCCGATGCCGAGGAACTGTTCGATCCGAACTGCGTGAAGGTGGTCTGCGACGCCCAGGGACACGCGCTGTATTTCAGCCGTGCCCCGCTGCCCTGGGCACGCGATGCGTTCGCGGCCTCGCGCGAGGTTTTGCCGGCCGCTGCGCCGTTCCTGCGCCACATCGGCATCTACGCCTATCGCGCCGGCTTCCTGCGGGGTTTCGCGGCCATGCCGCCGGGCAGGCTGGAGCAGGTGGAGTCGCTCGAACAGCTGCGGGTGCTGGAAGCAGGGCATCGCATCGCGGTGTCCCTG
>CAYYHP010000114.1:0-7939 GCA_964471815.1 uncultured Rhodanobacteraceae bacterium
ATCGGCGGCTCGCAGCGCGAAGAACGCCTCGACGTGCTCGATGCGCGCATGGCGCAGTTCAAGCTCGATCCCGCGCACTACCAGTGGTATCGCGACTTCCGCCGCTACGGCACGGTCCCCCATGCCGGCTTTGGCCTCGGCTTCGAGCGCCTGGTCGTCTACGTCTGCGGGCTGGCCAACATCCGCGACGCGATCCCCTACCCGCGCGTGCCGGGCCACGCGGAATTCTGATCCGTGCTGTTCTGCTTCCTGCTTGCACTGGGTCTCGCCGTCGCCGGATTGACCGCCTATCTGATGAGCTGGCCGCTGGTGACCACGCAACTGCGTGATCGCCAGCCGCAGCTTCTCGACGCCGTCGCCGGCGGGCCGTTCGCGCCGGCGAGCTTCGTCTGGCTGCTGCGCGGTGGATTCCGCCGCGCAGGCGATACGAGCCTCGATTTCCTCGCCCTGCCCGCGCGCATCGGCGCGTGGTGCATCGCGATCGGCTCGCTGTGTGCCGTGGTGTTCGGCGCACTGGTGATTACGGGAGGCCGTCCATGAGCACAACGAACGAATCCTGGTGGTGCGCTAGCCTCGGCGACACCCTGGTCTGGGCGCGGCTGAGCGTGCTCGAATCGGGCGTGGCCGAAGTTCTCGATGCGAGCGGCGAGATCCTACGCTACGACGACGAGACGAACGCGCGCATGGCATTGCTCGACGCGGAATTCCGCGCCTGGGACGGCCTCGACGAGGCCGATGCCGCGGTCATGGGCTTCGACCTTGACTCCACCTTCCCGCCGAGCGCGGACAGCGACGAGGAGCTGCTGCCGCGCATGGCCCACAAGATCGCACGAGGTATCGGCTGATGGATCTCGATCTCACCGGCAGGCATGCGCTGGTCTGCGGCGCCTCGCAGGGCATCGGCCACGCCGCAGCGATCGAGCTTGCGCGGCTCGGTGCGGACGTGACCGTGCTGGCCCGCTCGGCCGATGCGCTCGCGGCGACCGTGGCCATGCTGCCGCACCTGCACGCGGCGCAGGTCCACGGTTTCGTCGCCGTCGATATGGCCGACACGGACGCGCTGCGACGCAAGGTCGAGAGCGTGGCGAATGCGCGGCCCGTGCAGATCCTCGTCAACAACACCGGCGGCCCGCCGGGTGGTCCGGCGCACACCGCGGAACCGTCCGCCTATCTCGATGCCTTCACCCGGCACCTGATCGCTGCGCAGAGCCTGCTCGGCGCCCTGCTGCCGGGCATGCGTGGCGCGGGTTACGGGCGCATCGTCAACGTGATCTCGACCTCGGTGAAGGAGCCGCTACGCAATCTCGGCGTGTCCAACACGATCCGCGGAGCGGTCGCCAACTGGGCCAAGACACTGGCCACCGAACTCGGCCCGTTCGGCATCACGGTCAACAACGTGCTGCCAGGCTACACACGCACCCAGAGGCTCGCGCAGATCGTCGCTGACCGCATGGCGGCGACCGGCAGGAGCGCGGCCGAAATCGAGCAGGCGATGCTCGCCTCGGTGCCCGCCGGACGCTTCGCCGACGCCGCCGAGATCGCCGCGGCGATCGCGTTCCTCGCTGCACCGGCGGCGAACTACGTCAACGGCATCAACCTGCCGGTCGACGGCGGACGCACGCAGTCGCTGTAAGCCCACGACGGCCTACGCCGGCCGGCAATCGACCGATGCCACGCGGATGCACCAGCAGGTTGTCGGGGAAGGCGCTTCCTGACACTTTAACGATCGAACGACGCAGGCCGAGCTTGCGCGCGTTCTCCGCAAATCGACCGCTTGCATATCCGATTTGCGCACGGTCCCGCCGTGGACCTCGTCGGCAGGCTGTCACTCGGCCGCCTGCCAGGTACGCCATCCGGAGGCTCGCGTGATGAGCGAAACGCTGGTTATCCGCAATCTGATCGACGGCCGGCTCGTCGGGCCGCAGTCCGGCCGTCACCTCGACGTCTCCGAGCCGGCCACCGGCCGCGTGTACGCGCGCTGTCCGGACTCGGACGCATCCGATGTGGCGGCGGCCGTCGCGGCCGCGCAGCGTGCCGCGCCGGCCTGGGCCGCGACGACGGTCGAGCAGCGTGCGCGCCTGATGCTCGCCCTCGCCGAGCACATCGAGGGCGAATTCGAGCGCTTCGCCGAGGCCGAGTCGCGCGACACCGGCAAGCCACTCGCGCTGGCCCGCGAGGTCGACATCCCGCGCGCGATCGCCAACCTGCGCTTCTTCGCGATGGCGGTCACGCAGTGGTCGAGCGAGGCGCACCCGATGGGCGCGAACGCGCTGAACTACACGCTGCACCAACCGCTCGGCGTGGTCGGCTGCATCAGCCCGTGGAATCTGCCGCTATACCTGTTCACCTGGAAGATCGCGCCGGCACTCGCCGCCGGCAACGCGGTGGTCGGCAAGCCGTCGGAAGTCACTCCGCTCACGGCCGCCCTGCTCGCCGAGGCGAGCCTCGCGGCCGGGCTGCCACCCGGCGTGCTGAACATCGTGCACGGCAGTGGCCCCTCAGCCGGCCAGGCCCTGGTCGAACATCCCGACGTGAAGGCGATCTCGTTCACCGGCTCGACGCTGGTCGGCGCGGCCATCGCCGCGAGTGCGGCGTCGCGCTTCAGGAAGCTTTCGCTCGAACTCGGCGGCAAGAACCCGACCCTGGTGTTCGCCGACTGGGACGACGGCGACGCAAACCTCGACACGCTCGTGCGCTCGGCATTCTCGAATCAGGGCCAGATCTGCCTGTGCGGCTCGCGCCTGCTGATCCAGCGCCCGATCTACGAACGCTTCCGCGAGCGTTTCGTGGCGCGCGTGCAGACCTTGCGCGTCGGCGATCCGCTGCAGCCGTCGACCGACCTCGGTGCGCTGGTCTCCGCGGCACACTTCAACAAGGTGATGGCCTGCATCGCGCGGGCACGCGAGGAAGGCGGCCGGGTGCTCTGCGGCGGCGAGGCGGTGCAGGTCCCCGGCCGTTGCGCGGGCGGCTGGTTCGTCGCGCCGACCGTGATCGAGGGTCTGGCGCCGACCTGCCGCACGAATCAGGAGGAAATCTTCGGCCCGGTCGTCACCCTGCTTCCTTTCGACGACGAGGACGAGGCCATCGCGATCGCCAACAGCACCGGCTATGGCCTCGCCGCGTCGGTCTGGACTGCCGGACTCGCGCGTGCACATCGTGTGGCCGCGCGCCTCGAGGCCGGCATCGTCTGGATCAACACCTGGATGCTGCGCGACCTGCGTACGCCGTTCGGCGGCGTGAAGCAGTCCGGCATGGGCCGCGAGGGCGGCGTCGAGGCGTTGCGCTTCTTCACCGAAACCAAGAACGTCTGCCTGCGCTGGTAGGCGCTCACAGCGTGCCGCGTCCGGCCGTACATCCACCTTCCCCCGGAGATGAGCCATGTCCGACCTCGGCGATCTGCTCGAACGCAACCGGCACTGGTCCGAACGCGTTCGCCATCATGACCCCGCCTACTTCGAACGCCTGAGCCGCCAGCAGGCACCGAAATACCTGTGGATCGGCTGCTCGGACAGCCGTGTACCCGCCAACCAGATCATGGACATGGCGCCCGGCGAGGTGTTCGTGCATCGCAACGTCGCCAACGTCGTGGTGCATGCCGACCTCAACTGCCTGTCGGTCGTGCAGTTCGCGGTCGATGTCCTGAAGGTCGAACACATCATGGTGGTCGGCCACTACGGCTGTGGTGGCGTGCAGGCAGTACTCGATGGCGCGCGCCTCGGGCTCGTCGACAACTGGCTGCGGCATGTCGGAGACGTCGCGCAGAAGCACGCCGGCATGCTTTCGGGCATCGCCGATCGCCGGCAGCGCCACGACCGGCTGTGCGAACTGAACGTCATCGAGCAGGTCGTGAACATCTGCCAGACGACCGTCGTGCAGGGCGCTTGGGAGCGAGGCCAGGACCTGACCGTGCACGGCTGCATCTACGGCCTCGCCGACGGGTTGCTGCGCGAGCTCGGCCTCGGCGTGTGCGCCGCGCCCGATCTGCAGCCGGCGTATCGCGCTGCGCTCGCCGAGCTCGGTCTCGCCGTATGATCGCCAGCGCACCGCCCGGCACATCGGGCGGTGCCGCGCCATCGCCCGGAGGTTACGCATGCTGTCCTTCCTCGGTGCCGTACTGATCGCCGGCCTTACCGCCGACGCCGCGGCCGACAAGGCGCCGCCCTCGCCGTCGGAATGGAAGGCGCAGCAGCGCGCCGCGGCCGAGAAGTCCGAAGGCATCCTCAAGCAGGCCGACCGTCTTAGGGGTCTGCTCGCGCAGTACCTGGTGATGCGCGCGGCGTTCACGGCCGACGACAGCCGTGCGTTCCGCATCATCTTCGGCCAGTACGTGAGCTGGCAGGAAACCTATCTCGGCCTCTATCCGGAGGCGCGCGCCTCGTTCTCGATCAAGCAGGTCGCCGAGCCCGACGACGCGCCTTCGCCGGTCGGCCGCGACGACTACGCGGCCGAGCCGGCCATCGAGGCGCTCACAAGGCTTGCCAAGGATCGGCGTGCGGTGTTCTTCAACGAGAACCACAGCACGCCGATGACGCGTACGCTGACCGTGCCAATGCTCGCGCGGCTGCGCGAGCTCGGCTATACGCACTTCGCTTCGGAAACGCTCGATTCGCGAGACCGCAAGCTGCAGACGCGCGGTTATCCGGTCACCGACAGCGGCTTCTACACACGCGAGCCGATCTATGGCGAGATGGTGCGCACGGCGCTCGCGCTGGGCTTCAAGGTGGTCGCGTACGAGGCGGAATCGGATGCGAACGGCGATGCGCGTGAGCGCGAGCAGGCGCATCTCCTCGTCGAGCGCGTGCTGAAGAAGGATCCCGGCGCACGCCTCGTGGTGAATGCCGGCTATGCGCACATCCAGGAGGGTGGGCGCTATCTCAACGGCCACAGCATGGCCTTCCATTTCCGCCGTCTGACCGGCATCGATCCGCTGACCGTCGAGCAGACCTTCCTGTTCGGCCACACGGACCCGGCCGAGGATCACCCGTACTACGGCCCGGCGATGATGGCCACCAGGGCCACCCAGCCGATCGTCTATCTCGGCAAGGACGGCAAGCCGTGGTCGCTCAAGCCGGACTGGTACGACGTGAGCGTGTTCTTCCCGCCCGAGCAGATCGAGGGCGGCCGACCAACCTGGCTCCGGCTCGGCGGCCTGCGCAAGCCCTATGCGATCACCGGCGAGCTGTGCCGCAGTGAATTCCCTTGCGTGATCGAGGCGCGTTACGCGAACGAATCCGACGATGCCGTACCGGCCGACCGCTTCGTGTTCGGCCTGCGCGATCCGCGCCTGAGCAAGACCGAACAGGCCCTGCTCACCGGCAAGGACATGCGCGCGGAGCTCTACCTGCGCCCCGGCAAGTACCGGCTCGTCGCGCTTGGCACGAACAACGAGGCGCTGAGCAGCCAGAACATCACGGTCGCGGGCGCCGGGAGGAGACCATGAGCGACATCGTCCACGCCCATGACGCGCCCGCGCCGGTCGGCGCGTATCCGCACGCGCGGCGCGTCGGCAACCTGCTGTTCCTGTCGGGTGTCGGTCCGCGCCAGCCCGCAACGAACGTGATACCCGGCAATGTCTACGACGCCGCAGGCCGGCTCGTCGCCTATGACATCGAGGCGCAGTGCCGGCAGGTGTTCGCCAACGTGCGTGCGGTGCTCGAGGCGAGCGGTGCGCGCTGGGAGGATCTCGTCGACGTGACCGTGTTCCTGACCGACATGGCGCGCGATTTCGCGACGTACAACCGGCTGTACGCGGACTACTTCTCCACCGCACAGCCGTGCCGCACGACGCTCGGCATCACGGCGCTGCCGACGCCGATCGCGATCGAGCTGAAGTGTGTCGCCGCACTCGGCGGCACGTCCTGATCAACGCGCCGCCGTACAACGCAGACTGTCGAGCACGCGGCGAAAAGCCGCCGCCGCGGTGCGCGATCCCTGGCCGTCGTCCAGCACGTCATCGAACACCAGGAAACGCGACTCGCCATCCGGCGCCGGCAGATCGATGCCGGTCATCTCGTGGCGGTCGCCGAACAATGTCAGCCGCAGACGGATCGGCGTTACGGTCCGTCCGCACAGGGCCAGCGCCGGCACGTCCGCGAGCCGCTCGACCTTCGCCCTGTCGGAATCCAGAACGCCGGCGAGCAGGCCGAGATAGTCGTCCGCAGCGAGTTCGCTAGTGGGCGCGTGCAGTTCGACCTCGACGTCACCACGGCTCAGCGTCCAGCGCGGATAGCCCTTCTCGTCCCGGCGCAGGCGCAGCACGGACGGATGGTCGAACTCGATGCCCGCCTGGGCGAAATGGCTGACCGGCGCGAGGTCTTCCTCGCTCGGCTCGCCGGTCGCCGCATCGCACGCGGCATTCCAGAACGTGTCCCAGGCACTCGCGGTCGCGACGGGATCCCCGCTGCCGGCAGCGCATCCGGCAGCGAGCGCGCAACCTGCGAGCAGCAGGCCCATGGGCAGCGATCGTTTCATCCTCATCCTCGACTCTGCGTACCGGACGCCCCGGATCAGGGGTAACGCGGCGGCAGGGCCAGTGCGGACATGCCAGCCGGCGCCGGCACCGGATTACACTGCGCCCCCCGGCTTTCCAGCGACCTCACCATGAGCCTGCCCGCCGCGTTCAACCTACAGCACTGGATCGACTCTCACCGCCATCTGCTACGGCCGCCGGTCGGCAACAAATGTATTCAGGACGGCGATTTCATCGTCATGATCGTCGGCGGACCGAACCGGCGCAGCGATTATCACGTCGAGGACGGCCCGGAGTTCTTCCATCAGCTCGAGGGCGAGATGGTACTGCGCATCCAGGAGGACGGCCGCCCGCGCGACATCCCGATCCGCGCCGGCGAAGTGTTCTACCTGCCGCCCAAGGTGCCGCACTCGCCGCAGCGCCTGCCGGACTCGATCGGCCTGGTCATCGAACGCAAGCGTCTGCCGGGCGAGCGCGACGGGTTGCTGTGGTTCTGCGAGCGCTGCAACCACAAGCTGTACGAGGAGTACTTCGCGCTCGAGAACATCGAGACGCAGTTCCCGGCCGTGTTCGAGCGTTATTACGGTTCGCTCGCGGCACGCACCTGCACGGCCTGCGGACACGTCAACCCGACGCCGGAGGCGCGCAGCTGAGCCCGCTGATGCGAAAAGACGCAGTTCCCCGCGCGCCCGTGGGCACGGCCTGCACGGGTCGCTATAGTCCGCCACCCGCGTTGTCCGGAACCGTCCATGCCGCCTTTGTCGCCCGCTTCCGTCATGCCATCCGCCGACCGTCCGTGCCGCCGATACGGAGCCCCGCGGTCATGACCGGCCTGCGCACTCTAGGCCTGCTCGGCGGCATGAGCTGGGAATCAACCCTGCCGTACTACCGCCTCATCAACCAGCGTGTCCGCGAGCGGCTCGGCGGCCTGCACTCGGCGCGCCTGATCCTCTACAGCATGGATTTCGCCGAGATCGAACGCCTGCAGAAGCGCGGCGACTGGGAGCGCGCCGGCGCGCTGCTCGGCGACGCGGCACAGGCGCTGGAGGCGGCCGGTGCCGAGGCCCTCGTGATCTGCACGAACACCATGCATTGCGTGCTGCCGCAGATCCAGGCGCGCCTCGGCATCCCGGCCCTGCACATCGCCGACGTCACCGCCGCACGCGTCGCCGCGGCCGGAATCGCGCGCGTCGGCCTGCTCGGCACGCGCTTCACGATGGAACAGGACTTCTACCGCAGCCGGCTCGAGAAGCACGGGCTGAGCGTGTTGGTTCCGGATGCCGAGTCGCGCGCGACGGTGCACCGCGTGATCTTCGACGAACTCTGCTGCGGCGTAACCTGCGAGACCTCGCGCGAGGCCTACCGCCGGATCATGCGCGACCTGATCGCCGCCGGCGCGCAGGGCATCATCCTCGGCTGTACCGAGATCGGCATGCTCATCGGCTCCGGTGACATCAGCGTGCCGCTGTT
>CAYYHP010000115.1:0-7925 GCA_964471815.1 uncultured Rhodanobacteraceae bacterium
AAGCCGAGCGCTTCGTCGAGCTTCTGGCCGGCATCGGCGAGGGTATAGCCGAGCGCGTTCATGGCCTCCGTGTCGCCGGGCTTCAGTTCCAGCACGCGGCGCAGATCGCGCTCGGCATCGCCGGTCCGGCCCAGGTTGGCGGACAGGAGGCCACGCGCGTACAGCAGGCGGGTGTCGTCGGGCAGGACCATCAGGCCACGCGCATAGGCGTCGAACGCGATCTCGGGGCGCTGGCTGCGCGTGCCGATCTCGGCTTCGATCAGGAAAGCCTCGCCGAGCTGTTTCGGATCGTCGCCGCTGCGCGCTTCCAGCTCGTGCACGAGACCGAGTGCCTCTTCGGTCCTGCCCGCTGCGTCGAGCAGGACGGCGATGCGCAGCTGCGCCTCGAACCAATGCGCGTCGTTCGCGTCGATCTGCTGGTACCAGGCCAGCGCAGCCTCCTTCTGGCCGACGATCTCGGCGAGCTGGCCGAGCAGCTGGAGCTGGGAGGGGCGCTCGGCCTCCGGCCGCGCCTTGATCTCCTCGTACAGTGCGCGCAGCGTGGCCTTGTCATCGGCGCGTGCCGCATAAGCCGCACGCGCGGCATAGGTGTAGTCGCTCTGCGGCCCCTCGGCGAGCACTTTCGCCGCGGCCAGATTGTCGCCCTGATTGGCGAGCAACGTCGCATAGGCCACGCGCAACCGCGCATTCTTCGGGTCGCGGCGCAGGGCATCGAGGTAGTGTCGTCGCGATGCGGCCGCGTCGCCACGCTCGGCGGCGAGCTGGGCGAGCCAGGCATGATCCTCGCTGCTCGCGAACTTCTTCGCCGCGGCCTCGGCGAGATGCTGTGCGAGCGGCTTGCGTTCGAGCTTGAACGCGAGCTGGCTCATCGCCAGCCAGATTTCGTCGCCGGCGCCGGCCAGCGCTTCGGGCATGACCAGGCGCTCGAGCACATCGCCAGCCAGTGTCTTGTCCGGCGCCATCAGCAACACCTGGCCGATCAGCCGCCAGCCGTGCGCATCCGGCAGACGCATCAGTGCGCCGAGTTCCGTGAGTACCTGCCCGGCATCGCCCGCGGCGAGCGCGAGGGTCGCCCGGGCCTGATGCAGGCCCGGCTCGTCCGGCGCGAGCTGCTGCCAGCGGTCGATCGCCTCGCGAGCCCGATCCCACTGCTTCGCAGCGAGCGCGAGCCGCACCGCCTGGGCTGCCACGGCCGGATCGCGGCTGGTGCGGGCCGCGGCGAGATAGTGACGGGTCGCGGCATCGAGATCGGAGCGCGCCAGCGCGAACTCGCCACCGAGCATCTGCGCGAGCATGTCCTGATCGGCCGAGGGCACGGCCACGCGGGCAGACACCGGTGCCGTCCGGACGGGCGTGCGCGTCGCCGCCGCCGTACAGGCGCCCAGTGCGCCCGCCATGACCAAGGTCAGGAGCCTCATCCCCGGATGCCGCATCATGCCTGCCATTCCCGTGCCGTCGTCCTCGGACAAAGCCTTGTGTTGCTTGAACTGGCGAAACCGCACCCGCACACTACGCGCGCTTGGGCCGTGCGCCATGCAAACGCGGCGCCGTCGGCGTCCCCGCAGCGGGCCCGTCGCCCGCACCGGACGCGCCGCCGCGACGCACCGCGATGAAGCTTAGCCCATAGTCGCCCCACATACGCTGCAGATGGCCCTACTCGCCTTCGGACTGAATCACCTGACCGCGCCGGTCGCCCTGCGCGAGCGGGTGGCGTTCGCGCCGGAACAGGCGCGCACGGCCCTGGCCGATCTGACGCGACATGCCGGCGTGCACGAGGCGATGATCCTCTCGACCTGCAACCGTACCGAGATCTACTGCTCGGTCGCGGCCGATGCGCTCGGTGCGCCGCTCGACTGGCTGCATCGCCATCACGGTCTGAGCGAGAGCCGGCTCGACGAGTTCCTTTACCGCTACGAGGAAGATGCCGCGGTCCGGCACATGTTCCGCGTCGCGACCGGGCTCGATTCGATGGTCCTCGGCGAGCCGCAGATTCTCGGCCAGGTCAAGGATGCCTACCAGCTCGCGCGCGAGGCGCAGGCCCTGCGCGCGCCGATGGAGCGATTGCTGCAACACACCTTCGCGGTCGCTAAGCGCGTGCGCACCGACACGCGCATCGGCTCGGCGCCAATATCGGTCGCCTACACGGCGGTGCGTCTCGCCGAGCAGCGCTTCGCCGATCTCGGCCAGGCCTGCGTACTGCTGATCGGCGCGGGCGAGACGATCGAACTCGCCGCGCGACACCTTGCCGATGCGCGTGCGCGGCGCCTGATCATCGCCAACCGCACGCTGGAGAATGCCCAGGCCCTCGCCCAGCGCGTCGGCGGCTATGCGATCGCACTCGCCGAACTGCCGCAACACCTCGCCGAAGCCGACATCGTGATCGCCTCCACCGCGAGCCGCGAACCGATCCTGACCCGCGCGATGGTCGAGGCCGCGCTGCGTACGCGCCGCCACAAGCCGATGTTCCTGGTCGACATTGCCGTGCCGCGCGACATCGCCGCGGACGTCGCCGAGGTCGAGGATGCCTTCCTCTACACCATCGACGACCTGCGCCAGGTCATCGACGACAACCGCCGTTCGCGCGAGGCCGCGGCACGCGAGGCCGAGGCGATCATCGAACTGCAGGTCGAGCGCTACATGGCTTGGCGCCGGGCCCTCGAACTCGGCAATCCGGTGCTCGACCTGCGCCGCCGCGCCGAAGTCGAACGCGACGCGGTGCTGGCCAAGGCCCGCGCGCTGATCGAACGCGGCAAGTCACCCGAGGATGCCCTCGCCTTCCTCGCCAACACGTTGACCAACAAACTGCTGCACGCGCCGAGCGCGAACCTGCGTGCGGCCTCGCTGCGCGGCGATCTCGACCTCATCCACGCAGCCGGGCGACTGTTCGATCCGGCCCAGGCAACGCTGCCCGGCGCGGCCGCCGACAAGGACGCATGACCCCTTCCATCCGCCGGAAACTCGAGGAGCTCGCCGAGCGCCGCGAGGAAGTCGCCGCGCTGCTCGCCGAAGCCGACACGCTGGCCGATGCGAAACGCTTCCGCGCGCTGTCACGCGAATACGCCCAGCTCGAACCGCTCACGAACGCGCTCGCCGCGCACGATGCCGCCGCGCAGGCGCTCGCCGCCGCACGCGCACTGCTCGCCGACGCGGAGATGCGCGAGCTGGCCGCCGAGGAAATCCCGGCACTCGAAGCCGAGTGCGCGCGTCTCGAACGCGAGCTCCAGGTGCTGCTGCTGCCGAAGGATCCGCGCGACGAAGCCAACCTGTTCCTCGAGGTGCGTGCCGGCACCGGCGGCGACGAAGCCGCGATCTTCGCCGGCGACCTGTTCCGCATGTATGCGCGCTACGCCGAGCGCCGGGGCTGGAAGGTCGAGATCGAGTCCGCGAACCCTGGCGAGCATGGCGGCTACAAGGAAATCATCGCGCGCATCGAAGGCCGCGGCGCGTTCTCGCGGCTCAAGTTCGAATCCGGTACACACCGCGTGCAGCGCGTGCCGGCGACCGAAGCGCAGGGCCGCATCCACACCTCGGCGGCGACTGTCGCGATCCTGCCGGAAATGGACGAGATTGATGACATCGATATCCGCGAAGCCGACATCAAGGTCGATACCTTCCGCGCCTCGGGCGCCGGCGGTCAGCACGTCAACAAGACCGATTCGGCGATCCGCCTTACGCACCTGCCGACCGGCATCGTCGTCGAATGCCAGAACGAGCGCTCGCAGCATGCCAACCGCGACAAGGCGATGAAGCGCCTGAAGGCCGAACTGCTAGAGCGGCGCCGCGCGGAACAGGTGCGCGCGCAGGCCGAATCGCGCCGTCTGCAGGTCGGCTCGGGCGATCGCAGCCAGCGCATCCGCACCTACAACTTCCCGCAGGGCCGCGTGACCGATCACCGTGTCGAG
Organism: uncultured Rhodanobacteraceae bacterium; assembly: GCA_964471815.1. Classification (GTDB taxonomy): domain Bacteria; phylum Pseudomonadota; class Gammaproteobacteria; order Xanthomonadales; family Rhodanobacteraceae; genus Tahibacter. The sequence continues at coordinate 3,903 of CAYYHP010000115.1, forward strand.
GGTCTCACGCTGTACCGCCTGCCCGAGATCGTCGAGGGTGATCTCGACGATCTGCTCGACCGGCTGACTGTCGAGGACCAGGCCGATCAGCTCAAGGCGCTGACTGCGCAGGGTTGAGGTGAGCGATGTCTGACGCGCCCCGATCGTGCCGGGGTGGCGGCGTGCCGGCGGGAGTCGATCACGGCCTCGCGACGCAGCACGGCCGTTCGTTTTGGCTCGGGTCGGACGTTCCCTCGTTAATCCTTGCTCGTGATCCGGATGTAATGACTCGACGCCACACGCCCACTGTCCCCCGAGCCGACGCCGCGTCGCCCGCGGCATCACCGTGGCGCCGCGCGCTCGCCGAGGCGCTGATCACCTTTCTCGTCGGCAACGCGCTCGGCTTCATGGTCGCCGGTTTCTACGCACCGCTCGACATGAATCTCGTGCGCGAGATGCCCGACTACTCGAGCATGATGGACCGCTGGGTCCGCTGGGGCGTGCCGGCGGTCACGCTGCTCGCAGTGTTGCGGCTGACCTTGCGGGCGCGTTCCCGCCACGAGCCGGAGCGGTGGCGAACGCTCGTCTTGAGCGTGGCGCCGTTCCTGCTCGCTAGCGGCCTGATCGTCGCGCTCTACCCGGGCAGCCGGGCCGCACAGGTGCGCGTGGACGACACGCGCCGGCTCGCCCTCGATGCACGCGAGATGGCCGTGAGCCTCGGCATCGGCGGTATCGACCGGATCGTCGCGCGACTGCAGGGCACGCCCCATCTCGACGAGGCGCTGCGCCTCGCGACGCAAGGCCCGGTACGGCGCGCGCCGCTCGCGCCGCAAGCACACGCCGCGCTGCGTCAGGTGTTCGACGAAGGCCGGCCGGCCGATTGTCCGGCATGTCGTGTCACGATGCGCGCGCAATTGATCTGGGACGAGATCGAACCCGGACTCGTGGACTGGGCGTTCCGCGAATGCGAGGATCGCGACTGCCGCGATCGGCTGCTCGACGCGCTGATCGGTCCGGCGACGCCGCCGGCCTATCGCCTGTGCGAGCCGCTGCCACCTCGCTACGCGCCGACCGTCGGCGACCTCTACGCCCTGCGCCGCATGGCGGCAAGTGACGAGGCGTTCATGGCTGCGAGCGGGACACGCCGCCTGCGCGACTGGCTCGCCTGGTACGCCGAGCACTGCGGCGAACGCTCTTCCCCTTAAGTCCGATCCAGCATGACCGCCACCGATATCTTCATTCCGCTGAACCTTTGCGTCCTCACGGTCTCCGACACGCGCACCGCGGCCGACGACGGCTCCGGCGACTATCTCGCCGGCGCACTCACCGAGACGGGTCATCGGCTGCACGCGCGGCACATCGAGCGCGACGACATCTATCGCCTACGGGCCGTGGTTTCGGCGTGGATCGCCGACGAGGCCGTGGACGGCATCCTGGTCACCGGCGGCACCGGCTTCACCGGGCGCGATTCCACGCCGGAAGCTATCGTGCCGCTGCTCGACAAGACGATGCCCGGCTTCGGCGAGATGTTCCGCGTGCTGAGTTACGAGGAGATCGGCACGTCGACCTTGCAGTCACGCGCGTTCGCCGGACTAGCGAACCGCACCTTCGTGTTCTGCCTGCCGGGCTCGACCTCGGCCTGCCGCACTGCCTGGGAAAAGCTCCTGCGTGCCCAGCTCGATTCGCGCACGCGGCCATGCAACCTCGCTGGTCTGCGGCCGCGGCTCGGCGAGCGCTGATCGCAGGTCCCTGCCCTGCAGCCGGCCGCCGCGCGCGAGGCCGCGACGGCCGGCTCAGAGGATCAGGAAATCCTCCCGCACATGGTCCGGATGGTCCGCACACACGACCGCGGCGACCGCAGCGAGCGGCGGACCGAGACGCAGCCAGGCTTCGAGTTCGGCGAGCGCGGCATCATCGCCATGCGCGACGACCTCGACGCGGCCATCCGGCAGGTTCTTCGCGTAACCCAAGAGCCCCAGGCGCCGCGCCTGGGCACGCGTCGCGGCGCGGTAATGCACGCCTTGCACGCGGCCCGATACGTGGAACACGAGCGTCTTCACCGACTCACTTCCCCGCGCCGGCCGCGGCGATGGCCTTGGCGAGATCCTCACCACCGAGCGGGCCGACGAAACGCTTCGCGACGCGTCCGTCCGGGGCGATCAGGTAGGTCGTCGGCAGACCGCGCGGCGGTTCGAAGTCCTTCGGCGGGTCGAACACGTCGACCTGCGCGAGCGGGTAGACGACCGGATGCGCCTTCGTGAAGGCCAGGATCTCCGCACGATCCGTGTCTTCGAAGGCGAGACCGATCGCGGCGACATCCTTGCGTGCGGCGACGAAGGCCGAGATGTCCGGCATTTCCTTCACGCACGGCGAGCACCAGGTCGCCCAGAAGTTCACGATGACCCATTTGCCGGCCTGCGCGGACAGATCGAAGCGCTTGCCGTCGAGCGTGACGACGTCGAGACGCGGACGCTCAGCGGTATCGGCATGGATGGGCAGGCTCGCCATGGCGAGCAGCAGCGCGGCGAGAGCGGATTTCATCGGCATCACGGGCCCGGCGGAGGAGCGGACGAAGCGGCTGGTTTAGCAGACTCCGGCGGGGCGGGAAAGACTTCGGCGAGCGTGACGCCGAGCGTGCCGCGCAGATCCCGGGCCATGCGTTCGAGCAGCGGCGTGAAACGCGGCGGCAGATGGGCCGTGGCGACGTCCGTCGAGAGCGGCAGGCGGTATAGCCCGGTTTCGTAGAGGTCCAGTAAGCGCACTGAATCGAGGCTGCGCACCATCACCACTCGCCGCTCTCGGCACGCTGCACCAGACCGGCCGCGTTGAGATCGCCGAGATAACGCTGGATCAGGTCGTCGTCGAGTACCGGGCCGTGCCGGCAGAGCTCGCGGCTGTGCAGGCCGCGCCCTTCGCGCTGCGCCTCGACGAATTCGCCGAGCACCGTGAGGAGGCCGAGGAACTCGTGGCCCGGCGCCAGCTCGCGCGCCGCACGGCGCTGGGAGAACGCACCGAGTGTGGCGGCGAACGACGCGCCGAGCAGGATCACGATCCAGGACAGGTAGATCCACAGCAGGAAGATCGGCACGACCGCGAGCGTGCCGTACACCTGCTCGTACGACGGCACGTTCGCGACGTAGAAGCCGAACGCGCGCTTGGCGGCCTCGAACAGCAACGCGGCAAGCAGCGCGCCCCAGGCCGCATGCGCGAAGCGCACGCTGCGGTTCGGAACCAGCAGATAGCTCGCCACCAGACCGACCCAGACGATCGCGAATGGCGCGAGGCCCAGCAGGCGCGTCTTCAGGCCCATGCCGCTCTCGGCCTCGTCGAGCAGTGGCAGCGCGAACAGGTAGGAGCTCAGGCCGAGCGCGGTGACCAGCAGCAGCGGGCCGAACGACAGCGCAGTCCAGTAGACGAGGAAGCGCGCCACCGCGCGCCGCCCGGTGCGCACGCGCCAGATCCGGTTGAACGCATCCTCGATGCTGATCATCAGCATCACCGCACTGAACACCAGCACGAGGATGCCGACCGCAGTGGCCTGGCTCGCCTTGTCGGCGAATTCCGTGAGATAGGTCTGCACGACCTTGCCGGTCGCCGGCACGAAATTCTCGAAGACGAAATCGGTCACGCGGGAGCGCCACTGCTGGAACACCGGGAACGCCGAGAGGATGCCGAGCACCGCGGCGGTCAGCGGCACCAGCGCGAACAGCGTCGTGTAGGCGAGCGAGCCGGCGCTCTCGAGGCAGCGATCGGCCAGGAAGCGCCGCGTGAGCAAGCGCAGGAAAGCGAGGATCCGGTCGCGTCGGTGGCGCAGGGTCGACATGGGCGGAAAGGCTCGTACGGGTCGGGCCGGGGCGATGATACGCTGCGCCGCGCCAGCGGCCCGTGCCCAAGCCTGTCATGTCGGACATCCTGATTCTCTACTACACCCGCCACGGCGCCACGGCGCGCCTGGCCCGGCACATCGCGCGCGGCGTCGAGGAGGTGCCCGGCATGCACGCGCGGTTGCGCCAGGTGCCGCCGGTCGCGCCGCTCACCGAGACC
>CAYYHP010000116.1:0-7915 GCA_964471815.1 uncultured Rhodanobacteraceae bacterium
CCGCTGCGGCAGCTGGCTTCCAGCGCGGCGGCGCTCCGGCGGCAGCCGGCCCACGGCGATCGAGATGAACACGAGGTTGTCCACGCCAAGCACGATCTCGAGCGTGGAGAGGGTCAACAGCGCGATCCAGATTTCGGGGTCGAGCAGCCAGGTCACGCCGGTTCGGCTCCTTCGGAATGCATGGCCCGGGTCACAACCGCGCGCCGAGGATCAGCCCCCAGCACAGCATCGCGTTCAGCATCAGCAGGAACACCGCGGCCGAACCCATGTCCTTGGCACGCCCGGCCAGCTCGTGGAATTCGGGGCTCACCTTGTCGACCACGGCCTCGACGGCCGAGTTCAGCAGCTTGGCCGACATCACCAGGATCAGGCTGCCGCACAGGATCGCCTTTTCGATCGCACCGTGGCCGAACCACAGGCCGACCGGGAAGAAGATCACGAACAGATAGACCTCGAGGCGGAACGAGGCCTCGAAGGTCCATCCCGCGCGCAGGCCCTTGAACGACCAGATCAGCGCCTTGTAGATCTGGCGCGGACCGCGCGGCTCGGTGCTCGACATGACGCGTGGACCGGCGGCTCAGGCCGCCTGCACGGCGGGCTGCGGATAGGCGAGGTCGAGCTCCTTCGCAGCCTTGACGTCGTCGAGGCGGCGCACCGGCGTGGTCAGCGGAGCATCCTTGAGCGCCTGCGGATCCGTGCGGGATAGCTCCAGGAGCCTGGCCATGACCGCGACGAATTCGTCGAGGGTCTCCTTGCTCTCGGTTTCGGTCGGCTCGATGAGCTGGCATTCCGGCACGAGCAGCGGGAAGTAGTTGGTCGGCGCGTGGATGCCGTGGTCGAGCAGCGCCTTCGAGAAGTCGAGTGCGCTGACACCGTGCTCTTTCTTCTGTTTGGCGAGCGTGATGATGAACTCGTGGCTCGCACGGCGCTCGGGATAGGCGAGCTCGAAGCCCGCCTCGGCCATGCGCCGGGCGAGGTAGTTCGCGTTCAGCGTCGCGTATTCAGCCACGCGCGGCATGCCCTCGCGGCCGAGCAGGCGCGCGTACACGTAGGCGCGCAGCAGTACGCCCGCGTTGCCCGCGAAGCTGGTCAGGCGGCCGATCGACAGCGGGCGATCCTTCTTCCTCACCCAGCCGTAGCGACCGTCGGCGCGGCGTTCGACCATCGGAATCGGCAGGAACGGCTTCAGGCGTTCGGACACACCGACCGCGCCCGCGCCCGGACCGCCGCCGCCGTGCGGCGTCGAGAAGGTCTTGTGCAGGTTCATGTGGATCGCGTCGAAGCCCATGTCGCCCGGCCGCACCTTGCCGAGGATCGCGTTGAGGTTCGCGCCGTCGTAGTACAGGAGTCCGCCGGCCTCGTGCACGAGTTTCGCGATCTCGACGATACGCCGCTCGAACACGCCGATCGTCGACGGATTGGTCAGCATGATGCCGGCGGTCTTCGGACCGAGCACCTTCTTCAGCGCCTCGACGTCGACGTCGCCGTTGGCGAGCGTCGGGATCTCGCGCACCGTACAGCCGCACATCGTCGCGGTCGCCGGGTTGGTGCCGTGCGCGGCATCGGGAACGATGATCTCGGTACGCGCATGGTCACCGCGATGACGGTGATAGGCGACGATCATCGCCACGCCCGCGAACTCGCCCTGCGCGCCGGCCATAGGCGCGAGCGAGACGCCACCCTGCATGCCGGTGACGTCGGCGAGGATTTCCTGGAGCTCGTACATGCAGGCGAGGAAACCCTGCGAGAGCGACTCGGGCGCATACGGATGGCGCGCCAGGAAGCCATCGAGCATCGCCAGCGAATTGCAGGCGCGCGGGTTGTATTTCATCGTGCACGAACCCAGCGGGTAGAAGTTCGTGTCGATCGAGAAGTTCTTGCGACTCAGGTTCGTGTAATGACGCACCGTCTGCAGCTCGGAGACCTCCGGCAGGCCGGTCGCGCTCCGTCGGCGGAAACGCTCGGGCAGATCGGCGGGCACGTCGCCGGCGGCGGGGAGCTGGGCGGCCGCGCTGCGGCCAGGCTGCGAAAGCTCGAAGATCAGCATGGAAGCGCCAGACAGGGGACGGACAAGGCCGGGTATGATGCCATAAAGGCGAATCGGCCCGGCGCGACAGGATGCCCGTGCCCGGGGTCGAGAGCACGTCAACGGAGCAAGGCACGATGTTCGACGCGGAACGGTTACTCGGTCAGATGATTGGCGGCGCGCTGGGCGGTACCTTCGGCGGTCGCGGGCGCTCGTCGATCCTCGGCGGCGGCTTCCCCGGCGACAAGGCCGCGCTCGGCCTCGGTCTGCTCGGCGTCGCGATCGCGGCCTGGGAGCATTACGGCGAGCAGCGCACCGCGACGCCGCCGGGCCCCTCCGTACCGCCTCCGCCACCCGGTGCCGACGTACCGCCGCCCCCGCCGGCCGTGGGTTCGCCCTTGCCTCCACCGCCGCCGGCCGCGGCACTGCCGCCCGCTTCGCTGGCCACCACCGGCCCGTCCGATCCGCCGCCGGCCGCTGCAGTGGCGCAGCAGGATGCCCTGCTGCTGATCCGCACGATGATCGCCGCGGCCGCCAGCGACGGGCGCATCGATGCCGACGAGCGCGGCGCCATCCTCGCACGCGCGGCCACGAGCGGCCTCGACGCGACCGACCGGGCCGGGCTCGAGGCCGAACTCACCGCGCCACGGCCGCTCGAGGCGCTGATCGGCGCGGCACGCGCGGACCTCGCCACGCCGATGTACGCCGCGGCACTGCTCGCGATCCGCATCGACAACGACAGCGAACGCGCCTGGCTCGAACGGCTCGGCACGGGACTCGGACTCGATGCGGCACGCCGCCGCGAGATCGCCGCACAGCTCGGCGTGTCCGGCTGAGAGCCGCCGGCCCGCACGCCACGGGCGTGCTGCGCTGCGCGAGCCCGGCCGGTACTGAAACTTCCTGGCCGACGATGCGAGCCGATCGCGGATCGATCGCGGGAACTGGAGTCCCGCGCCCGGCATCCCGCATCACGCGGTACCTCGCCCCGTTCACCCGACGCGCGGCCTTCGCGATACCGGCCTTCCCGCCGCGATACGGCGCTGCGCACATGCCGCGGCGCGCCTTGACCGTGCCGGTGCCGCGCACGACGCTTGCGTCCGATCTCGGGCGGGAGCAGCGGCATGGCGACGACGATGGGCAGGCTGGCATGGACGGCGGTGGCGCTGATCGGCGCCGCGTGCCTCGGTGTAATCGCGCTGCGGCGCGGCGAGAGCATCAACGCGATCTGGCTGGTCGCGGCCGCGATCGCGACGTTCCTGACCGGCTACCGCTTCTACGCGCGCTACATCGCCGACTGTGCGCTGCGCCTCGATGCGACGCGCGCCACGCCCGCGGTGCGCCGCAACGATGGCCTCGACTACGTGCCGACCGACAAGTGGGTGCTGTACGGCCACCACTTCGCTGCGATCGCCGGCGCGGGTCCGCTGGTCGGCCCCGTGCTCGCCGCGCAGATGGGCTATCTGCCGGGCACGCTGTGGATCCTCGCCGGCGTGGTGTTCGCCGGCGCCGTGCAGGACTTCGTGATCCTGTTCCTCTCCACGCGCCGCGACGGCCGCTCGCTCGGCGAGATGATCCGCGCCGAACTCGGCGCGACCGCCGGCCTCGTGGCGATGCTCGGCATCCTGATGATCATGATCATCCTGCTCGCCGTGCTCGCGCTGGTCGTGGTCAAGGCGCTCGCCTCGAGCCCCTGGGGCACGTTCACGGTCGCGATGACGATCCCGATCGCGCTGGTGATGGGCGTCTACGTACGCTGGATCCGGCCCGGTCGCATCCTCGAGATGTCGCTGATCGGCCTCGGCCTGCTGCTCGCCTCAGTCTGGCTCGGTGGCGCGGTCGCGGCCGATCCGGACTGGGCGCCGCTGTTCACCTACGACGGCCGGGCGCTCGCCTGGATGCTGATCGGCTACGGCTTCGTCGCCTCGGTGCTGCCGGTCTGGCTGCTGCTCGCGCCGCGCGATTACCTGTCGACCTTCCTGAAGATCGGCACGATCTTCCTGCTCGCGATCGCGATCTTCCTGGTCGCGCCGCCGCTGCAGATGCCGGCGGTCACGCGCTTCGTCGATGGCAGCGGGCCGGTCTGGTCCGGCAGCCTGTTCCCGTTCCTGTTCATCACCATCGCCTGCGGTGCGGTATCCGGCTTCCACGCGCTGGTATCGTCCGGCACCACACCGAAGATGCTCGCCAACGAGAGCCAGGCGCGCTTCATCGGCTATGGCGGCATGCTGATGGAGGCATTCGTCGCGATCATGGCCCTGATCGCCGCGGCCGCCTTGCAACCGGGCGTGTATTTCGCGATGAACAGCCCGGCCGGCGTGATCGGCACGAGCGTCGAAAGCGCGGCGCAGACGATCAGCCAGTGGGGCTTCGTGATCACGCCGGATGCGCTCGCGCAGACCGCGAAGGAGATCGGCGAGGCGAGCATCCTCTCGCGCGCCGGCGGCGCGCCGACGCTCGCGGTCGGCATGGCGCAGATCCTCCACGGCCTCGTGCCGCACGGCATGGACTTCTGGTACCACTACGCGATCCTGTTCGAGGCGTTGTTCATCCTGACCACGATCGATGCCGGCACGCGCGTCGGCCGGTTCATGATCCAGGAGCTGATCGGCACGGCCTATGCGCCGTTCCGGCACACCGAATCCTGGCTCGCCAACCTCGTCGCAACCGCGCTCTGCGTGGCCGGCTGGGGCTGGTTCCTGTACCAGGGCGTGGTCGACCCGCTCGGCGGCATCAACACGCTGTGGCCGCTGTTCGGCATCGCCAACCAGATGCTCGCCGGCATCGCACTGGTGTTTGCGAGCGTGGTGCTGGTGAAGATGCAGCGTGTGCGCCATCTGTGGATCACGCTGCTGCCGATGACCTGGCTCGTGCTGTGCACGCTGACGGCCGGCTGGCAGAAGCTCACGCACGACGACCCGAAGATCGGCTTCCTCGCCAATGCGCACAAGTTTGCCGATGCCGCCGCGCAGGGCCAGGTGCTCGCGCCGGCCAGGAGTCTCGCCGACATGCAGCGCGTGGTGACGAACAACTACGTCGATGCCGGGCTGATCGCGCTGTTCATGCTGGTCGTGCTGGTCACCCTCGCATTCGGTGCACGCGCCGCGCTCGCCGCCTGGCGCGCCGGACGGCCGACCGCGCAGGAGACGCCGTACGTCGCGCTCACTTCGCTGGCCGCATCGCCGCACTGAGGAGGGAACGATGCGCCATCACGATACGCTCGGGGAAACCGGCTTCGCCGCACTGCGCCAGCGCCTGCGCACGACGTGGCGCGCAGCCGTCTCGATCGCGCGCCTCATCGTCGGCATTCCCGATTACGACACCTATCTGCGTCACATCCGCACCTTCCATCCGGACGTGACGCCGATGAGCTACGAAGCCTTCTTCGCCGAACGCATGCAGGCCCGCTACGCGCGCGGGCGCTCGCGCTGCTGCTGAGCGCGCACCCGGCGCCGGGTCGTGCGTCCGCCGGGGAGCGCGCCTCGCCGGGACCGCCTCGGGCGGCGGTCCAGCGGCACGCGGATCAGTTGCACACGAGATCGAGCGACCAGTCGTCGAGCGTACCGGTCGCGCCGGGATAGATGTCCTCGACGGTCAGCGTCCAGGTGCCGTTGCCGGCCGTGCCGGCGAGCGCACCGAGCGACGTACTCGGCTGGAACTCGCCGTACAGGGCCGGAGGCACCGTGCGGCACTGGGCGTCGGCCTTGCCGTAGGATGAGGCGTCGGCGAGGACGAGGTTCGCGTCCGTGCCGAAGCAGTCGTCGGCGCCGTTCAACGGCGCATCGAGCAGGGTGACGTCGATCGCCGCGGGGGAATGCAGGCGGATGCGCAGATCGCCGGCGAAGGCATGCTGCAGCAGGAGGCCGACGCGCACGCCGGCGACCGTCGGGCAGTTGCCGATGGCGAGCGTGGTCGTGACCGCGCCCGGTGTGGTCTCGGACGGCGCATCCGCCAGTGGCTGGCTGCAACCGCTGCCGCCCGCCGTGCTGCAGCGCGTGCCGGGCAGCGGGCGGAAGCCGAAGTACGCGGCCGGATCGCTGCGCAGCACGGGCGTACCGTCCGCCGCTGTCGCGGTGACGGTCGTGACGTCCGCATGCACGCCAACCGTAGCCACATCGGTCGTGTCGCACAGCATGTCCTCGCCCGGTTCGAGCACGGTACGCGGACAGGCGATCGCACCATGTCTGCCGTCGCCGACCGCAATGCCTTCCAGGCGCTGCTCGCCGTCGTTGATGAGGACCGCACGCCACGTGGCCAGATTGCCCTCGAGGATCACGGGTGGCGGGCCGGCGTCCGCCTCGTCGAAATCGGCGAGCGCGTGCAGTTCGAGGCTCGCACGCAGTGGATCGAATCCGGATGCGAATACGCCATCCGGAGCGCCGAGGCCGAGTTCGCGGATATGCGTACCCCAGTTGCCGTACCAGCCGGCGTGATAGGGCCAGGGCAGGCCGGATTTCGCGTACTCGCCGATCGCCCAGAAGTGTTCGCCGTCGGGATCGGCGGTCATGCCCGAGTAGTCGCCCCAGGCGCCCGGCGAGCCGTCCCAGGCCGCGTACGCGCCGTCGCCGGCGCGGGCGAGTCGCACCTCACGCAGCGTGCCGGGTGGATCGGCCGCGCGGCGTGCCGCGACATACACGCCGGGATGGCGCGTCGGACCCATCCCGGTGAAGACGAGCGCCATGTCGCCCGCGGCGTTCACCGCGAGGTTCGGGAACGACAGCGAGATCCCGGGCACGGCCACGACACCGGCCTGCTTGATGCCCGGCATCGCGGGATCGAGTTCGGCCCAGACCGCACAACCCTGCGCCCCGGTGCCAGGATTGCACGCCATCTGCAGGGCGAGCCACAGACTGCCGTTGCGCCACTCGGCCTCGAGCACGCTCCAGTCGCCGGCGCGGATCCCGTTCGCCGAGCCGAGCTGGACCTGGGCGAGCGGAAAGGCCGGGGCCACGCCAGTCGCGGCCGCGAGATCGACCGTGCCGACCTTCACCATCGTCGCCGGGTCGGCCGGATCGGCCCATTTCCAGACCGAGAAATGGCTGCCGTCGAAGGCCGGATCGGCGATGAAGTAATGCGCGCCGTCCGCGGGCAGTGCGCCATGTCCCTGCATCGGCCAGGGCCGACCGTCCGTGAGCGGTGCGACGTTCGGCGTCGGCAAAGGCACGCCGGCATACAGCGCGGCCTTGTCGATCGTCCAGGCGCGGCTCGCGAGGTACTGGTAGGTTCCCGCGGCGTAGATGTCGGCACCGAGATAGAGCGCTGCCGCGCCGACGCCCAGGTGCGGAAAATCGAAGAACTCGCCACTGCTGACTGTGCCGAATCCGTAGCGCGTCCAGACCGTGGGATCGCCCGCGGCGCTGACCGCGAGGCAGAAGCTGTCACCGCCGCCGTCGATGCCGAGCACGAAGCGATCGGCCTGCTCGTCGTAAGCGACCGAGGTGTCGAAGGTGCCGGCGCAGCCGGGCACGTCGGCGAAGAACGCATCGGCATCGTAGGGGCCGGCGACGAGCGCACCGCTCTTCGCGTACACGGCGAAGGCGTGGTTGACGATGGCGACGACATGCTGCGTGCCGGCGGCGAGATCCGGATCCGGCGGCACCAGCACGCCGCCGCTGGCCGTACAGCACTGCGATACATCCGGGCCGTCGAAGCCGCGCAGGAGATTCAGCACCTCGCCATCGCCCGCGGCCGACGCCTGCAGCGACAGGCGCGGGATGGAACCCGGCCGTGCGGTCCGCTCGAGTGCAATGGCACGCAGCGCATCGACATCGGCCTTGCCGAAGCCGAGTGGTCGCTCATCCGCCTCGCGCACGGGCCGGAGGTGCGCCGGCGGTCTGGCATCGCCCGGCGACACGGGTCGAAGATCGGCGAGCCGCACGACGCTCGGCAGGA
>CAYYHP010000117.1:0-7901 GCA_964471815.1 uncultured Rhodanobacteraceae bacterium
TACCAGCGCCACGACGTGCTGATGATCCGGCAGATCCGCTCGCTGCTCTACGACCAGGGCTTCACGATCACCGGTGCGCGCCAGCGGCTGGAGGGCCAGCAGCAGCGCGTGGACGTGAGCATGTCGAGCCAGATCGTGCGCCAGGTGCGCATGGAGCTTGAGGAAATCCTGCAGATCCTGCGTCGGTGAGCCGCCCGTTCAACGCAGACTCATTGCCAATCCAACCGACCGAGGTGCGGTAGCTGGAGTCGCGACGGAATTCCGTTCGCCCTCTGCTACAATCCGCGCCATTCCGAGTGCCGCGCCGTCGGGGCGTAGCGCAGCCTGGTAGCGCACCACAATGGGGTTGTGGGGGTCGCGAGTTCGAATCTCGCCGCCCCGACCAGTCGCGGCATCCGGTCCGTTTTATCGTCACACCCGGGGCTTCCCCCGTCTTTCATTCCTCAAAGCATTGAATTAACGGGCCTTTCTCAGCTTCGTCGAAATTTCCGGAACATTTCCGGGCTTATTCGCCGGGCTTTCCGGATTCATTCGGGACTGCCGCCTGATCCGCTCACTAGCTTCCGGCCACCTGCGATGAGCGAGGATGGCCATGAGCGTAGTAGCGACTGATCGCCCGGCAGCGGCGAAATCCGTTTGGCATGAACGCGACGACTATGTCGGTCGTTTCGGTTCCCGGCCGGTACTCTGGACCGGCAGCCTGCCCTTCACGCGAAACTGGAACTGGACGCCGCAGGCGCTGGTGATGCCACTGCGTGGCCAGGTCGTGGCCTCGGTACGCGGCTTGCGCGTGATGCTGCGCACGCACGACGTGCTGGTCGTGGAGTCCGGCAGTTCCCTGCGGCTCGATCCGCCGCCGGCACAGCGTGATGCCGTCGTGGCCGTGCAATGGCTGCCGGGCGGCCTGCCGGGTCTGGTCGATCTGCTGCCCACCTGTCACCGACAGGATGCCGAACTCGCTTTGGCCATCAGCCGGCGCGCCGCACAGGCGCCGAGCGGCCTCCTGGTCGGCGACGTCGGTCTGCAACCGATCCTAGACATGGTCGTGCGCCGCCAGCGCGACCTATCGATCGGTATCGAGCACTGCCCGGGCCGCAGCCCGCGCCATCGCCGGCAGTTGTTCGCGCGCTTGCTGCGCGCGCGCAACCTCGTCGATTTCGGGCCAACCACGCCGCTCGATCTGGCGACCCTGGCCTCGGTGGCGAGCCTGTCGCCCTCGCATTTCCTGCGCCTGTTCCACCGCGTCTTCGGATTGCCGCCACATCGCTACATGATGCAGCAGCGTCTGGGCGAGGCGCGGCGCATGGTGGTGGAGACCGGCCAGCCGATCGGCGTGATCGCGCAGCGTCTGGGCTTCGTCAACCGCTGCGCGTTCGCCCGGCTCTTCAAGCAGTACTTCGGCGTGCCGGCGACGCGTCTGCGTCGTCAGTCGATCTGCGAAAACCGCGGACAACCGGTGCGACTCGTGCAGTAGGCGGGCGCCAGCCGCCCGTTCATGGCGGGTTGGGGCAGGGGCACGGATCTTCGGCGCATGGCATACACTTTTGCCTTTCCTTCCGCCGGATCCGTCGCCGATGCCTGACTTCGCCGAGCCCCGCCGCGGTCTTTATCCGGAACTGGAGCCCTACGCCACCGGCTACCTGCAGGTCTCCGACCTGCATCGGCTGTATTTCGAGCAGTGCGGCAATCCGCACGGCAAGCCGGTGGTGTTCCTGCATGGCGGCCCGGGAGCCGGCTGCAATGCGAAGGCCCGGCGCTTCTTCGATCCGCGCCGCTACCGGGTCGTCCTGTTCGACCAGCGCGGCTGTGGCCGTTCCACGCCACATGCCGAGCTGCGCGAGAACACCACCTGGCATCTGGTCGCCGACATCGAACGGCTGCGCGAGCATCTCGGCATCGAGCGCTGGCAGGTCTTCGGCGGTTCCTGGGGTTCCACGCTGGCCCTGGCCTATGCCGAGACCCACCCGAAGCGGATCACCGAGCTCGTCCTGCGTGGCATCTTCCTGCTGCGCCGCTGGGAGCTCGAATGGTTCTACCAGAGCGGTTGCGACAAGCTGTTCCCCGACGTCTGGGAGCAGTACCTTGCACCGATCCCGGTCACCGAGCGCGGCGACCTGATGCGTGCCTATCACCGCCGGCTGACCCATCCGGATCCGGCGGTGCAGATCGCCGCGGCGCGCGCCTGGTCGATATGGGAAGGGGCGACGAGTTTCCTGCATGCCCAGCCGGCGTACGTCGCCGCCTGTGCCGAGGACCTGTTCGCGCTCGCGTTCGCACGGATCGAATGCCATTACTTCGTCCATGGAGGATTTTTCGACAGCGACGACCAACTGTTGCGCAATGCCGACCGGCTGCGGCACATCCCGGCCGTGATCGTGCAGGGACGTTACGACGTGGTCTGCCCGGTGCGATCGGCGTGGGACTTGCATCGCGTCTGGCCCGAGGCCGATCTGCGCATCGTCGCCGATGCCGGTCATTCCGCCTTCGAGCCGGGCACGGTCCACGAACTGGTTACGGCCACGGATCGTTTCGGTTGAGCCGCCCATGGATTGCCGGCAGCCGGACAGGCGAAAGCGGGCCGGTAACTTTTTCAGCCCGGGAGTACCATCCTAGACAGAGCAGCGTGAAGGCCAGGGACTGGCGCGCGCTCGAAGCGCGCAGACGGATGAGGATCATCCATGAACTCGAATGTCCGCTTGTTGCGACCGCAGGAGCCGATGCGCTACGCACGGCTCGGTGAATGGTGGGTAGACGTGCCGAGCAACCGGCTGCTGCGCGGCGAGCGCGAGCTGCGGCCGACGCCCAAGGCGATGGCCGTGCTGCGTCAGCTCATGCTGGCCGGCGGTGCGCCACTGACGCGCGGCGAACTGCTCGACCGGGTCTGGCAGGATGCCTACCCGACCGACGACGTGCTCACCCATGCGATCACCGAGTTGCGCCGAGCGCTCGAGGACGATCCGCGCCAGCCGCGCTACATCGAAACCATCCCGAAGGTCGGCTACCGCCTGCTGGTGCCCGTGGAATGGTACGAGCGCTTGCCGGGTGAAGAGGAACCGGCGAACCTGCCGGCGCCGCTCGAAGTCGTGCCGACACCCGCTTCCGCCGTGCCTCCGCAGCGACCGTTGCGGCTGTATCTCGCCGCTTCGGTCCTGCTGCTGTTCGCGATCCTGCTGCCGGCATGGTTCGGTTTCAACCACCGCGCGCCGCCGTTATCGTTGCCGCTTCCGGTTCCGGGTGCCGTCTCGCCGGGGCCGCGTCCGGTGACGTCCGAGCCGGGCAGCGAGCAGTATCCGAGCGTATCGCCGGATGGCAGCACGGTTGCCTACGGTGCGCGTGGCTCGGATGCCGACCCATGGCGCATCTACATCCGTGCGATCAACGGTGCCACGCCCCTCATGCTCGATCGCCGTTCCGGCGGTGGCGACGAGACCTATCCGGTGTGGTCTCCGGACGGCACGCACGTCGCCTTCCTGCGCCTGGTCGATGGTCATTGCCGGATCGTGATCGCAGCCGCTCTGGGCGACTACGAACGCGAAGTCGGCGCCTGCACGACCGGGCCGATCGACTACTTCGACTGGGGACCGGACGGCAAGGCGCTGATCCTGATGCGTGCCCGGCCGACGGACGGCAGCCTCCCCGGGCCGTCCGCGCTGAGCCGTCTTGATCTCGAGAGCGGCGTGCTCAGCGCCATCGACTACGAGCGCAGTGCGGATCAGCTCGACCTGCAACCGCGCGTGTCGCCGGATGGGCGCTACATCGCGTTCCGGCGCGGCGCGATTCCGTACAGCGACATCTGTGTAGTCGGCATCAGCGGCGGCGTGGTGCGCCCGCTGACCCATCTGCGTGCCCAGATCCTCGGTTTCGACTGGCTGACCGATTCGCGCCACATCGTCTTTTCTTCCGATCACGACGGACGCCAGCAGCTCTACGTGCTCGATGCCGAAACCGGTGCGATCCGGCCGCTCGGCATCGCGGGCGCTACCTATCCGTCCGCCGCGCGGCGCCGCGACGTGGTGGTATTCCAGCAGGACAATGCCGACCTGAATCTGACGTCGATACCGCTCGATGGCGCGCCCGGGAGACCGGTGCAGACCATCGCGCCGTCGACGCGCACCGAGGACTGGCCCGCGATCGCCCCGGACGGCGAGCGCATCGTGTTCGTCTCCGATCGCACCGGCGAATCGCAGCTCTGGCTGCAGCCGGGCACGACGGCGATGCCGTATCCGCTCACCCGCCACCATGGTCTCGAACTCGCCCAGCCGAACTGGTCGCCGGATGGCCGGCGCGTGGTCTACGTCGCCCGTGGCGGCGCGCGCAGCGAGCTGTACGTGCTCGACGTCGGCGCGGGCCAGCCGCGCATGATCAGCCAACCCGGCGAGCCGGTGCGCTTCGGCAGCTTCACGGCGGACGGGCAGGGCGTGCTGTGTGTATCCAAGCGCTCCGGAACCTGGCAGCTCTGGCGCATCCCGCTCGACGGCGGGCCGGCGGTGCAGCTCGGCCACGAGACGGCACGCAACGCCTACCAGCTCGGCGACGACGGGCGCATCTATCTCACCCACGACATGGGCTATGGCCTGTATGCGCTCGATCCGGCGAGCGGCAACGAGGAGAAGCTCAGCGACGTCATCCAGGCGCGCAACATCTCGGCCTGGCACGTGGTGTCCGGCGGCGTGTATTACCTGAGCGTGCCGTCGGATACGCCCGGCGCGCCGACCGCACTGAATTTCCTGCCGTTCTCCGGCGGCCCGCCAGTCCGCTTGAACGAAGTGCCGGGCCTGGGTCGCTATCCGAACTTCTCGCTGGCCCCGGATCGCACCTGGTTCGTCGTGCCCTTGCTCTCGCGCGACGACACCGACGTGATGCAGCTCGACCTCTCGCCGCCACGCGCCTCGCCCTGAGGCCCGCATCGTACCGACGCAGCCGGCGCTGCACTCGGACCGCCATCAGGATCCTCCGCTGACCATCACTCCCGCGGTTGACCGTGATGCGACGGCACGCCTGTCTCGTGATGAGTTCTCTCGCAGTGCGCGCGGACATCGAGGCGATCGGTCATGCCGAGGCCGGCGAGATATGGCATATCCCCTGCTTGCCGTTCGGCACTCCCGATGCAGGCGTGTGAGGAAGCCATGCGTGCCTTGTCCGTGGTGCCGGGTTCGGCCGGTTCGCTCGCTCTCGAACCGCTTGCGGAAGCCGATCCCGGCGAGGGCGAGATCCTCGCCGAAACGCTTGCCATCGGCATCTGCGGCACCGATCACGAGATCGTCGCCGGCCGCTACGGCGAAGCCGCACCCGGGCGGCAGCGGCTGGTGATCGGCCACGAATCGCTCGCGCGCGTGCTCGAGGCGCCGGCGACATCGGGTCTGCGCCGTGACGATCTCGTGGTCGGCATCGTGCGCCGGCCGGATCCGGTGCCTTGTCCGAACTGCGCGGTCGGCGAATGGGACATGTGCCGCAACGGCCTGTACACCGAACGCGGCATTAAGCGGCGCGACGGTTACGCTGCCGAACGCGTGCGCATCGAGGCGAACTTCGCGGTACGCCTCGATGCGCGCCTCGCCGCAGTCGGCGTGCTGCTCGAGCCGGCCAGCATCGTCGCCAAGGCCTGGGATGAAGCCGAGCGGCTCGGCGCACGCTCGAAGGCGTGGCGGCCGGCCAGCGCGCTGGTCACCGGTGCAGGTCCGGTCGGCCTGCTCGCGGCCCTGATGGGTGTGCAGCGCGGTCTCGACGTGCATGTCTACGATCGCATCGAACACGGCATCAAGCCGGCCCTGGTCCGCGATCTCGGCGCGACCTACCACGCCGGCGACCTCGGCGTGCTCGGTCACCTCATGCCGGACGTCGTCATCGAATGCACGGGCGCGGCGCCGGTGATCCTGGTCGCGATCGAGCGCGCCGCGCCGGTCGGTCTGGTATGCCTCATCGGCGTATCGTCGGCGGGCCACGCGCTGCGCGTGGACATGGGTCTGCTGAACCGCGAGATCGTGCTCGAGAACGAGCTGGTGTTCGGCTCGGTCAATGCCAACCGGCGGCATTACGAGCTGGCCGCGGAGGCGCTGCGCCGTGCGGATCACGCCTGGCTCGCCCGCCTGATCACGCGACGCGTGCCGCTCGACGACTGGCCGCGGGCCTTCGTGCGCGGGCCGGATGACGTGAAGGTCGTGCTCGATTTCGCCGCCTGAGGGCCCCAGATGGCGCAGCGCATCGAGGATTACGGGCTGATCGGCGATTGCGAGACGGCCGCCCTGGTCGGCATCGACGGTTCAATCGACTGGCTGTGCTGGCCGCGCTTCGATTCGGACGCCTGTTTCGCGGCGCTGCTCGGCGACGAGGCCAACGGTCACTGGCGGATCGCGCCGAAGGATCTAAGCGCTCGCGTCACACGGCGCTACCGCGGCACGACGCTGGTTCTCGAAACGCGTTTCGAGACGGCCGATGCGGCCGCGCTTCTCGTCGATTTCATGCCGCCGCGCGGCCGTGCCTCGGATCTCGTGCGGCTGGTCACCGGCGTGCGCGGCGCGATGGATTTCGACATGGATCTCGTCGTGCGCTTCGGCTACGGCGCCCAGGTGCCCTGGGTCAGTCGCCTCGACGACGGGGCCTGGCGCGCGATCGCCGGTCCCGACATGGTCGTGCTGCGCACGCCGGCTGCCTTGCGCGGCAGCAATCCGCGGATCACCGCCGACATCCGCGTCGGGGCCGGCCAGACCGTTCCCTTCGTGCTGAGCCACGGCTCCTCGCATCGCCCGCCGCCGGCATCGACCGATCCGGTCGCGGCGCTGACCCACACCGAAGCCTGGTGGAACGCCTGGGCCGCACGGTACGTTCCGGCGGGCGATCGCGGCGACACGGTGCTGCGCTCGCTGATCACGCTGAAGGCGCTCACCCACGCGCCGACCGGCGGCATCGTCGCCGCGCCGACCACGTCGCTGCCCGAGGCACCGGGCGGTACGCGCAACTGGGACTACCGCTATTGCTGGGTCCGCGACGCCACGCTCACGCTGCTGGCATTGATGAATGCCGGTTACTACGACGAAGCGCGCGCCTGGCGTGACTGGCTACTGCGCGCTGTGGCCGGCAGTCCGGCACAGATGCAGATCATGTACGGCGTCGGCGGCGAGCGGCGTCTGGTCGAATGGCAGCCGGCCTGGCTGACCGGTTATGAGGGCGCGCGTCCGGTGCGTATCGGCAACGCCGCGCACGAGCAGCTCCAGCTCGATGTATACGGCGAATTGATGGATGCCCTGCACCATGCGCGCCGCGGCGGCATCGCGGCAAGCGCGGATGGCTGGGCGCTGCAGCGCGCGCTGCTCGAGCACCTCGAATCGGCGTGGTCGTCACCGGATTCGGGGGTCTGGGAAGTACGCGGTCCGGCGCAACACTTCACGTACTCGAAGGTGATGGCTTGGGTCGCGTTCGATCGTGCGGTGAAGACCATCGAAGCGTTCGGCCAGAGCGGGCCGCTCGACCGCTGGCGCGCGCTGCGCGAGACGATCCACGCCGAGGTCTGCGCGAAGGCCTACGACCGCGAGCGCAGCAGCTTCATGCAGGCCTATGGCAGCGACTGCCTCGATGCGAGCCTGTTGCTGCTACCGCAGCTCGGTTTCCTGCCGCCGGGCGATCCACGCATCCTCGGCACCATCGCCGCAGTCGAGCGGGAACTGCTGCGCGACGGCTTCGTTCTGCGTTACGACACGCGGCAGGTCGCCGACGGCCTGCCGTCGGGCGAGGGCGCCTTCCTCGCCTGCAGCTTCTGGCTCGCCGATGCGTACTCGATGTGCGGCCGTCATGACGAGGCCTGCCAGCTGTTCGACCGGCTCGCCGGCGTCGCGAACGATCTGGGTCTGCTCGCCGAGGAGTACGACGTGCAGGCGCGGCGCCTGGTCGGCAATTTTCCGCAGGCC
>CAYYHP010000118.1:0-7852 GCA_964471815.1 uncultured Rhodanobacteraceae bacterium
AGTTCGCCGAGGCGATCCACGCCAAGTTCCCGGGCAAGCTGCTGGCCTACAACTGTTCGCCGAGCTTCAACTGGAAGAAGAACCTCGACGACGCGACGATCGCGAAGTTTCAGAAGGAAATCGCGAGCTATGGCTACAAGTTCCAGTTCATCACGCTGGCCGGCTTCCATTCGCTGAATTATTCGATGTTCAACCTCGCGCATGGTTATGCGCGCCGCCAGATGAGCGCCTTCGTCGAGCTGCAGGAGGCCGAGTTCGCCGCGGCCGACAAGGGCTTCACCGCAGTCAAGCACCAGCGCGAAGTCGGTACCGGGTACTTCGATACAGTCACCCAGACCATACAGGGCGGTCAGTCTTCGACGGTCGCGTTGAAGGGTTCGACCGAGGAAGAGCAATTCCACGGCAGCAAGCACGCGGCCTGAGGTCGCGCTGCCACACCCGCTCACGGGTCCGGCCGGGCTGCCGGATCCGCGGGTCCTCCGGGGGGAGGAGCTGGCACGCCGGATGCGGTGCATCGCATCGCATCCGGCGGTGCCTTTCCGCCGGCGAACCGAGCCGATCAATGCCGACCGGCCGACCATGCGCTACCATGCGTCCCTAGGCATCCACACACGGCAGGGGGGGCGTGACGTGGCAATGGTGATTCCAGGCGCTTCACTCGGCGAGTCCGGGCCGAACGGCTCCGGTCAGCCGCGTGCGCGCCCACTGCTGCTGCCGCGCCAGCTCTCCGATGCAGAACTCGCCCTGTTCGCCTCGATCGGCCGGCGCCGCGAGCTGATCGCGCGCGAGGTCGTGTTCCACAAGGGCGAGCTGGGCCGCGCGATGTTCGTCGTCGAATCCGGCCAGATTCAGCTCGAATTCGGCGACGGCCTGCCCGACAAGCTGATCGGCGAGCGCGAATTCTTCGGCGAACTCGCCCTATTCATCGGCAACCACGCGCGCGTGGCGAATGCTGTCGCCGCCGGCTCGTGCGTGCTCTATGTCGTTGAGCACGACGAATTCGAGAGCCTGCTCGACAGTCAGCCCGGCCTGTTGGCGCAGTTCATGCGCCGCTCGTTCTCATATCTCGTCGCCAGCGAGCAGCAGCTGATTCAGAGCCTCAAGCGCCGCAACGAGGATCTGATGGTCACGCTGGATTCGCTGCGCCACACGCAGACCCAGCTCTCGACCGCCGAGCGCCTGATCCGCACCGACGAGCTGACTGGCCTGTGCAACCGGCGCGGCCTCTACCAGTACCTCGAGGAGCTGCGCGAGCAGCACGCTGCAGAACGCCAGCTCGGTCTGCTGCTGATCGACCTCGACCGCTTCAAGCAGACCAACGATCACTACGGCCATCTCGTCGGCGACCAGACCTTGCGCGCGGTCGCCGCCGAAGTGCAGGCCGCGGCCGCGGCCTGCGACCTGCCGTGCCGGCTCGGCGGCGACGAGTTCGCCCTGCTCGCCCTGGTGCGTGATGCCGAGGAGCTTCGCGACCGCGCCGCGCTGATCTCGGCCGGCGTGCGTGCGCTTCGTTTCCCGGCTCCGATGGAGGGGCTGCAGGTCTCGGTGAGC
Source organism: uncultured Rhodanobacteraceae bacterium (assembly GCA_964471815.1). Taxonomy (GTDB): domain Bacteria; phylum Pseudomonadota; class Gammaproteobacteria; order Xanthomonadales; family Rhodanobacteraceae; genus Tahibacter. The sequence continues at coordinate 1,552 of CAYYHP010000118.1, forward strand.
ATCGGCGGCAGTCTCTGCCATGCCGCGGCCGAGTGGTCCGGCTGGTACAGCGATGCCGATTGCGCGCTGTACCTGGTCAAGGGCGAAGGTGGCGACAATTACCGCGTGATCGCCTGACCCCGGCGGCTTGCCGCCGCCGGCGCGATACGCACACAATGGAACGGTTTCCACGTTGCGGCGCCCGTCGCCGTGACGCGGCGGAGCGACAGGGGGACGGATGACGGCCGAGGCGGCGCAGGACGGCATGACCGCGACCGGGGCGGCATCGAAGCCGCTGCTGCGCACGCTCGTGCTGTGTGACCTCGCCGATTCGACCGCACTCATCGAACGCCTCGGCGACCTGCGCGCGGCCGCCCTGCTGCGTGGCCACGACCGGCTCGTGCGCGATCTGGTCACCGCGCATGCCGGACGCGAGATCGACAAGACCGATGGCTTCCTGCTGATGTTCGAGCGGCCGATCCAGGGCATCGGCTTCGCGCTCGACTATCAGCGCCGGCTGCGCGAGCTCGGCGCGGCCGAAGGTGCCGAGATGCGCGCGCGGGTCGGCGTCCACGTCGGCGACGTGATGGTTTGGGAAAACCTGCCGGCCGACGTCGCGCGCGGTGCCAAGGCCATCGAGGTCGAAGGCTTCGCCAAGCCGGTCGCGGCGCGACTGGCCTCGCTCGCGCTGCCCGGGCAGATCCTCGTTTCGGCGGTCGCCGCCCAGCTCGCCCAGCGTGCGCATGGCGAGCTCGGTGCGAGCGCGCCGCAGGCGCGCTGGGTCCTGCACGGCCGATACCGCTTCAAGGGCGTGCCGGAACCGCTCGCGGTACACGAGATCGGCGAACCCGGCATCGCGCCGCTGCGCGCGCCGCCGTGGTCGGGCAAGGCGCATCGTGAGGTACCGTGGTGGCGTCGCCCGGCGACGCTGGCGGTCGAGGCCGCGCTGCTGTCCGGCGCGCTCGGTGCGGTGCTGTGGTTCGTGCTGCGACCCACGCCGGCGATCGCCTTCGCGGCGCGCGACTGGGTGGTCATCGGTTCATTGCAGAACCTCACCGCCGAGAAGCGCTTCGACGATGCCCTGCAGACCGCGTTCCGCGTCGGTCTGGAGCAGTCGCGGCACGTCAACGTCGTCTCCATGCTGCAGATGCGCGATGCGCTCGCGCGCATGCAGCGCGATCCGGCGCAGACGCGCGTGGATCGCGACATCGGTGCGGAACTCGCCCTGCGCGAAGGCGCGCGCGCGCTGATCCTGCCGAGCATCGCGGAAGTCGGCGACCGGCTGCAGGTCGGCATCGAGGTCGTCGATCCGAAGTCGCAGATCACGGTGCGTTCGAACCAGGAATTCGCTGCCGGCCCGGACGAGGTATTGCCGGCGATCGACCGCCTGCTCGTCGATCTGCGCCAGGGGCTCGGCGAGACGCTCGCCTCGATCCAGCCGGAGACGCGGCCGCTACGCTACGCGACGACCGCGAACCTCGACGCGCTGCGCCTGCTCACCGCGGCCGACGAGGACAATGCCGCCGGTAAGCCGGCCCTCGCGATCGCCGCCCTGCGTCAGGCCATCGAGCTCGACCCGGATTTTGCGTTGGCACGGGCGCGGCTCGCGTCGTATCTGTACTCGATCGGCCAGCGCGACGAGGCGCACGAGCTCGCCCTTTCGGCCGTTGCGAAGGCCGAGCGGCTCGGCTTTCGCGACAAGCTGCTGACCCAGGGCATGCTCTCGTTCTTCGAGACCCCGGCGCGCATGCGCGAACGCTGGAGCTTGGTCGCGCGGCTCTATCCGGATATCGATGCCGGTCAGCAGAACCTCGGGCTCGTCGCCTGGTGGCACGACAACGACCTCGCCACGGCCGCGATTCAGTTCCGCAGCGTGCTGGCCGCGGCGCGCAACCCGCAGCGCAGCTACACCGCCCTGTTTCTCGGCGACGTGCTGCTCGCCCAGGGCGATTTCGCCGGTGCCGAGACCGCGTACCGCAGCGCGCGCGAGCTCGGCCAGGTGCAGCGCAACCTCAATCCCGCGCATCTGCCGATGGCGCAGGGCGACTACGCGCGAGCGCGTTCGGTCATCGACGCCGAGCCGACCCGCAATTTCCCGATGTTCGAGGCTGAGAAGCAGCTGCGCCTGGCCGCGCTCGAGGTGGATCACGGCGATCTCGGCGCGTCACTGGATCGTGCGGACAGGGCCGCCGAGATCGCGCGCGAGGCGAAGCTCGAGCCGACCCGCGCACGCGCGCGGCTCGCGCGCGTGGCGATCCTCGCCGAGAGCGGGGCGACGGAAACTGGCAAGGCCCTGCAGGATTATGTCGGCGAGGAGGCCGAGCGCGCCGCACAGGCTGCGGCCAGCCACGACTACAGCAGCGCGACCCATCTGGTTCTCGCCGCGCAGATCGCCCTGCGTGCCGGACGCGCCGACATCGCGGCGCACGCGCTCAAGGCGGCCGAACCGCTCAGCATGGACAGCGGTTTCCACAGCCGGCGCGGCCCGTTCGAGACGGCCCGCTGCGAGGCGCTGATCGCGCGCGAGGCGGAGCGAGCCGTCGCCTGCCTGAATCTGCTCATGGATGGCCACGAGTACCTGCAGGCCCACGTCGCGCTGCTCCGCGCAGCGCGCGGCACGCAACCGGCGATAGCGCGCCGCGAGGCCGACTGGCTGCTCGCGCACCGCGGTCTCGCGGTCGCCGAGATGCTCGCCGAGTACGCGCCGCAGGTGCTCAACCTGCTCGACGTGCGGCACGCCGAGCTGGATGCCGCAGAGCTTGCCGAGGATGCCGGCGACCGGGCAGCGGCGATCGCACATCTGGCGCGCTTCCGCGCGGCGTGGCCCGCGCTGCCGGAAGGCGCACCGGCACGCCGGCACGCGGACGCGCTGCAGCGCCGCCTGGCACAACCGTGAGCGGGAGGCACAGGACGCAGCGGCTGCCACGGCGGCAGCCCGGCCCGGCCGTCCGATGACGCGCCGGGCCGCGTGCTCGGTTGGCGGGCCGACTCAGAACGCGAGGAAGATGCCGAGGCCGGCCTTGCCGCTCAGACGCGTGCGCAGCGCATCGCGGTCGGCGGCGACCTGTTCCTTGCTCGGCAGCGCCTTCATGGCCGGCATCTCGCTCGGATCCACGTCGATGCCGAGCGAGGTGAAGGCCGCGCGCGGATCGCTCTGCAACTGGGCACGGAAATCGTCGTCGGTGGCGAGCTTGTCGAGCAGGCGTTCGATCTCGTCGTCGCTGAAACGGTGCTGTCTGGTCATAGGATTCCCCCGTCGGAAATACCGCCGGAGCCGGCGGCGTGCGGCGCCGGCCTCCACGCCCGCGCCAGGTCCAGTCTGTTGGGAGACGCCCGTCCATGCAATCACCCGAGTCCGTTTCGTCCCGCGTGCGGCGCGCCGCCGTGGTCTTCGTCGAGCTGCGCGAGCGGTTCGAGCTCGATCTCGCCGCGCTGTTTTCCGGAGCCAGCGCCCTGCGGCCCGAGACCCGGCTCGTGGTGCTCGCCGCGCATCTCGACGAGGAGGTCGTGCTGGATGCAGCCACGCTCGGCGCGCTCGCCGCGGTCCACGACAGCCGCTGGGAAGAGTCCACCGCCGTCGCCGCGCGCATCGGTGCGGATCGCCTCGCCGCCCTGCGGGCCGCACGCCTGGTGCTGTGTGACGACGGCAGCGACCCCGAGGCGCTGGCCCGCGACGAGGCGATCCGTGCCGGCTATTGGCGGCCGCTATCGGCGATCGCGCATTACCACAGCCGCTGGAGCTCCACGCGCGTCGCCGATGACCCGCGCCGCACGCGGTTCCGCGAGCTGGCTGAGATGGTCGAGGCCTACGGCCCACCGCCGCCGGAGTTCCCGGAATCGCCGCCCGGCGCGGCCACGCTCGATCTGCCGGTACCGGCGCCGAGCGCGCTGACCGAACTCGCCCGGCGGCGCGCGACCTGCCGCAACTTCGCGCCGGAACCGGTGTCGCTCGCTGATTGCGCCACGCTGCTGCATCGCGTGTTCGCCGCGCAGGCGACCCGCGAGCTCGCGCCGGGCGCGATCGCCGTGAAGAAGCACACGCCCTCGGGCGGCGGACTGCATCCGATCGAGGCGCAGGTGCTGGCGCTACGTGTCGATGGTCTTGCGCCGGGCCTGTACCACTATCAGGCCGGCCGCCATGCGCTGGCCGAGCGCGTGCGGCTCGCTGCCGGCGATGCCGCGGCGCTGGCCCTGCGCGCCGTCGCCGAGCAGGACTATTTCGCGGCCGCGCCGGTGCATGTCGTGCTGACCGCGCGTTTCGCGCGCAACTTCTGGAAATACCGCAACCACGCCAAGGCCTACCGCGCGATCCTGCTCGAGGCCGGCCATCTCTCGCAGATGCTCTACCTCGCCGCGACCGAGATCGGCTGGGGCGCCTATGTCACCGCGGCGATCAACGAGATTGATCTCGAGCAGGCGCTCGGCCTGGATGCGCGTGCGGAGAGTCCGCTCGCGATCTGCGGCTTCGGGCCGCGCACAGCGGTCTGTACGGTCACCGAGCTCGATCCGCTCGGCGCGGTCTGGGATGGTGCGGTCGTCTGAAATCGTTGCCGGCGGGATGGGCCATGTCCGCCTGGCGGAACCCGGCTGCGGCATGCCTTACGGCCTTGGCCGTCGTGGAATGCCGGCGAACCTACTGCTGGCCGCCGATGGCCAGGCCCGGTACCGCCGATCGGGGAGGGGGTGATCGGGAAGTACCGGGCCGGCGCAAGCGGAATCCTCAGGCCCACCGCCGTGGCGGGATCCGGACGCAGGCCGCCGGTGCGACGGCCTGCGTCCGGGCTGCCCCCGGACCGGCCGCGGCGTGGAGGGAGAGGGGGAACCGACGGACGAATCCGGGAAAACCGTGGCGACCATTCCCTGGCCGCGTTGTAGGGCGCGCCGTCAGTCGCGCAGTGCGCCGCGCAGCAGCAATGCGATCAACTGGCGTCGACCGGCGGCATCGGTGGCGACCGGCCCCGCCAGGGCCACGGTGCTCGCCAGCCGCTCGGTATGGAAGCCGTACAGGCACAGCGACATCACGACCTTGGCCACGAGCCGCGCGTCGATGCCGTCGCGCAGCTCGGCGCGGCCCTGTTCGAGCAGACCGACCACTCGCTCGAAATTGCGCTGGATCAGCCCGTGTACCTGGGCCGGCGCCATGCCTTCGCCGGCGAGTTCGCGCAGGATCAGGCGCGTGCCCTGCGGCCGCTGGCGCAGGAAATCCTCGTACCAGTCGACCAGTGCCGCGATCCGCTCGGCGAGGCCGTCGCCGTGCAGTTCGATGCGCTCGAACGCGTCGCCGAAGGTTTCGCAGGCGCGCGCCAGGACGCGCTCGTACAGCGCCTGCTTCGAGGCGAAGTGGTGGAACACGTTCGCCTTGCTGACCGAGGCCGCCGCCGCCAGCTCGCTGATCGACACGCCCTCGAAACCGCGTTCGGCGAACAGCACCTCGCCTTCGCGAAGGATGCGCGACAGGGCACTCTTCTCGCTGGCGTCTTCCGTGGTGGACAGGGCGTGCATGCGCGCCGATTTCTTCTGACCGGTCGGTTGGCATTCTCATCAGATGAGTGCTGAGGTCAATAGGCCAAAGGCCTCACGCGACCTTGTGCCGCAGGCCGGCTCATGGCCGGCGCCCGGCACTGCCTTCGCTCGGCCTCAGGCCGAGCCGTACGGCATCCGGCCCCTGGTCGATATCCGCGGCGAGGCCGTCGTCCGGCACGATGACGATCTCGCTCTGCCGGGCACGCAGCAGATCGCGTGCGCCGCGATCGCCGCCGGCATCGAGCGCAGCAAACCAGGCGCGCGGCAGCATGGCCGGCACGCCGGCCGCACCGGCGTAGCCGCTCGCCGCTGCACCTTCGGGCCGCGCGTGCCAGGCGGCGACGAGCGCGGCGAGATGCGCGGCCGTGAGCCCCGGCTGATCGCAGAGTACGACCAGCGCGCCGCTGCAGGCCGCCTCCAACGCCGCGAGTCCGGTGGCGAGGCTCGCGCCGAGGCCGCCCTGCCAGTCTCTGCAATGCACGTGGCGTACCGGCAGATCGGCCAGCGCGGCGCCCACCGCCCCGGCGGCATGGCCGAGCACGACCAGCGCGTCGTGCGGTGCGGTGGCGAGCGCGAGCCGCGCGGCGCGGTGAATCAGCGTCTCGCCGTCGAGACACAGCAACTGCTTGGGGGTGCCGAGCCGGCGCGAAGCACCTGCGGCGAGCAGTACGAGGCCATGCCGGGCGGCAGTCATGCGATGCCGACGGCGCAGGTCTGCAGCTCGGCCGCGATCGCGAGGGCGATCGCCTCGGGTCCCTCGCCGCCGAGACGCAGGCCGACCGGTGCGTGCAGGCGGTCG
>CAYYHP010000119.1:0-7823 GCA_964471815.1 uncultured Rhodanobacteraceae bacterium
TGCTGGCCCTGCCGGAGGACTGGCATGTCCACCGAGAGGGGCGGGCCGGCGGCGTCCGGTTCGCGCTCTACCGTCCTGCGGCGGGCATCCGTTAAGCTTGCGACCCGGTTTGCAGCCCGTCCCGGCGATGACCCAAGCCCCTGTGTCCCTAGCGAAGGCGCGCGTCGCGGTCTATCCCGGCACCTTCGACCCGATAACCAATGGCCATGTCGACCTGGTCTGCCGGGCCGCGCCGCTGTTCGAGCGCATCGTCGTCGGCGTCGCCGAAAGTACCGGCAAGGGGCCGTGCTTCACGCTCGACGAGCGCATCGCGCTCGCTCGGGAGGCGCTCGCCGGCCTCGGCAACGTCGAGGTGCGCGGTTTCTCCTCGCTGCTCGCCACCTTCGTGCAGGAAGTAGGGGCCAGCGTGATCCTGCGCGGGTTGCGCGCGGTCTCGGACTTCGAGTACGAATTTCAGCTCGCCAGCATGAACCGGCATCTGATTCCCGAGGCCGAGACCCTGTTCCTCACGCCGGCCGAGCAATACAGCTTCATTTCATCGTCGCTGGTACGCGAGATCGCCCGGCTCGGCGGCGATGTGTCCGGCTTCGTCCACCCCGCCGTCCAGCAGGCGCTCAAGCAGCGCTGGCGGGTTTCTTCCCAAGCTTGATCCATAAGGTGAACACCATGCGCAATTTCTTCCGGATCGCCGCGTTCGGCATCGTCGCTTCCCTCGCGCTGAGCGCCTGCAACAAGGAGGGCGGCGAGGCCGAGAAGGCCGCCCAGCAGCAAGCCGCGGCGCCGACGCTGCCGACCGACCCGGCCAATACGACGGCGTGGAAGGCCTATCTGGTCGAGGTGGTCAAGCGCAACATGCAGGGCGTGACCTCGGGTCACCCGTACATGTATTTCGTGCCGGCCGGCGATGACCAGGCCAAGCAGGACGAGCGCATCAACCAGCTCGAGAACGTCAAGACCGTCGTCGCGCGTACCGTGCTGCCGGGCAACATGATGGCCTTCGGTGGTCCCGACTCGAAGCTCACTGCCGACCTCATCGTCGATGCGTTCAAGGATGCCCAGGCCGGCGCGTTCAAGGACGTGATCGTGCTGTTCATCGGCGCCGCTGCGGACAGGGACCGTGTCGGCCAGGCACTCGCCACCAGCGGAGCGACCTACCGTTTCGTGGAGATGAAGTGACCGAGCGACGCGCCGGCGCCGTCCCCGCGACGCCGGCGCGCCTGCCAGCTCGATATTTCGGCGTCGTTCCTGCATGAAGCCATCGATCGTGACTGTCGATCCGTCCCGCCAGGACGGCATTGCATCCGGCAACGACGATTCCCGCCGATGGCATTGAAGATCACTTCGCGTTGCGTCAATTGCGACGTCTGCGAACCGGTGTGTCCGAACCGGGCGATATCGCTGGGCCCGGAGATCTATGAGATCGATCCGGACCTCTGCACCGAGTGCGTCGGCCACCACGAGACGCCGCAGTGCGTCGAGGTCTGTCCGGTCGAGTGCATCCTCAGCGATCCGAAACACCCCGAGCCGCATGCGCAGCTCTTCGCCAAATACCTCCGGCTGACCGGCAAGAAGGTTCCATGAAGCGCCGTCCGTTCGTCCTCGTCCTCCACACCATCGCCTGTCTTTTCTTCAGCGCGGCGCTCCAGGCCGCCGAGCGGCCGGGCAAGGCCGCGATCGCGAGTGCGCACAAGCTCGCCACCGAGGCGGGCTTCGAGGTGCTCGCCGGTGGCGGTAACGCATTCGACGCGGCAGTCGCGGTCGGCGCGGCGCTCTCGGTCGTCGAACCGCAGAGTTCGGGCATCGGCGGTGGCGGCTTCTTCCTGCTGCATCGTGCGAGCGACGGCAAGGAGACGATGATCGATGCCCGCGAGATCGCGCCGGCGGCGAGCGATACGAAGCTCTATCTCGACGCCAAGGGCGAGCTCGACAAGGACAAATCCTGGAACGGCCCGACCGCGGCGGCGATTCCCGGCGAACCGGCCGGCCTGGTGCGACTCGCGCAGTACGGCCGCCTGCCGCTCGCGAAGTCGCTGGCACCGGCGATCCGGTTGGCCCGCGAGGGTTTCCGGCCGGATGCCCGTTTCCTCGCCGAACTCGGCTTCCGCAAGGACGTGATGACGCGGTATCCGGCCTCGGCTGCGTTGTTCCTGCCGGATGGCAAGGTGCCGGAAGCCGGCTGGACGATGAAGAACCCGGACCTCGCGGCGACCCTGGAACGCATCGCCGCCGAGGGCAACGACGGCTTCTACAGAGGCGAATTCGCGAAGCGTCTGGTCGAGGGTGTGCGGGCCGCGGGCGGCAACTGGACGCTCGCCGACCTCGCCGGTTACACGGCGAAGGAGCGCGAGCCGCTGGTGCTCGACTACCGCGGCTGGCGCATCGTGACGGCGCCGCCACCATCCTCGGGTGGCGTGGCGCTCGCCGAGATGCTGAACATCCTCTCCGGTTACGAGCTCGGCAAGCTCGATCGACCGCATCGCGTGCATCTCGTCGTCGAAGCGATGCGCCGTGCCTATCGCGACCGTGCGGAATATCTGGGCGATCCAGATTTCGTCGCGATGCCCATCGACCGGCTCACCAGCCCGCTCTACGCAGCCGGTCTGCGAGCCTCGATCCATCCGGACAAGGCCACGCCGAGCGATCTGCTGCCGGGCTTCCTCGCGCCGGCGCAGGGTACGCACACCACGCACTTCTCGATCATCGATGCCGACGGCAACTACGTCGCGGCTACGCAGACGGTGAATCTGCCGTTCGGTTCCGGCTTCGTCGCGCCTGGCACCGGCTTCCTGCTGAACAATGAGATGGACGACTTCGCACTGAAGCCCGGCGCGCCGAATGCGTTCGGTCTGGTCGGCAACGAGGCCAACGCGCCGAAGCCGGGCCGCCGGCCGCTGTCGTCGATGACGCCGAGCTTCGTGATCGGCGAGGATCGCGTGCTGGTGATCGGCACGCCGGGCGGCAGCCGCATCATCACGATGGTGCTCGAAGGCATCCTCGCCTGGCTCGGCGGCGATTCACCCGAAAAGCTCGTCGGAAACCCGCGCTACCACCATCAGTATCTGCCGGATGTCGTCTCGGCCGAGCCCGGCGCCTTTACGCGCGATGAGGTCAAGGCGCTCGAAGCGATGGGCCACATCCTGAGCGAGGGCGAGCGGCGCTGGGGCTTCATGAATGCCGTGGACTGGAACCGCACCACCGGCGAACTACGCGGCGGCAGCGATCCGCGCGGCGCGAGCGGTAGCGCCGAGGTGCGGTAAGGCGGCGAATGTGGTGTCTTTGCTTCAGCGCGCAGGAGCGCGCTGCTTGTCCGGGGCCCATCAAGAGCGCCGGGGAGCGGAGTGCAAGTCGGGGAAAAGGCAAACGGTCCGGGCATCGGGACGCGCGAGTCGTCTGCCGGCCTGACTTGCGCGAGCAGCGCAGGATGCGCGGAGGGCGACTTTGCGGGGTGGCCGTTGTTTTGGTTACTTTTCTTTGATCGCCCAAAGAAAAGTGGCTCGCTCGCCGAAGGCGAGTGGATGCATTTGTTCCGAAAGTCCGCGCGGGAGACCGCCCTTGTCCACTCCTTCGGGGCATCTTCCCCGCACCGCGAGGGAAGGGCCTCGCGCCGGCATGACGAGACGCAAGATGAAACTCTGGTCCATCCTCGGCAACTCCCAGAAGCTCGACGGCGGCGCGATGTTCGGCAACGTGCCGAAGGGCATGTGGCAGAAATGGATCGCACCGGATGCGGAGAACCGCATTCCGTTGGCCTGTCGTTGCCTGCTCGCCGATGGCCTGAACGGCCGGCGCGTGCTGTTCGAGACCGGCATCGGCGCGTTCTTCGAGGCGAAACTGCGCGAGCGCTATGGCGTCGTCGAGGATTGCCATGTCCTGCTCGACTCGCTGGCGGCCGCGGGCTATGCGCACGAGGACATCGACGTGGTGGTGCTCTCGCACCTGCACTTCGATCACGCCGGTGGTCTGCTCGCCGCCTGGCAGGAGGGCGAGCCTCTGCGTCTCCTGTTCCCGAACGCGCGCTTCCTGGTCAGCCGCGAGTGCTGGGCGCGCGCACTGAAGCCGCATCCGCGTGACCGTGCCTCGTTCATCCCGGGTCTGACCGACCTGCTCGCGGCCTCGCGTCGGCTTGAGATCGTCGAAGGTGCGCATTCATCGACCCTCGGCGAGACCGTGCGCTTCCATTTCAGCCAGGGTCATACGCCGGGCCTCATGCTTGCCGAGATCGCCGCGCATCCCGACGGTGCTGGCGGCGTACTGTTCTGCGCCGATCTGATCCCGGGTCGGCCATGGGTGCATTTACCGGTGACGATGGGCTACGACCGCTATCCCGAGATGCTGATCGACGAGAAGCACGCATTGCTCGACGACCTGCTGACGCGCGACGTGCGTCTGTTCTTCACCCACGATCCGGTCTGCGCGATGGCACGCCTGCAGCGCGATGCACAGGGCCGCTTCGGCACTGGTGACGAGCGTGCCGGACTCATCGCCCTGGCCGCCTGATTGCTCTGGTTTCGATCGCCCCATCCCTGCGAGGAATTCGCCCCATGCCGAGTCGTCTGCCCATCCTGCTCGCCCTAATCGCTGCCCCCGCTTTGGCTGACGAGGGACGCGATCCACCGCCAGCGCCAGCACCGGTTGCGCGCGACGTCAGCGGCACAAGCTACGGCGGCCTCGTCCCGGCCGATGCCGCACCGATCGCCATCGACGCCGCCGCACGCGATGTAGCGCGGTTCGGCGGCGCACCGCATGCGTTCCGCGGCCGCATCACCGAGGTCTGCCAGAAGCAGGGCTGCTGGCTGGTGCTCGAGGCCGGCGGCGAGTTCGCGCGCGTATTGGCCCACGAGCATGCCTTCAGCGTGCCGAAGGGTGCGAAGGGCGAAGCGGTCGTGTACGGCACCCTGACCATCGAACCGTTGAGCGACGCCGAGGAAAAGCACCTCGCGAGCGATGGCGCGAAGCACACCGCGAAGCGCGAGCTGCGCATCGACGCGACCGCGGTCCGCCTGCTCGGTGCGGGTTGAGCGACAGATCCGGAGAGCCCCATGGCCGATCGCATCGAGCGCAGTGAAGTCCTCGGCTACGACCGCCGGGTGAAGTCCTCGCTGGGCAGTGCGCTGTTCGGTCTGGTGCTGTTCGCCGCCGCGTTCCCGCTGCACTTCTGGAACGAGGGGCGCGCGGTCGCCGAGTCGCAGGCGCTGGCCGAAGGCGCGGGAGCCGTGGTCGAGGCCGAGGCGATGCCGCTCGATCCGGGCAAGGAAGGCCGGCTCGTGCATGTGATCGCGCGGGCGAGCGCCGGTCAGCCGGTCGTCGATCCGCAGTTCGGTCTCACCCAGCCGGCGCTGGCACTCGAACGCCAGGTCGAGATGTACCAGTGGCGCGAGCACAAGGAGAAGCGCCGCGAAAAGCAGCTCGGCGGCAGCGAGAAGGAAATCACCACCTACACCTACGACAAGGGCTGGATCGACCGGCCGCTCGATTCCACGCGCTTTGCCGAGCCTGCCGGGCACGCCAATCCCGGACGCTTCCCGTTCGAATCGCAGCGCTTCGAGGCTGAGCCGGTGCGGCTCGGTGATTTCGTGGTCGCCCCGGAACTCGCACGGCAAATCGACGGTTCCGAACCGCTGCCGGTCAAGCCGGACGCGCTGCCGCCGAATCTCGCCGTGAGCTTCCAGGCCGACGAAGGGGCTCTGATCACCAGCACCGACCGAGCGCATCCGCAGGTCGGTGACCTGCGCGTACGCTTCGAGCGTGTGCCGGAGCAGATGGTCAGCGTGATCGGCCTGCAGCGCAATGGCCGGATCGAGCCCTATACGACGAGCAACGGCCGGTCCATCGCCCTCGTCGAGCGTGGCGAGGTGCCCGCGGCGCGTCTGTTCCAGGCCGCCGAGCACCGCAACGGCGTGTTGACATGGCTGCTGCGTGGCGCCGGCTTCGTGCTGATGTGGATCGGCCTCGCCGCGGCACTCGGCTGGATCGGTACCGCGTTCGACGTGCTGCCGTTCCTCGGCAGCCTGGTCCAGCGCGGCATCGGCATCGTCGCGGGTCTCGCCGCGGCGGCGCTGTCGGCGGTGACCGTCGCCATCGCCTGGCTGTTCCATCGGCCGCTGGTTGGCATCGGCCTGCTGCTGATCGCAGGCCTGGCCTTACTCACGTTGCGGCGTCGGACCAGGCCGCCACCGCCGCCACCCGGCCCAGTCGCGCCACCGCCGCCACCGGTCGGCTAAAGCCATCGGGCCGTATCTGCACGGAATGGCCGCCACGGGCTCGGCTGCTCCCGGGCCCGTGTGTGACGGTCCTCGCGCATTGGGGGGGCGCAGACTGCCATCGCGCAGCCTTCGTGCACATGTGCACGCGGCATTGGCGCAGGCCGTGCATCGTCGCGGAAGCGCCGTCTGCCGGCCGCAGCCCTCCGGGCACGGCACAGCGGCCAGCCGACCTGTCCCAACCTAAGGAGATCGCCATGTTCATCACCAGTCTTTATGCTGCCCTGTGCGCCCTGCTCGTGATCGTGCTTGCCTTTCGGGTCTCGCAGATGCGCCGCGCCCGTGGCATCGGCGTGGGCGATGGCGGCGATCCCGAGCTGATGAAGCGGATCCGTGTGCATGCGAACGCGGTCGAATACATCCCGCTGTCCCTGCTGCTGCTGCTGATCCTCGAACTCAACCGGACCGATTACCGTTACCTGCATGCCTTCGGCATCACGCTGCTGGTTGCGCGGATCGCGCATGCCGCGGGCCTCAGCCAGACCACTGGCAGCAGCGCCGGCCGCATGATCGGCATGGTCCTGAACTTGCTGCTGCTGCTCGTGATGGCGCTGATGTTGATCTGGGAATACCTGCCGCGCTGAGCACGCTGCCGGCTGCCGCCGCCGAACGGGCACGGCATGCGCCGTGTCCCTGTGCCGGCGCGCGTTCGCATGGACACCCCACGGTTCAAGCCTTGCGGGACGAGGCGGTGCCGAACAGGGCGGCACCGTGCTCGAGGAAATACAGGCCGGCGAACAGCTTCGGATCGATCGAATAGCCCTCGGCAAGCCTGCCGACCAGCCATTGCGCCGCCTCGCGACGTGCAATCTCGTGCACGCGGATGTCCTCGGTCTCGTCGCCACCGCCATCGTGCACGCGGGTCAGGTCGTGGGCATGCACGAAGGCCACGGTCTCGGTGCTCATGCCGGCCGTGGACGGCCCGCTCATGTAATAGTCGATGCGGCCGCAGGCATAGCCGGTTTCCTCGAGCAGCTCGCGCCGCGCGGCATCGAGTGCGTCCTCCGTGTCCTGGCCGGCGATGTCGCCGATCAGGCCGGCCGGCATTTCGATGGTTTTCGCCTGGATCGCCTCCCGCCACTGCTCGACGAACAGCACGCGGTCTTCCGGCGTCACGGCGATAATGATGACCGCCCCGCCGGGATTGGTGCGCTCGACGTATTCCCATTGCCCGCGGCGGCACAGGCGCAGCCAGCGGCCGTTGCAAACCACCTCCGTTTCGGTCATCGTCGCCACCCGTTTTTCGGCTCGTCACCGGCCCGTCGGCCGGAACCTTCGTACCCGACGCGCGGTCTGCAGCGCGTCCTCACGATCCCGCGGATTCTCCCATGAAAGCAACCACCGTCCTGCTCGGCCTGGCCCTGGCGCTCGGCCTGGCTCCGGCCTTCGCTGCCGACACGCCGGCGGCTGCGCCGGCCCAGACCGCCGCGGCCGATCCGCAGGCCGCCCCCTTCGCGCTGACCGAGCAGCAGATCAAGGCGTCGAACGACCGGGCCGGTCTCGCCCGGCTCGCGCAGATCTACGACGGCCGCGACATCGACCGGTTCATCTGGGCGCTCAGGC
>CAYYHP010000120.1:0-7795 GCA_964471815.1 uncultured Rhodanobacteraceae bacterium
CGCTGGCTCAGCCACCGGAGTCGGCGCCGGCCGGGCCGTTGCCGGCGATCCGCCCCTCGGTCGCGCTGCCGGAGGCGGGTGTAATGCTGTGACGATGGATCCTGCAGAACTTACGCGAACGTCAGCTTCCACCCCCGGCATTATCCGGATGGAAGCTAATGAACCGGGCCGCCAGCCGTGCAGCAGAACACCGCGCGCACGCTCACGTATCCGCTAGACAGCTCCCGAGGTCGCATGCACGTCCATGCCAGACGGCAGAAACAAAGCCGGGGGCGCATGCCCCCGGAAAGTGCCCTGTCGGTGTGGACAGATCAGAAAGCGAATGCGAGCAGCGCCTCGAACTCCACCTGGCGGCCGCGGATGTCGTTGCGCACACTGTAGCTGGTCGGCGCGCCGAGAATGTATTCGTAAGGCGTGTACGACGCACTGAACTGCAGGCGGGAGTTCGCATCGAAGCGCTTCGAATAGCGAGCTTCGACACTGTAATCGGCCTGGCCATCATTCAGCAGGCGATCGAGCAGGCGCGAGGTCGGCGAGGGCTGTTCGCGCGTACTGTAGCGCAGGGCGAGTTCGCCGAGATCATCACTGCGCCAGGCGCCGGTGACGCTGTAGACGGTCAGATCGCGCCAGGCGAATACCGGGCTGGTGCCATCGCCGAGCACGGCGAGGAAACGCCGCGGCAGCGCCGCGCTCGTGAACGGCCGGGCCTCGTGGTACATCACACGCTCGACGCCGAGACCGAGCTCGAACTGTGGCGCGAGCGCCATGCTGAACCCGGCATTGACGCTCGCGGGAATGTCGAAATCACCCGGCTCGGCGTACATGCCACGATAGCGGTTGAACGCATCCATGTTGACGCGCGACTGGTAGCCGAACGTCCACGTTGCGAGACGGCCGAGGCTGTAGCCGGCGTCGATGCGCACGCCCTGTCCGTACGAAACCTCGTCCTGCGTCTGCGCAACGACCGGCAACATGCCATCGGTCGCGCCGAACCCGACCGTGGCGAAACGCTGGTAAGCAAGCACGGCGCCGACCGACCAGTGGCCATCGTCACCGACGCTATGCGTGTAGGCTGGACTGATCAGCGTGCGTTCCAGCCCGTGCCGTGGCAGGAGAGCCGGCGTCCCGTCACTGCCGTCATGGACGACTGCCGCGTGCTGGTTGACCAGACCATCGGCGATGCTCAGGCTAAGCGCGGAACCGGAGAACTCCACGCCGGCGATCCGGCGCTCACGTCGCCGCAAGGTCCGGTCGAGCAGGCTCGGCGGCGACAGACCGCCGGCTTCAGCCCAGTCGAAGCGTGGCGTGATGGCGGCAACCGCATAATCGCGCCACGCCTCGATCGGCGAGTCCGCGAAAGGCGGTGCGTCCATCGCGACCGGTTGGGCCATGGCAATGGAAAAGGGGAGCGTCAGGCCAAAACTGATCGCTCCGAGTAGGGACTTCCTGTTTGCTGTTGCCCGCTGCATGAGCCTGCGTCGCGGTGGATCCGTCGAGTGCGCTTGGGGCTATTTTGGCGTGCATGCAACACCGCGTCAACTGCGCAACACTTTTCGGCCTGCGTGCGTCGCATGTACGCAAATTCCTGATCGATCAGCCGGATCCGGATGGAAATCGGTCACAGGCTGGCATCGTTACTGGACTTTGGTCGCGTATTTCCCGTCAGGTGTTGCATGAAGACAACAGAACCCGATTCACGCCCCGCCCCGCCCGTCGTGCTGACGATCGCCGGCTCCGACTCCGGCGGCGGCGCCGGCATCCAGGCCGATCTGAAGACCTTCGCCGCCTACGGCACGCACGGGCTGTCCGCCATCACCTACGTCACCGCGCAGAACACGCACCGCGTTAGCGCCGTGCATGCCGTGCCGGTGCGCATCCTCGATGCGCAGATCGATGCCCTGTTTGCCGATTTCGCCGTGGCGGCGGTCAAGATCGGCATGCTGGGCACGCCGGCCATCGCGCGCTGCGTCGCCCGGGCGCTGCGCCGCTACGGGCCGCGGGTCTCAGTCGTGCTCGACCCGGTCATGGTGGCCACCAGCGGCGACCCGCTGCTCACGCCGGAGACCGTCGACATCTACCGGCGCGAGCTGCTGCCGCGCGCCGACCTGGTCACTCCGAACGTACCCGAGGCCGAGGCGCTGACCGGGCAACCGCTCGGCGCGCTCGAGGATTTCGACCGCGCCGCCGCCACCCTGCACGAGCTCGGCGCGCGTGCGGTCCTGCTCAAGGGAGGTCATGCACCGGGTGCCGACGTGCTCGACATCCTCTACGCCGGAGACGTGCAGCGTTTCAGGCATCCACGCCTGCCCGGCAATGCTCATGGCACGGGCTGCACGCTCGCCGCGGCCATCGCCGCGGGCCTCGCGCACGGGCTTGCCTTGTCGCAGGCGGCCGGCATCGCGATCGACTACGTACACCGCGCCCTCGCCCTGAGCTATCGCCCCGGGACCGGTGGGCTCAGCGTGCTGGCCCACGGCGAGGTCGTGCCGGCCCTGCAAACGGCGTCCTGACAGGCTGCCGGGAAGTGCGTCTCTGGGCGCCGACCTCGCGCAGGCCCCGATGCCCGCCCTGACAACCGGTGCGTCGCACCTGCGCTCCGGGACGCGCGATCTCCTGCTGCGAGTCCGGCCCGGTCCGATCCCGGCCGCGCCCAGCTTTCCGCCCCGCTCTCGCGCCTCACCTTCTCTGCCACGGGATTCACGCTCGATCCCGACGCGAAGAATGAGCGCATCGTTGATCCTCGTTCTCCACATCGCGCAGGATTGACGATGCCATCTGGATCAACTCGCGACTGATCCTTCGCGAATGCCCCGGGCATGGATCGCACCGGTGAAAAATTCTTGCATCCCCCCGTTGGCCTCCCGGCGCCAGGCGTGCCAAGCTCCGGCAGCACAGGCCCGTAGCCTGATCGTCATCACGGCCGTACCAGGAACCCGTCATGCGCAATACCCTCTGCCTACTACCGGCGCTTGCCCTCGCCGCGCTTCCCGCCACTCCAGTCACGGCTGCGGAAGTCCGTGAGGCAGGCAGCTACGCCTCGAACAAGCAACAGGCGCTGCGTTCCAGAAATGCCGGGCAGCCGCCGGAGCCGATCATCGGTACCGCGATGCGCGTCAAGCGCCTGCCCGATGGGCGCGAGCAGATCGTCTGCACGCCGCTGCGCAGCGAGCGATTGGATCGTGCGCGCGCCACGGGTGCCGAGGGCAAGGTACTGCAGCGATGAGCGCGATGCGCTGGCTCTCCACCCTCACGCTGCTGGCCGGGATGACGCCGGCAGGCATGGCAGCCACGGTTCTGACACCCGGCACGCCCCTGACCCTGACGCTGGCCCGGAACACCCTGCAGTACAACGTCGCCGTCGAGGTTCCCGCCGGCACGCAGCAGTTCCGCATCACGGCGACCAGCTTCGATACCTGTCCGCCGCGCTATTCCGGCGAGGCTGCCCATCCCTGTGACAGCGACCTGTTCCTGCGCTACCCGCAAGGCTTCACGTTCGGGACCGACATCGGCCAGACCGATCCGACCGCACAGGCACAGTACTATTCGGCCGGGCCGGACGACGATTCGATCACTGTATCGAATTACGGCATCCCGCCTGCGCAGGGCGGCACCTGGTACCTCGCCCTCGTCAATGCCGATGACCAGGATTTCAGTGTCCAGCTGAATCTCGAGGCCTACCCGACCGAGCACTGGACTACGAGTTTCGACATCCGCTTCGACGCGAAGTCCAGCTATTGCGACACGGCGCCATGGAACGATCCTGCTCTCGGCCAGACGCGCCGCGACCTGCTCAATACCGCGGCCGGCCTGCTCGCCCAGCAGATCCATACGGCCGTTCCGGTCAAGGTCTGGGCATGCTGGAAGGATTTCGGCGGCGACGACGGCAGCGGCACCGTACTGGCGGCGGCCGGCCCGACCTTCTTCTACATGGATTCCGAGGTGCTGGAGGCGGACTTCCTGCCCTCGCTCGACGATGCGCTCGGCGCCCGCCTGCATGCACCGTGGCTGCCCGCCAAGTACGAATGGTACCCGGGCCCTGCCTTCACACGCCTGGCCGGCACGCCCGCCTGCCACACGGGCGCGGTTCCGTGCAGCTGGCCGGACATCATCGTCTATTACAACAGCAACAAGGCGGCGGCCAAATTTTACGACACGGCCAACAGCCCCAGCGCCCGTGCGCAAACCCTGTCCGTGACGGTGCATGAACTCACCCACGGTCTCGGCTTCCTCGGGCTCGTCGAGACCGACGATACGCAGACGGACTTCGGCGCCAGGATGCTCGACTACGGCGACGTCTTCGACCGCAACGTCGCGTATACCGGCGCCGGCATCCAGCCATTACTTTCGCTCGACGATACCGGACGCGCCCGGGCACTGACCTCGGGTGAGGATCTGCGCTGGGTTGAAGCGGCGGCCGTGAACTCGATCACCAACCCACGGCGCACCCTGCCTGTACCGGACAGCTACATCCGCCTGTATGCGCCGAACCCGGCACAGAGCGGCTCGACGCTGTCCCATCTCGATGCCGACTTCTATCCACAGGAGCTGATGGGCCCGTACCTGCCGACCAGCCATCCGACCTCGCTGGGCCTCGCCGAGCCGATGCTGCGCGCGATCGGCTGGGATCCGCAGACCCAGAGCATCCGCCACCATGCGGATCCGCTGCCGAACAACTGGTACGACCGTGCGCACGATGGCCATGGCATAGACTTCCAGCTCGTGATGCATGATGTGGCTTATGGCGATCTATACTACGTAGTATTCTACACATACGATACCGATGGTGCGGCCGAATACTACACCGCGCTCGGTCACCTGCTCGACGGACGGTTCGTTCCATATCGGGACTACGGACACACGCTGCGCCGCATGAAGTACGTTCCTGGCCAGAACAAGACCGTGATCGATACGAGCGTGACGGGCGAGATTGCGATCGATTTCCATGGCGCAGCCGATTCGCATGCCTGCAACGACGGCATCAACCGCCAAGGGGCGCTGAGCCTCGCAGTGATGAGCTGGAGCATCGGCAACGAATCGGCAACCTGGTGTATCGAGCCGATCATCGCACCGTCACTGCATGCGAGCCCGGACTTCGCCGGCCACTGGTATGGCGGCGAGGGCGATTCCGGCTGGGGCATGGAACTGTTCACGTTGAACCTCGGCGGCACGACGCCGGTGGCGCTCGCCACGCTGTACTACCCCGATGCCAAGAATGACCCGCGCTGGGCGCAGGCCATGGGCGTTCTCGATGCTGCGGAGGCGACGAACGGGTTGACGCTGTATGCACCCGCCGGCTATTGCCGGACCTGCACGGCACCGGCAGTGAGGCAGCAGAACCCGGTCGGCACGATCCGCTTCAGGCTCTCGGATTCGCCCAGCGGCGACAATCGTGTCGACATCCAGATTCCCGGCGTCTTTACACGAACCGACGCGCCAATCAGGAAGCTCTACTTCGCCCCTGGGGGTTGATTGCATCTCGAAAATGCGAGAGGCACGCCAAGCGTGCCTTTCGCTTCGTCTCGCGATGCGCGGAACGGGCAGGCCCGCGCCACCAGGCTACCCCATGCTCAGGCGGCCTGTTTCGCGATACGCTCGACCAGTGCGTCGGCGAAGCTCTGCGTGGTGCCGGTGCCACCGAGGTCGGGCGTGACGCGATCCTTGGCCGCCACGGTTTCGCGGATCGCCCGGCGCACACGCTCGGCCTGAGCTTCCATACCGAGATGGCCCAGCATCTGGCAGGCGCCGAGCAGCAGCGCACACGGGTTGGCGATGCCCTTGCCGGCGATGTCCGGCGCCGAGCCGTGCACAGCCTCGAAGATCGCCGCCTCGGTGCCGATGTTCGCGCCCGGGGCCAGACCGAGCCCGCCGACCAGGCCGGCGCACAGATCGGAAATGATGTCGCCGAACAGGTTGGTGGTGACGATCACGTCGAACTGGTGCGGATTCATCACCAGCTGCATGCAGCAGTTGTCGACAATCATCTCCACGCACTGGATGTCCGGATATTGCGCGGCGACCTCGCGGGCGACCTTCAGGAACAGCCCCGAGGTGGTCTTCATGATGTTCGCCTTGTGCACGACCGTGACCTTCCTGCGACCTTGCCGGCGGGCCAGCTCGAAGGCGTAGCGCACGATGCGTTCAGAGCCGCGCCGGGTCACGCGGATCAGCGATTGTGCAGTCTCGCCATCGGCGGAAAGCACCTGCCCTTCGGAACCGTAGGCACCCTCGGTGTTCTCGCGCACGGTGATGATGTCGATGCCTTCGTAGCGCGCCTTGGTGCCCGGGATCGTGATCGCCGGACGCACGTTGGCATACAGGTCGAAGCGCCGGCGCAGTTCGACATTCAGCGAGGAGAAGCCGCCGCCGACCGGCGTGGTCAGCGGCCCCTTGAGCGCGACGCGATGCCGGGCGATGCATTCGAGCGTAGCCTGCGGCAGGAGCTCTCCGTATTTCTCTTGGGCAATCATGCCGGCTTCGACGAATTCGTAGCTCAGCCCGGCCTCGAGCGCGTCGAGCACGCGCAGGGTGGCATCGGTGATCTCCGGGCCGATGCCATCGCCACGGATTACGGCAATTGTCTTGCTCATGGGGAAGTGCTCCGGAGAGTTGCAGGGCGAACGAAAAGCCCGGCATTATCGGCCATGCCCGATCTGCGGACAAGGAAACCCAGGGTGTTCGCTTCCCGATCCAGGCGGTTCGCCGCCGCTGCCTGCACGTTGCTGCTCGCACTCGCCAGTGCGCCACGTGCCGCCGTGTCGCCGTATCCCGGAAATTCAAGTCCGGAGGTGGCGGTCACGCTGGCTTCGACGCCGGCCGGCTCGCCGCTCGTGACCGTCGAGGGCATGTGGCCGACGCCGTGCCTGCCGGATCTCGGTGACGTACGGCTGGATGGCTTCGAGCTGCGCATCGAGGCCCGCGCCCAGCGCGGCATCTGCGCGCGCTATCCGATGCCGTTCCACTTCGAAATTGATCTCGTCGCCCGGCTCGGCTGGCCGCTGGCCGGCGGGGTCTACCGGGTCGGGTTCTTCGCCGCGAACGGCAATGCCGCGCCGCTCGAGCAGCGCGGTTTCGGCCTCGTCGAAATCAGCGGCGAAGCGTCACTGACACCCGAATCCGGCTTCTGGTGGCCGGCGGCTGGCGACGAGCAAGGTAGCACGGCACGCGGCACGGCGCTCAGTATCGACCTGCACAACGACATCGCCGCCATCGCCGTGCTCGCCTACGACGCACTCGGCGCGCCAGCCTGGTTCCTCGGCAGCGGCCGGCTCGAAGGGCGCCATCTGCATGCCGACCTGTTCGGCATGCGCGACGGCGCGGATCTGTTCGGTGCCGGCGAGCGCCCCCCGGCGGTCGCGGCAAACTTGTCGGTCGATATCGAATTCGCCTCCTCGAACCGTGCGCAGGCCTGGATCGGCCGTTACGAGCAGGGCGGCAATCAGCCGGTATTGAACCTGCGCGAACTGTCGATCACGCGCGCGCCGCTCGCCGCCGCCGGAGCGGATGCCTGGCTTGGCGAATGGGTGCTGGTCGCGGATGACGCGAGCCCGCCGCAGCGGCTGAACCTGCGTGAGCTGCAGGGACTCGACGCCGAGACCTCGCGGCTCGTCGCGGCGGAGGGCCCGGCCCTGGTCTGCCGTCACGCCGGTGCGCGTGCGACGACGCTGCCACAGAGCTGCCTGCTGCTCGATGCGCAGGGCAGCGAGCTCGCCGGCTTCACATCCGTCGGTCTGCAACGCTGCGTAGGCAGCACGCCGGCCGGCACGTCGGTTCGACTGCTGCGGGTACGCTGAACCCG
>CAYYHP010000121.1:0-7785 GCA_964471815.1 uncultured Rhodanobacteraceae bacterium
ATACCGGCCTGTCACGCCGGGGGTCGCGGGTTCGAGTCCCGTCCACTCCGCCATCTTCAGCAGGGGCGCCAGATTCGGCGCCCCTGTTTTTTTACTACGCCAGGAATGTAGCCTTGTACATTCCGGCGTCAATTGGACGGCCTACGGCTGTTTGCGCCATCCCCGCGAGAACTCAGGCAAGCGCCATGCTGCAAGCACTGCGAGAAAAGACTTCCGGCACCATCGCCAAGATCGTGCTCGGCGCATTGATCTTCGTTTTCTCCTTCTTCGGTATCCAGTCCTACTTCATCGCGCGGACCGATACCTGGGTCGCCAAGGTCGGTGATCGGGAAATCACGCCCGATCAGTTCCGCCAGCGCTTCGACGAATATCGCCAGCAGATGACACGCATGAGCAACGGTGCGCTGGATGGGGCGTTCTTCGAAAAGCCCGAAACCAAGCGCCAGGTGCTCAATGCGCTGATCGACGAGCAGCTCATCCTCGCGGCGAATGAACGGCTCGGCATCGTGGTGCCCGACCAGCGCGTGAACAAGGAAATCAGCGACATCCCGGCCTTCCAGAGCGAAGGCAAGTTCGACGCGGCGATGTACCGTGCCGTGCTGAGTGCACAGGGCATGTCGCCGCTCGGTTTCGAAAAGCGCGTCCGCGACGATCTCGCCACGCGCGAACTGCCGGGGCAGATCGCGGCCACAGATCTGGTGACCGAGGCAGACGTCGACGCACTGGTGCGGCTGCGTGATCAGACGCGTGACTTCCAATACCTGCGCCTGACGAAGCCGGCTCCTGCCGACTATGTGCCGACCGATTCCGAGATCGGGGCCTACCACAAAGAGCATGGCAACGAGTTCATGACGCCG
Source organism: uncultured Rhodanobacteraceae bacterium (assembly GCA_964471815.1). Taxonomy (GTDB): domain Bacteria; phylum Pseudomonadota; class Gammaproteobacteria; order Xanthomonadales; family Rhodanobacteraceae; genus Tahibacter. The sequence continues at coordinate 858 of CAYYHP010000121.1, forward strand.
GAGCAGGTCGCACTGGAGTATGTGGAGCTCGATGCGGCTACGCTGAAGATCGATACCACGGCCGACGAAGCGACTCTCAAGGAGCGCTACGAAAAGGAGAAGTCGCGCTACGTGTCGGCTGAGCAGCGCCTGGCCTCGCACATCTTGGTCAAGGTGGCCAAGGGTGCCGATCCCAACGCGCAGAAAGCCGCACTGTCCAAGGCACAGGACCTCGCCAAGCAAGTCAGGGGTGGCAAGGATTTCGCCGTCGTCGCCAAGCAGAATTCGGACGACCTCGGCTCCAAGGCGCAGGGCGGTGATCTCGGCTGGCTCGAGAAGGGCGTGACGGATCCGGCCTTCGAAGCGGCTCTGTTCGCCATGAAGAAGGGTGAGGTGTCCGAGCCGGTCCTGTCGGATGAGGGCTATCACTTGATCGAGTTGCGCGACGTCCGCCTCGAGCACGTACGCAGCTTCGACGAGGTCAAGGGCGAGCTGGCCCGCCAGCTGCTCGATTCCGAGCGCGAGCGTGCCTTCAACGATTTGGCCGGCAAGCTCACGGATGCCGTGTATGCCGATCCGTCGTCGCTGGAGCCGGTCGCCAAGGCGCTTAGCCTGCCGATCCAGAAGACGGGACTGTTCGCCCGCACCGGCGGAACCGGCATCGCCGCGAATCCGGCCGTCATCAAGGCGGCGTTCTCCGAAGCGGTGCTGGTCCAGGGCAATACTTCGGATCCGATCGACCTGGGTACCGATCACAAGGTTGTCGTGCGTGTTGCCGAACACAAGGCGGCGACGCCGCGTCCGCTCGACGAGGTGCGAGGCGAGATCCGTACGCGTCTCGTGGCGCAGCATGTCTCGCGGCTGGCCAAGGAGCGCGCCGATGCGTTGTTCGCGCGCTTCGGGAAGGGCGAGCCCCTCGATGCGCTGGCAGCCGAGATCAAGTCGAAGCCCGAAACGGCCACGGGCGTGGGCCGCAATGCCGTAAATGTCGATGGCAGGCTGGTCACTGCAGTGTTCAAGCTCGCCCATCCCGCCGAGAACCAGCCGGTGCGCACGCTCGTGCCGCTCGCCGATGATGCCTATGCCCTGGTTCAGCTCTACGCCGTCAAGGCTGGCGATCCGGCCAAGCTCGACAAGGCGGCGCGTGACCAGACTCGCGAGCAGCTCGAGCGGACCCGCGCGGCCCAGGCCGCGCGGGCTTTCGTCGAGGCGTTGCGCAAGGGCACGCGCATCGAAATCGCCGAGGATCGCCTGCAGTAACCGGGCACGCTGGAATCAGCCGGTGGCGCTTTCGTTAGCGCCGCCCGGAAACGAAAAGGGCTGCCGGAACGCAGCCCTTTTCGTTTCCGGTTGTCAATCAAGTCGGCGATGTACCGGTGGCAGCCTTCGCCGAGAGATGTCCGTTCACACTGGCAAGTTCGCCATGTCGCCGGACCGCTGATGGATCACCGGGTCATTGCAACCCAGCCATCGCGAGCACGTTGTACCCGGCATCGACATAGGTGATCTCGCCGGTGATGCCGGAGGCGAGATCGGAACAGAGAAAGGCCGCAACATTGCCAACTTCGTCGATCGTGACGCTGCGGCGCAGCGGCGCATTGGTCTCGGCGACGTCGAGCATGCGCCGGAAGTTCGAAATGCCGGCGGCGGCGAGCGTCTTGATCGGGCCCGCGGAGATCGCGTTGACGCGGGTGCCCTCGGGGCCGAGGTTGTAGGCGAGATAGCGCACGCAGGCTTCGAGGCTCGCCTTGGCGAGACCCATGACATTGTAGTACGGCATCGCGCGCTCCGCGCCGAGATAGCTCAGCGTGAGGATCGATCCGTTGCGGCCGGTCATCATCGGTCGGGCGGCCTTGGCGAGTGCGGCGAGGCTGTAGGACGAGATGTCATGCGCTATGGTGAAACCCTCGCGGCTCAGCCCGTCGAGGAAGGCGCCCTGCAGCGCCTCGCGCGGCGCGAAGCCGACGGAATGGATCAGGATGTCGAAACCGTCCCAGTGCCTGCCGAGCTCGGCAAAGACTGTATCGATCTGCGCATCGCTTGCGACGTCGCAGGGCAGGACGATGTTCGAGCCGAAGGTCGCGGCCGCTTCGTCGACGCGCTCCTTGAGCTTCTCGTTCTGGTAGGTGAAGGCGAGCTGGGCGCCTTCGCGATGCATGGCGTTGGCGATGCCCCAGGCGATCGATCTCTGGCTCGCGATGCCGACGATCAGCGCGCGCTTGCCGTTCAGAAAACCCATGTGTCCTCCCGAAATCCGTTGCTGTCCCGCGCGGCGGCCGCACGGCGGGGGCGGAGTGTAGCCGTTTGCCGTGCGGGCCGCCTCCGGGAGATCCGGATGAGTCCATCCCGGACTTGGCGGTTCGCGCTGAAATCGGTGCCGGTTGCCGAACCGCATCCGCTCGAGTGCTGCGCGCCCGACAGGCCACGAGCCCGGCATGGCGCGCATGCCGTCGGTCGTGTCCGGAGGTCGCTCTCAGTCGCCGGCCGTCAGGCGCAGCTTCTGGCCAGGTCTGAGGCTCGACGCATCGCCGAGGCCGTTCCAGCGCTTGAGCTGGGCGATGGTGAGCCGGTACCGGCGGGCGATGTCCCAGAGCGTGTCGCCCAGCGCGACCGTATGCGTCGGCGGCAGCGCCCCCGCGCTGCCGTTGGCCGGTGGCGTGGGCGCTTCGCGCAGCGGCGTGCCCAGTCCGCTGTCGTCGGGCAGGAACACCACGGCCCCGCTCGCGAAGGCTTGTTCGGGCTTCACCCCGGACAGCGCCGCATAAGTTTCGACGTCGAGCCCGGCTTTCTCGGCGAGTTCGGCCACGCTGCGCGGCGCGCTGAGCCGCACCGGTAGCCAGCGGCTCCAGGCGTGCGGCGGCAGGCTCGCATAGCGTTGGTTGAAGCGCTCCTCGGCGGTCTTGGGCAGCAGCAGCGAACGCGGCGCACGTTCACCGACGCGCTTGCCGCGATGCCCGGCATTGAGACGCCGGAAGCTCGAATCGTCGAGCCCGGCGAGACGCGCGGCGAGCCGCAGATCGATCGGCGCACCGATCGGCACCGCGACCAGCAGGTCGTCCGCATCGACCTCGGGCAGGGTCACGCCGAAGCGCTCTGGATTCGAGATCACGCAGCTCAGGGCAAGCAGCTTGGCAAGATGCTCGTGCGTCTGCACCGGCACCTTCAGCCGCGAGATCTCGCCGTCGCTGAGCGCGTTGCCGTCACGGTGCAGGAGCTGCTTGATGCCGAATTCGCCGGTACTGAAGGCCATGTCCACCAGCCGCCAGTCGCCGAGTTCGCCCTGATAGCGCTTGAGCAGGCCGACGGCAGCATGTGCCGAGGCATAGGCATCGAGCCGTCCGTCGTAGTCCGGATCGACCACCAGCCCCGCGCCGCGTGCCGTATCGGGCACGAATTGCCAGTAACCGGCCGGATTGTTGCCGCGCGCCGGGAACGGCTCGTAGGAGCTTTCGAGGAACGGCAGCAAGGCGAATTCGCCGGGCAGGTCCTGGCGTTCGAGTTCGTCGATCACCAGCAGCATGAACGGCAGGCTGCGCTTGAGTGTGGCCGCGAAGCGGCCGGGGCCCTGCGTGTAGATGCGCACCCAGCGCTGGACCGCACTGTTGTACTCGCAGCCCGGCATGGCCATGCGACCGCGCAGGCGCTGCCAGGGTGACGGCGGCGGTTCGGTGGGCGGTGCGAGCGAGATCGGCGGTGCCGGCTCTGCCGATATGCTTGGTTCGGCCGCCGGTCCAGTACCGATCGGATCGGGCACGACCCTGGCGGCTTCGGGTGTCGGCAGGGGCGTGACCGGTGACTGTTCCTTCACCGGCGTACCGGCGCATCCGGCAAGCAGCAGGGCGCCGGCGAGGGTCAGTGCCGCGGCCTCGGCGAAGCGTACGGACATGCGGTTCATCCGGCGGGCGGCATGCGGAAGTCGTCCTTGGCCCGACGCAGCGCGGCGAAGCGCGCGACGCGGTCGGCTGCCGGGATGCCGTGGCGTGCCGCCCAGTCGATCACCGCCGGCGCATCGACACGCAGGAACGGATTGGTCGCGCGCTCGAGACCGAGCGGAACCGGCAAGGTCGGTTGTCCGAGCCGGCGCTGTCGCTGCACCTCGGCATACCGGGCCAGAAGATCGGAGTTGTGCGGCTCGATGGTCAGCGCAAATACGCAGTTGCCGAGTGTGTATTCGTGTGCGCAGCAGATCAGGGTCGTGGGCGGCAGGGCGGCGAGCCGGTCGAGCGAGGCGAGCATCTGTCCCGGCGAGCCTTCGAACAAGCGTCCGCAGCCGGCACCGAACAGGGTGTCGCCGCAGAACAGCAGACCCGACCCGGCATAGGCGAGATGCGAGCGCGTATGGCCGGGTACGTCGAGCACCTCGAAGCGGCAGGCCGGCGCGTCGATCGCGATCAGGGCACCGTCGCCGTGGCGCTGATCGGCCTGGGCGATGCGCGGATCGTGCGGCGCGTGGACACGGGCTCCGGTCGCTGCGACCAGCTCCGGCACGCCGCCGACGTGATCGTCGTGGTGATGGGTCAGCAGAATGGCCTGCAGGCGCCAGCCGCGGTCGGCGAGTGCCTCGCGCACGGGCTGCGCCGTGCCCGGATCGACGGCGATGGCCGCGCCATCCGCATCGGCGGCGAGCCAGATGTAGTTGTCGGCGAAGGCCGGTAGCGGAACGAGGTCGAGCACGTCGGCACAGCAGGGGACGGGCGGCGGACTATATCCCCGAGCCTGCCCGCAGCGGGTTAAGCGAACTTAACGGCGAACGGTAGAAAGCGAGCCGTGCGGCAAGGAATCGGCCTGCGCGCGACAAGGCCCCCGGCTTTGCCGCAAAATCCGCCATCCCCCGCTCGGCGCCGCGCATGTCCATGGAACCCGAAAGCCTGTTCGCCGGCACGCAGGGCCATGCCTTGTGTGCGTCCGAACTCGCCGCCCTGGCTCCGGAGCTGGCCGGTCTGCATGGTGAACACGGCCTGTTCGTGCGTGCCGACGCCAGCGCACCGCACGCACTGTCCGCACCGATGCTCGGGCGCTGGTGGCGGCTGCATGCCAGGGATCGTCACGGCCTGCGCGGCGATGCGATCTGCGGGGCCGATGAACTGCCCTTCGCCGACGATACATTCCGGGTCGTGCTGATCCAGCACGCTGCCGACGTGCTCGATGCGCGGCGGGTCGATGCCTTCCGGCAGGAGATCGGCCGTGTCCTCGCGCCCGAGGGGCTCGCCGTGATCGTCGGCCTGCATCCGGTCTCGCTGTGGCGCCCGTGGCTACGCCGACGCCGGCGAGGCGCCGAGCCGGCGCTCGTCCACGACTCTGTCTCCGCCTGGCGACGCGCACTGGCGCGACATGGCGTGGATGTCTATGCGCTGCGCCGCCTCGGCCCATTCTGGCCACGCAGCGCGCCGGTCGACGCCTTGCCATCGCTTCCGCCCTGGCGCCGGTTGTCCGGCCTGCTGCGACCGAGCTTCGTGCTGCTCGCACGCAAGCGCCGTGTCGGGGCCCGTCCGGTCCGTCCCGCTGCCCGGCGCGATGAATACGCGCTGCGCCCCTCGCTCGCCGCCGCGGCCTTGCGTCACCGCGCATGAACGAAGCGTCGAGCGAGGTCGAGGCGTTCACCGATGGCGCCTGTCTCGGCAATCCTGGCCCCGGCGGCTGGGCCGCACTGTTGCGGCATGGCCGGGTCGAGAAGCTGCTCAGCGGCGGCGAGCCCGAGACGACCAACAACCGCATGGAGCTGATGGCCGCGATCGCTGCGCTCGAGGCACTCAAGCGCGGCTGTCGGGTGCGTCTGACGACCGATTCGCAGTACGTCAAGCAGGGCATCGAGCAATGGCTGCCGCGCTGGCAGGCGAACGGCTGGCGCACCAGCGATCGCAAGCCGGTCAAGAACCAGGATCTCTGGCTGCGGCTCAGCGCCGCGGCGGCGCCGCACCGCGTCGCCTGGCACTGGACGCGCGGTCACGCGGGTCATCCCGAAAACGAGCGGGTCGATGTCGCGGCGCGCGCCGCAGCCGAGGCCCTGCGCAAGGAGCTGTGATGCGTCAGGTCGTTCTGGACACCGAAACCACAGGCCTCGAGGTGGGCCGTGGCCATCGCCTGATCGAGATCGGCTGCATCGAATTGAGCGAGCGTCGTCTCACCGGCGCGAGGTTTCATCGTTATCTGAATCCCGAGCGTGCAGTGGACGAAGGCGCCCTCGCAGTACATGGGCTCAGCAACGAATTCCTGGCTGACAAGCCGGTGTTCGCGGCGGTCGTCGACGAATTCCTCGAATTCATCCGTGGCGCCGAATTGGTCATCCACAACGCCGCGTTCGACGTGGGCTTCCTGGATGCCGAACTCACCCGGCTCGGTCCGGAACGCGGGCGTATCGCCGACCACGCGCATGTGCTCGACACCCTGCTGCTCGCGCGCGAGAAGTACCCGGGCCAGCGCAATAGCCTCGATGCGCTGTGCAAGCGGCTAAGCGTGGACAACAGCGCGCGCGGTCTGCATGGAGCCCTGCTCGACGCGAGCCTGCTCGCCGAGGTCTATCTGGCGATGACGGCCGGGCAGGGGGCGTTGGAACTCGCGACAGAGACTGCACCTTCCGAATCCGGTCGGCGGGTCGGTCGCGTCACACTGCCGCGCCCGGGACTGCGAGTGCGGCGCGCCGACGCGGGCGAGGAGCAGGCGCACCGCGCGCGGCTCGCGGCGATCGATCGCATCAGCAAGGGCGGGTGTCTCTGGCTGCGCGACGAGATGGCCGGCGGCACGTAGGCGAGACGTCGCTCAGCGCTTGCGAATCAGCAGCACAGTGACGTTGTCCGAGCCGCCGCCGTCAAGTGCGGCCAGGATCAGGTGATCGACGCATTCCTGCGCGGAGAGATCCTGGCGCGCGAGTATAGCGGCGATACCCGCGTCGTCGACTTCCTCGGTAAGCCCATCGCTGCACAGCAGGATCTGCGTGCCGGGCTTGAGGGTG
>CAYYHP010000122.1:0-7776 GCA_964471815.1 uncultured Rhodanobacteraceae bacterium
GCCGGCGCGGACGAGATCGACCTGGTGCTTCCGTATGCTGCGCTGCTGGCCGGCGACACCGCGACCGGTGCGCGCATGGTCGCGGCCTGCAAGGCGGCCTGCGGCGAGCGCGTCCTCAAGGTGATCCTCGAGACCGGCGTGCTCGGCGAACCCGAGCCGATCCGCCGCGCGAGCCTCCTGGCGATCGATGCCGGCGCCGACTTCATCAAGACCTCGACCGGCAAGGTCGCCGTCAACGCCACGCCCGCCGCGGCCGAGGTCATGCTCGAAGCGATCCACGAACGTGGCGGACGCGTGGGGTTCAAGGCCGCCGGCGGCATCCGCACGGTCGCCGACGCGGGCGTCTATTTCGCGCTGGCCGACGGTCTGCTCGGCGCGGACTGGGCCACGCCCGCGCGCTTCCGCCTCGGTGCGAGCGCGCTGCTCGGCGACATCCGCGCCACGCTCGACGGCACGACGGCGGCAACCGGGAGCGGCTACTAATGAGCACGACACGTCTGCCGCAGGATCTGCTGCGCACCAAGCGCGACGGTGCGGAGTTGAGCGGCAGCGATCTGCGCAACATCGCCGATGGCATCGCCGACGGTACGCTCAGCGAATGCCAGGTCGGCGCGTTCGCGATGGCCGTGTACTTGCGCGGCATGACGCCGCGCGAGTGCGCCGGGTTCACACTGGCGATGCGCGACACCGGCGACGTGCTCGACTGGCGCGGTCTCGACGGTCCGGTGCTCGACAAGCATTCGACCGGCGGCGTCGGCGATCTGGTCAGCCTCGCGCTCGGTCCGGCGATCGCCGCGTGCGGCGGCTACGTGCCGATGATTTCCGGGCGCGGTCTCGGCCACACCGGCGGCACGCTCGATAAGCTCGAGGCGATCCCCGGTTACAACGTGTATCCGCCGCTCGGCCTCCTGCGCCATTGCGTGCGCGAGGCCGGCGTGGCGATCGTCGGCGCGAGCGAACGCCTCGCGCCGGCCGACCGCCGGCTGTATGCGGTACGCGACGTGACGGCGACGGTCGCCTCGATTCCGCTGATCACCGCCTCGATCCTGGCGAAGAAACTCGCTGCCGGGCTCGATGCCCTGGTACTCGACGTGAAGGCCGGCAACGGTGCGATGTTCGCCGGACCCGACACGGCCAGGCAGCTCGCGCAGAGCCTGGTGCGCGTCGCCAACGAGGCCGGCCTGCGCTGCGTGGCGCGCCTGACCGCGATGGACCAGCCGCTTGCCGACGCGGCCGGCAATGCGCTCGAGGTGCTGGCCGCGTTGCGGCTGCTGCGCAACGAGCCCGGCCAGATGCGGCTGCGCGAGGTCACGCTCACGCTCGGTGCGGAACTCCTCGTACTCGGCGGGCTCGCCGCGAACGAGGCCGAGGCGCGACGGCGGCTCGAGGATGCCCTGGCCAGCGGCGCGGCGGCGGAACGCTTCGCGCGCATGGTCCGCGAGCTGGGCGGTCCGGGCGATCTGCTCGACGCCCCCGAGCGCCATCTCGCCCTCGCGCCGCTGCGCGCGGCGGTACCCGCCGGCCAGCGCGGCCTCGTCGAAGCGATCGATACGCGTGCCCTCGGCCGGCTCGTCGTCGCGTTGGGTGGCGGCCGCACGCGGCCCGATGCGGCGATCGATCATCGGGTCGGTCTCGACCAGCTCGTCGAACTCGGCCAGCCCGTCGAGCCGGACACGCCGCTCGCCGTCGTGCATGCCGCCGATGCCTCGGGCTTCGCGCTCGCGCGGGCCACGCTGCACACGGCCATCCGCATCGGTGAGGGGCCCGCCACGCCGCTGCCGGCCTGTCTCGAACGTATCGGCGTCGATGCCGCAGGAGCCCTCGCATGAGCCGCGCGGTCGTCCTCGTGCTCGACTCGCTCGGTGTCGGCGCATTGCCGGACGCCACGCGCTTCGGCGATGCCGGTGCGGACACGCTCGGTCACATCGCCGACTGGTGCGCACGCCCGGCGGATGCCGGCGGGCGTGGCCGGCCGCTGGCCCTGCCGAACCTGTGGCGGCTCGGTCTCGCCGAGGCCGCGGCCCTCGCGCGCGGTGCGCCGCTCGCGGGCGTGGACGCCACGTACGCGCCCGCGGCACGCTGGGGCGCGGCACGCGAGGCCTCGACCGGCAAGGACACCGTCTCCGGCCACTGGGAACTGGCCGGCGTGCCGGTCGATTTCGAGTGGGGCTATTTCACGGCAGCGGAGAACTCGTTTCCGCCGGAACTGCTCGCCACGCTCACCGCGCGCAGCGGCGTACCGGGCTTCCTCGGCAACTGCCACGCCTCGGGCACCGAGATCATCGCGCGTCTCGGCGCCGAACACATCGCCACCGGCAAGCCGATCGTCTACACCTCGGCCGATTCGGTGCTGCAGATCTGCGCGCACGAGGAACATTTCGGCCTCGAGCGGCTGTATGCGCTGTGCGCGATCGCGCGCGAGCTGGTCGACGCCTACCGCATCGGCCGGGTCATCGCGCGGCCGTTCGTCGGCCACGACGCGAGCGATTTCCGGCGCACCGCGCACCGCCGTGACTATGCCGTGCCGCCGGTCCGGCCGACCCTGCTCGACCGTCTCGACGCACGCGGCAGCAGGGTCACCGGCATCGGCAAGATCCCGGACATCTTTGCCCACCGTGGCGTGAACCGCGAGGTCAAGGCGAGCGGCATCCCCGCGCTGATGGACGCCACGCTCGACGCCTTCGCGACGACCGGTGCCGGCGGCCTGGTGTTCACCAACCTCGTCGATTTCGATCAGGAATTCGGCCACCGTCGCGACGTCGCCGGCTATGCCGCGGCACTCGAGGATTTCGATGCACGCCTGCCGGCGCTGATGGCCGCGTTCGGCGCGGACGATCTCCTGCTGCTCGCCGCCGACCACGGCAACGATCCGACCTTCCGCGGCAGCGACCACACGCGCGAGCACGTGCCGCTGCTGGCCTGGTCGCCGGGTCTCGCCCCGGGTCCGATCGGCCTGCGCACGACCTTCGCCGATGCCGGCCAGAGCCTCGCGCGCTGGCTCGGCCTGGCGCCGCTCGATCACGGCACCGCCTTCGTCTGAGACCCCCGCCATGACCACGCCCCACATCGCCGCGCCCGACGGCGCCTTCGCTCCGACCGTCCTGCTGCCCGGCGATCCGCTGCGCGCCCGGCACATCGCCGAGCGCTTCCTCACCGGCGTCGAGCAGGTCACCGCCGTGCGCAACATGTTCGGCTACACGGGCCATTATCGCGACCGGCGCATTTCGGTGATGGGCACCGGCATGGGCATCCCTTCGTGCTCGATCTATGCGACCGAACTCGTGCGCCACTACGGCGTGCGCCGTCTCGTGCGCGTCGGCACCTGCGGCGCCCTGCGCGCCGACGTCAACGTCGGCGACATCGTGCTCGCCCAGGGCGCGAGCACCGATTCGGGCGTCAACCGAGCGCGCCTCTGCGGCTGCGACTTGGCCGCGCTGGCGAGCTATGCGTTACTGCGCCAGGTCGCCGACACCGCCGGGCAGCGCGGCGTACCGGTGCGCATCGGCGGCGTGTTCTCGACCGATTCATTCTATGGCGGCACGCCCGGTCTGCACGAGGCGCTGGAACGGCTCGGCGTGCTCGGCATCGAGATGGAAGCCGCCGGCCTGTACGGCGTGGCGGCCGAGCACGATGTCGAGGCGCTCGCCGTGCTGACCATATCCGACCACATCCGCAGCGGCGCCTCGATGAGTCCGACCGAGCGCGCGACCGGCGTCGATGCGATGGTCGAACTGGTGCTCGAATCGGGCATCTGAATCCTGCGGCAGACACCACACCGTGACGACCGCGCGTGGCGCGGCTCAGAACTCGAACGAGTGCGGCAGCAGATCGGCGATTGCCAGGGTTTCGATCGTGCCCGCGAAGCCGAGAAAGCTGACCCGCGCATGGCGGCCGAACTCGCGGATGCGCTGCCGGCAGGCGCCACAGGGCGGTATCGGCACCTGGTCGTCGTTGGCATTCAGCGCGAAGACCGCCACGTCGCTGACCTCGAGTTCCGGGCCCTCGGCCAGCACCGCCGCGGCGAGCGCGTGCTGTTCCGCGCAGCCGCCGACCGGAAAGGCCACGTTCTCGACGTTGCAGCCCGCATATACCGCGCCGCCCGCCGTGCGCACCGCCGCACCGACACGCAGATGCGAGAACGGCGCGTAAGCCTTGAGCGCGGCCGCGGCGGCCGCGTCGAGCAGGGATTTCGTCTGATCGGTCATCGTCCGGATTCCGGGCGCCGCGGGCCGGCACCCCGAACGGCGAGCGTAGCCGGAATCGCCAGTGCGCGTCAGGCTGCTCGGCTACCTGGCCAGGCCGGCCAGCGGCGCAACATGGTCAGGCCGCGCGCGAGCCGATGGCGACGTTGCTACGTCATCGGCCCGATCACAACCGACACCGGAACGCGCGGCGCCGCAGGGCACCGTTCCGCACGGCAGTGCGGCCTCACGGCCCGGCCCCACCACGCGCCACACGTGCCACCGCCCATACGTCCACGCGTGCAACGCCCGCCGCACGCAGCACGCGCGCGCATTCGGCGAGCGTCGCGCCGGTGGTCATCACGTCGTCGAACAGGGCGATGTGCCCGGGAAGTGGCGCCGGACCCGCGGCGAACGCATCGCGCAGGTTGCGCCGGCGAGCGGGCGCGTCGAGGTGCGTCTGCGCCTCGGTCGCGCGGACGCGGTGCAGCAGGTCCGGACACAGCGGGATGCCGAGCCGTCGCGCGAGCGGCCGGGCGATCTCCAGTGCCTGGTTGTAGCCGCGCTCGCGCAGGCGCTGCGGATGCAGCGGCACCGGCACCAGGGCCTGCGGCAGCTCGACCGAGCGCGCGGCTTGCGCCCGGAACAGCCCGGCCAGCACGCGCGCAGCGGCGAGATCGCGCTGGAATTTGCAGCGCGTGACGAGCACGTCGAGCGGCGCGGCGTAGACGAACGGCACGCAAGCCACGGCGAACGCGGGTCCGCGGTCGAGGCATTCGCCACAAAGCGGAGCCGGCGCCGCGAGCGGCAAGGCGCAGCGCGGACAACAGGGCCCGTTGCGGATGAGGTCGGCGGCACAGCCGGTGCACAGATCGCGGCCCGCCGTGCCCTGCGCGCCGCACAGCAGACAGCGCGGCGGCAGGAACAGGCCGCCGAGGTTTTCCAGCCACCGGTCAACGCGCGTCATGGCGTTCAGGTTGACACTCCCGGGTCTCCCTCCCAGACTCGCGCGCACTTTACGTCCGGAACCCGCCCATGTCCGCCATCCGTCACGACTGGTCGCGCGAGGAAGTGCTCGCACTGCTCGGCCTGCCCTTCGCCGACCTGATCGCCCGCGCCCAGGCCGTGCATCGCGAGCACCACGATCCGAATGCCGTGCAGGTGTCCACGCTGCTGTCGATCAAGACCGGCGGCTGTCCCGAGGATTGCGGCTACTGTCCGCAGAGCGCGCGCTACGACACCGGCGTGAAGGCCGAGAAGCTGCTGCCGCTCGACGCCGTGCTGGACAAGGCGCGCCAGGCCAAGGCCGCCGGGGCGACGCGCTTCTGCATGGGCGCGGCCTGGCGTCAGCCGAAGGATCGCGATCTCGACAAGGTCGCCGAGATGGTCGGCGCGGTGAAGGCGCTCGGTCTCGAAACCTGTGCGACGCTCGGCATGCTGAGTGACGCACAGGCCCAACGCCTGAAGCAGGCCGGGCTCGACTACTACAACCACAACCTCGACACCTCGCCGGACTACTACGGCGAGATCATCCGCACCCGCGACTATCAGGAACGCCTCGACACGCTCGCCCGGATCCGCGAGGCCGGCATCAAGACCTGCTGCGGCGGCATCGTCGGCATGGGCGAGACGCGCGAGCAGCGCGCGGCGTTCCTGCAGATCCTCGCCAATCTGCCCGAGCACCCGGCCTCGGTACCGATCAACCGCCTCGTGCAGGTGGCCGGCACGCCGCTCGCCGGCACGAGCCTGCTCGATCCGTTCGAGTTCGTGCGCACGATCGCCGTGGCGCGGCTCCTGATGCCGGCGTCGATGGTGCGGCTCTCGGCCGGGCGCAGCGAGATGAGCGACGAGCTGCAGGCGCTGTGCTTCCTCGCCGGCGCGAATTCGATCTTCTATGGCGAGAAGCTGCTGACGACCGGCAATCCCGACGTCGAGGCCGATCAGGCGCTGTTCGCACGGCTCGGCATCCACGCGCTCGCCGTCACCGAGACGCCCGGCACGGCCCACGCGGAGATCGTCGACACCGCATCCGGCTGCGCCTGCGCGGCCTGAGCACGGACCGGCCGGATCGGGCGCGGCCGCCCGCTGCGCCCGGTCAGTGCCACGGGCCCGGAACGCCTGCCGCGTTCGTTCCGATTACGCCGGCGCGCGGGGTCACCGCGCAACCGGGCCCCGTGCCGACGCCCGGCTTCACCAGACGACTTCGGCCATCGAGCAGTTCAGGCCGGAGCCGATGCCGAGCAGGGCGATGCGCTTGCCCTTCTGCAGGCGGCCGAGTTCCTTGAGCTTGGAGAGCACGATCGGCACCGAGGCCGGGCCGATGTTGCCGTGCTCCGGGAAGATCGCGTGCACCTTTGCCGGATCGATGCCGAGCAGTCTGACGAACTCCTCGGTATGTACGCGGCTGACCTGGTGGATGACGAACTCGTCGAGTTCTTCGATGACCCAGCCGAGCGCCGCACGCGCGGCCTGGAAGGTTTTCGCCGCGAGGCGTAGGCCTTCGACGAGCAGGGTGCGCGTGTCGGTCACCATGCGGTCGATGTTGCCGCGGCAGAGATGCGAGAACTCGGTCGCCGCACGCGTCACCGAGCCGAGGAAACGATGGCCATCCGGGAGCAGCTCGCTGCGGCCAAGTACCATCGCGGCCGCGCCGGAACCGAGCGTCAGCGAGGCGAACTCGCCGCGGAACTCGGCCTCGCCGATATCCGGCGACAGCATGCGCTCGATGGTCCGCTCGGTGATCGCGTTCGAGGTCTCACCGTTGACGATCAGCGCGTACTCGATGTCGCCGCGCTCGATCATGCGCGCGGCGACGTCCATGCCATTGAGAAACGCGAGACAGGCGTTGCCGATATCGAAGTTCTGGCAGGTATCGGCAAGCCCGAGACGGCCGTGCACGATGCTCGCGGTGGAGGGCTCGAGATAGTCGCGGCAGACCGAGGTGTTGACCAGCAGGCCGATCTTCTCGTGCGGCACGCCGGATTCGGCCAGTGCCTTCTGCGCGGCGGCCGCGGCGACTTCCGAGGGTGGCGTGGGCTTGTCCCAGAGCCGCCGCGCACGGATGCCGGCCACGTCCTCGAGCACGTTGTCGCGGATGCCGAGGCGTTCCAGCGTCGGCTTAAGACGCTCGACGATCTCTGCCGAGGTGAGGCGCAGCGGGGCGTCGATGTGGGCCACGCTGGCGATCGCGACGTGCTTGTAGAGCATGGAACGGATACTCCGAAGTGGTCTGTGCGGATGAGTGGCCGCCCCTCGCGGCCCCCGCTTGGCACGCACGTGCTGCGCGTCGCGTCCGCGGCGCGGCATGCGCGACGATCGCAGGGAACGATGGAGACCCGGCGATGGCCGGTGGCTGGCGTACGATTCTCGCACGCTGGCCGCCGTTCAGCGCAGCCCTCGCAGCGGTCCGGATCGCCCGAGGCGGCAGCGTGTTGCGCACACCGATGGAGCACAGTACCGGAGCCCGCGCACTGCTCCCGGGCAAACGTGACCTGAGCCCGCCACCCCTTCGATCCCGATGACGCGGCGCGATCTGCCGGCATCCATGCGCCGGCGTGCCGTGCGCTGACCGCCACACACGGCCAGCCAGACAGCG
>CAYYHP010000123.1:0-7775 GCA_964471815.1 uncultured Rhodanobacteraceae bacterium
TCCGGACCGGCATGTCCCTCGGTGTCGCCACTCCGCTCGTCGAAACGCGCCTAGATGCCACGATCACGCGCCTCTTCCACGAGCCGTTTCCATTCCTCGTCGCCGAGGGCCTGCTGCGCGAGGGAGCGCGTGCCGCCCTGCGCGCGGATTTTCCGGGCTACGTCGAAGCCGGCTTCTTTCCGTACGACGCAGCCGATTGCGGGCCGACGGTGCGCCATCTGGTGGACGCGATCCAGGCACCGGCCTTCGCCGACGCGCTCGGCGCAAGGCTCGGCATCGAGCGGCTCTCGCAGTATCCGACCCTGGTCACGCTGTGTCGCCGCCTCAACCGTAGGCACGGCACCATCCATACCGATTCGCGTTCGAAGGTCGCCACGGCGCTGCTGTATCTCAACGACTCCTGGCCGGCGGGCGGCGCGGGCTGCCTGCGCTTCCTGGCGCGCAGCGACGATATCGAGGCACTCCTGACCAGCGAGATCTATCCCCTTTACGGCCATCTCGCCGCGTTCAAGCGCACCGACTGCTCCTTCCACGGGCATCTGCCTTACGAAGGCGAACGCCGCGTGATTCAGGTCGCCTGGCTGACCAGCGAGGACGAGAAGCGGCGCAAGACCCAGCGTGGCCGTATCTCGCGATTCCTGAAACGCCTGTTCGGCGCTCTCGATCGCCGCCTCGGCGCGCGGCGCGACCGCAACGCAGCCCATCCCGACTGACGCATTTCGGGCCCGCCGCGACGGCGTGCTACATATGGCAGGTCGCCACCACGGCAGCCGGCGCGTAATGCATCGGCCGGCTGCCGGCGGCCTGCCTGTCCGGAACACCGCATTCCGATGTCGCCCGTCGCGATCCATACCCTGCTCGAATCACTGGCCTATTTCGCCGGCATGCGTCTGTTCCTCGTCGAACGGCGACGGCTCACGCCGCCGGGCCTGCGCGACCGCGACGCGAGCCTGTGGATCGGCGTGGCGGCGGTGCTCGGTGCGGCGCTCGGCGCGAAACTCGGCTACTGGATCGAAGATCCGCGCAACGCGTTCGCGGACTTCCCGGACTGGCGGCGCCTGATCGAGGGCAAGACGATCGTCGGCGCGCTGCTCGGCGGGCTCGCCGGCGTCGAGGGCATCAAGCGCGTGATCGGCGTGGAGGGCTCGAGCGGCGATGCTTTCGTCTACCCGCTCATGTTCGGCATGGCGATCGGCCGCGTCGGCTGTTTTCTCGCGGGCCTGGCCGATCATACCTACGGCGATCCGACTGCACTGCCCTGGGGCGTGGACTTCGGCGACGGCGTGCCACGCCACCCAACCCAGCTCTACGAGATCGCTTTCCTGGCCGCCTGGGCGTTGCTCCTGCATCACCGGCGCGCCGCGCTCGCCGAACCCGGCGACCGCTTCCGCGCGCTCCTGAGCGGTTACCTAGCCTTTCGTCTCGCCATCGAGGCGATCAAGCCCGTGCCCTATGTCTATCTCGGCCTTTGTTCGGGCATCCAGCTCCTGTGCGTTCTCGGCCTGGCCTACTACCATCGGCACATCGGCCGGATCGCGAGGGCGCTGGCGTGGGGACGAAAGTAAGGCCTTACCTGTTCTACGATGCGGCCGTGTCGGTCTGCACGACCTGCCTGCGCCGCGTCGAGGGCAAGATTCTGTTCAAGGACGAGGCCGTATTCCTCGAGAAGTGGTGTCCCGAGCACGGCCGCGAGCGGGTGCTGATCGCCGATGACGTGGCTTACTACCGCAAGGCCCGCGAGGTGTTCGTCAAGGCACCGGAGATGCCGCAGCTGTTCAACACGCCGCAACGCTGGGGCTGTCCCTACGACTGCGGGCTGTGCCCGGAACACATGCAGCACTCCTGCCTGACCCTGGTCGAGATCACCGACCACTGCAACCTGCGCTGCCCGGTGTGCTATGCCGATTCCGGGCCGCACCGTCCGGAGTTCCGCAGCCTGGCCACCGTCGAGCGCATGCTCGATGCGGTCGTCGCCAACGAGGGCGAGCCGGACGTGGTGCAGATCTCCGGCGGCGAACCGACCCTGCACCCGGAGTTCTTCGCAATCCTTGATGCGGCGAAGGCTCGGCCGATCCGGCATCTGATGGTCAACACAAATGGCCTGCGCATCGCCCGGGATCGCGAATTCGCACAGCGGCTGAAGAGCTATCAACCGGGCTTCGAGCTGTATCTGCAGTTCGACTCGCTGCGCGACGAGGTGCATCTCGATCTGCGCGGCGCGAAGCTCGCGGACGTCCGCCGCCGCGCGCTCGACACGCTCAACGAGCTCGACGTCTCGACGACCCTGGTCGTCACGGTGAAAAAGGGCGTCAACGACGGAGAACTCGGCGAGATCATCGATTTCGCCATCGAACAGCCCTGCGTGCGTGGCGTGACCTTCCAGCCGGTCCAGGCGGCGGGACGCACGGAAGGATTCGACCCCGAGCGCAACCGCCTGACCCTGACCGAGGTGCGCCGGCGCATCCTCGAACAGACCGGCGTATTCCAGCCGGATGACCTGATCCCGGTGCCATGCAACCCGGATTGCCTCGCGATGGCCTATGCGTTGAAGCTCGGCGGCGAGGTCGTGCCGCTGACGCGCTTCGTCTCGCCCGAGACGTTGATCGACAAGGGCCGCAACACGATCGTCGTCGAGCGTGACGAAGCGCTGCGCGCCGCGGCGATCGAGCTGTTCGCGACCAATCACTCGCCCGAGTCGCAGGCCTGCTCGCTGTCGGATCTACTCTGCTGTCTGCCGCAGGTGCAGGCGCCGTCGGAATGGACCTACCGCAACGTGTTCCGTGTGCTGATCATGCAGTTCATCGACGCCTGGTCGTTCGACCTGCGCGCCGTCAGGAAGGCATGCGTGCATATCGCCCAGCCAGACGGCCGGATCGTGCCGTTCGACACCTTCAACCTGTTCTACCGCGACGACCGCGCCGCGCGCCTGGCCACCCTGCGTGCAGCCGTCGAAGCCGGCGCAGGCCACTACCCATGAGCCGGCCTGCATCCGGCGAGCGCCTCGTGTTCCGGCACGTCCCGCGCGCCGGTGCTGCAAACCTCAGTCCCGCCAATCCGGCCGCATCGCCTGGGAGAGACGCATGAACACGCCCCCGTCATCACCACCCGCTCCGCCGACCACGCCACCGCCGCCAGTAGACGCCTCGCGTGGTTCGCTGCCGCTCGGTTTCGTGCTCGGCTGGGTGACCCTGCTCGGCGGCTACGGCGCGATCGCCGTACTGGGCAGCACGCTGGGCCGGATCGGCGCCTATCCGCTGCTCACCAACCTGATGGCGTTGGCCGGCATCCTGCCATGGGCGGGTCTGCTCGGGCTGATCGTGTTCTTTGCGGTGAAGAACAAGCCTCGCACGGCGCTCGGCGTGGCCCTCTCGATCGCCTCGATGATCGGCGTGGTGATCTTGCTCGTGGCGGCCTGCTTCGGCCTCTTCGCACTCGGCGGCGGCAACTGGCACTGAGGTCTGCGCTGCCGGAGCCCGGCACTCAAGTGCCGAGGATGTCGTCCATCGCGTAGCGGCCGGGCGCACGGCCCGCGAGCCAGGCGGCCGCACGCAGCGTGCCATGCGCGAAGATGTCGCGGTCGCCGGCGCGATGGCCGATCTCGATGCGCTCACCGATCCCGGCGAGGATGACCGTGTGTTCGCCGACCACGTCGCCACCACGCACCGCGTGGAAACCGATGTCGCCCGGCGGACGCGGTCCGGTCTGACCGCTGCGACCGTGCACGGCCTTCTCGGCGAGCGCGACGCCTCGCCCGGCAGCGATCGCCTCGCCGAGGCTCAGCGCGGTGCCCGATGGCGCGTCGATCTTGCGCCGGTGGTGTATTTCGACGATCTCGCAGTCCCAGTCCGGCAGCGCCTGTGCGGCCAGCCGCGCCAGGCGCATCAACAGGGCCACGCCGAGGCTGAAATTCGATGACCACAGTACCGGTATCGCCTGGGCGGCGCGATCCAGGGCGGTCATCTGCGTCCCGCTGAGACCCGTGGTGCCGCTCAGGAAGGCCACGCGACGGTGTAGCGCCAGCGCCAGCGCGGCATCAAAAGCCTTGTGGCCGCTGAAATCGACGAGCACATCGACCGGGGTCTCGGGATCGAGTGCGGAGCGGAAATCGAGATCCGGCGCATCCGGCCCGAGGATCTCGCGCAACGCGCAGTCCGTGAGTCCGGAACCCGGCCTCACCAGCGCTGCGCTGACCTGCACGGCGGGGTACTCGAAGCTCGCACGCAGGATGGCCTGTCCCATGCGGCCCGAGGCGCCGTGGACGGCAATCTGGACGGTATCGCTCGGCGTCGTGTTCATGCCCTGACCGGTATGCCATGCTGGCACGGCCCATTCTGTGCGGCAGACGACTCTGCCGCAATGTTCCACCTCGGGACATGCCGGCCTGCGGATCCCGCGCTGGCCTGCCGTGATGGTGCGAGGCGCCGCCCGATGGCATGCGGCCGGGGTACGCCGCCGCAGGCGACGCGCGGTGCGACTCAGGTGGTCATGCGCTCCAGGAACTGCTTGACGCCATCGAGCCAGGAACTCGCGCGCGGCGTGTGCTGGGCCGCGGAATCGGCATCCTCGAAAGTCACTTCGAATTCCTCGAGCAGTTCGCGCTGACGCTTGGAGAGCTTGACTGGCGTCTCGACGACCACACGGCAGTGCAAGTCGCCCTTGTACCCGGAACGCACACCGCGCACACCCTTGCCGCGCAGGCGGAACAGGCGACCGGTCTGGGTTTCCGGCGGAATCTTGATGATCGCCTCGCCGTCCAGCGTCGGCACCTTGAGGTCGGCGCCGAGGGCGGCCTGCGAGAAGCGGATCGGCACCTCGCAGGACAGGTCGTCGCCGTCGCGCTGGAAGATCGGATGCTCGCGGACGCGGACCTCGACATACAGATCACCGGCCGCCGCGCCGCCGGGTCCGGCTTCGCCCTGCCCGGAGAGGCGGATGCGGTCTCCGGTATCGACGCCGGCAGGAATCTTCACCTGCAGGGTACGTGTGTCCTCGATGCGCCCCTCGCCCTCGCAGGCGTGGCACGGATGCGTGATGGCCTTGCCGCTGCCGCCGCAATGCGGGCAGGTCTGCTGGATCGAGAAGATGCCTTGCTGCATGCGCACACGGCCATGGCCGCGGCAGGTCTGGCAGGTACCGATCTTGCCGTCCTCGGAGCCCGACCCCTTGCAGTGCGTGCAGGCGACCAGGGTCGGCACCTCGATCTCGCGCTCGATGCCGGCGACGGCCTCCTCGAGATCGAGTTCCAGCACGTAGCGCAGATCGGCACCGCGCCGCGGCCGTCCGCCACGGCCGGCACCCATGCCGAAGATGTCGGAGAAGATGTCGCCGAAGATGTCGCCGACGTCGGCGTGGAAACCGCCGCGGCCGGCACCCATGCCGGCCTCGAAGGCGGCATGGCCATGCTGATCGTAGAGCGCGCGCTTCTGCGGATCCGCGAGGACCTCGTAGGCCTCCTTGGCCTCCTTGAAATTGGCCTCGGCCTGCTTGTCGCCGGGATTGCGGTCCGGATGGTGCTTCATCGCCAGGCGACGATAGGCCTTTTTCAGATCGGCCTCGGCGACCGACCGATCTACACCGAGAACCTCGTAGTAATCACGCTTGCTCATTCGCCAATTCTCGATTCGATGCGTCGATCCGGCACCAGCCAGATCAGGGCGACCAGGACATAGATCGCGCTCGCCAAAGCAGTATTCAGGAAGGCAGCGCCTATCGCCACGAGATACAGCAGCGGCGACAGCTTGCCCTTGAAGTCGCGACCGATGGCATGGGCCAGCGTGGAGTCCTTGCCGTGGCTGGCAATGATGCTCCGCTGCAGCAGCCAGTAGGCGATCGCCGCCATGAACAGCACGCCGCCATAAACGGCCGTGGGCAGCGTGCGGAAATGGTTTTCGCCCATCCAGGCAGTGGCGAACGGAAACAGCGACAGCCAGAACAGCAGATGCAGGTTGGCCCACATCACCCCGCCCTTCACGCGCTGCACGGTGTGCAACAGGTGATGGTGGTTGTTCCAGTAAATGCCGACGTAGACGAAGCTCAGCACGTAGCACAGGAACACCGGCAGCAACGGCTCCAGCGCCCCGAGGCCATCGTCGTGCGGCACCTTCAGCTCCAGCACCATGATGGTGATGATGATGGCGATCACACCGTCGCTGAAGGCTTCGAGCCTGTTCTTCCCCACCCTTCCCCTCGCTGTGTCCCATTCGGCGGACCGCCCGCGCCGAACGGTCTGGTCACCGTTCGGACGCGGGCGGGCGATCGCCAGCACGACATCAGCCGGCTGTGCTTATTTCTTGTCTTTCACCTCGGTGAACTCGGCATCAACCACGTCGTCGTGTGCGCCACCCGTGGACTGGCCGCCCGGCGCGGCTCCCTCGGGGCCACCCTGGAAGCCAGCCGAGGCTGCGGCGAACAGCGACTGCGCGGCTTCCTCGAGTTTTGCGGTCTTGGCTTCGATCACGTCCTTGTCGTCGCCTTTCATGACCTTCTCCAGATCGGCGAGCGCCTCCTCGAGGCGACCGATCTGGTCGGCTGGTACCTTGCCACCGTGCTCCTTGAGCGCATTGCGGGTCATGTGCACGGCCTGATCGGCCTTGTTGCGCGCGCCGACCAGCTCGTGGAACTTCCGGTCCTCCTCGCGATTCGCCTCGGCATCACGGACCATGCGCTGGATCTCGTCCTCGGACAGGCCCGAGCCCGCCTTGATCTCGATGCGCTGCTCCTTGCCGGTCTTCTTGTCCTTGGCGGAGACGTGCAGGATGCCGTTAGCGTCGATGTCGAAGGTGACCTCGACCTGCGGCATGCCGCGCGGCGCGGGCTCGATACCGGCCAGATCGAACTTGGCCAGCGACTTGTTGAAGCGCGCCTGTTCGCGCTCGCCCTGCAGCACGTGCACGGTGACCGCGGTCTGGTTGTCCTCGGCCGTCGAGAACACCTGCGAGGCCTTGGTCGGGATCGTGGTGTTCTTCTCGATCAGCTTGGTGAACACGCCGCCGAGCGTCTCGATGCCCAGCGACAGCGGCGTCACGTCGAGCAGCAGCACGTCCTTGACGGTGCCGCCGAGTACGCCCCCCTGGATCGCCGCACCGACCGCGACGGCCTCATCCGGGTTGACGTCCTTGCGCGGCTCCTTGCCGAAGAAATCCTTGACCGTCTCCTGCACCTTCGGCATGCGTGTCATGCCGCCGACCAGAATCACCTCGTCGATGTCAGATACGCGCAGGCCAGCATCGTTCAACGCAATGCGGCAGGGTTCCATGGTCTTCTTGATCAGGTCGTCGACGAGCGCTTCGAGCTTGGCACGAGTCAGCTTGATGTTTAGATGCTTCGGACCCGAGGCATCGGCCGTGACGTACGGCAGGTTCACCTCGGTCTGATGCGAGGACGACAGCTCGATCTTGGCGCGCTCGGCGGCATCCTTGAGGCGCTGCAGCGCAAGGGGATCGTTCTTGAGATCGATGCCTTGATCCTTCTTGAACTCCTCGACGAGATAGTCAATCACGCGCTTGTCGAAATCCTCGCCGCCAAGGAAGGTGTCGCCATTGGTGGCGAGCACTTCGAACTGCTTCTCGCCATCGATTTCGGCGATCTCAATGAGCGAGATGTCGAAGGTGCCGCCGCCGAGATCGTACACGGCGATCTTGCGGTCCTTGCTCGACGATTTGTCGAGACCATAGGCGAGCGCCGCAGCGGTCGGCTCGTTGATGATGCGCTTGACCTCGAGCCCGGCGATGCGGCCGGCGTCCTTGGTGGCCTGGCGCTGGCTGTCGTTGAAGTAG
>CAYYHP010000124.1:0-7556 GCA_964471815.1 uncultured Rhodanobacteraceae bacterium
TGAAGGTCGGTGCGCCGACTTCGAGCCCACGCTGGCGCGCGGCGATGAAGTGCCCCATCTCGTGCACGAACAGCAATGCCACGAAGCCGGCGGCATACCAGAAGCCGAACAGCAGCGTATAGGCGAACACCGACAGCAGCATGCTGCCGGCAGACAGCAGCACCTTGCCGAGTTTGCCGGCCTTGAGCAGCAGAAGCAGGGCTTTCAGCATCGTCGCGAGGGAGGCACGGAATGGAGCCTTAAGCTAGCACGACCCCGATGGCGCCCGGAGAAGGCGACCGCATCGCGTTCGATGATCCTCATGCTTCAAGTCTCGGCCTCCGGTGCCACCGCCTGCGTGCCGAGCAGGCCGAGCATCGTCCGCGCATTGCGCACACCCTGGTCCTCGAAGTTGTTGTTGAAGATCACGTGTAGCTCGCGGCAGCGGCGGGCGATGGCGAGGATCTGCGCGGCGAGCGCCTCGAGTTCGGCGTCCGAGTAGTCGTAGTCGAACCGCTCGGACGACGCGGCGAGGCCCTTCGCCGCCCAGGTCGCGGTGTTGCGGCCGTGCAGGCGCACGATCGCGAGGGTGTCGTTGGTCACCTCCCAGATCGGCGGGATGCTCGAGGCGTGCCCTTGCGGCTCGTCGACGATCACGTTGACGAAGCGCGCCTCGCGTTCGAGGGCCAGCGTGGCCTCGCGCTGTGTGTCGGTGAACCAGGAGCGGTGGCGGAACTCGATAGCCACCGGAAACGGCGCGAGCCGCTCGCGGACCTCGTGCAGGTAGTCGAGGTGCGCGCGCCGGGCGGTGAACCACGGCGGGAACTGGAAGTGCAGCGCGCCGAGCTTGCCGGCCTCGGCAAGCGGCAGGATCGCCTCGACGTAGCGCCGCCAGAGTTCGTCACGCACGTCGGCGGGCAGGTCCTTGTAGTAGACGTTCCTCGCCGCGGAGGGCGCGGGCCGCAGGTCGGGCGGCAACGCGGCCGGTGGTGTCTGGTGCTGGGTCAGCGCACGGAATGCCTTCACGTTGAACAGGAAGGTCGGCGGCGTGCGCTCGACCCAGAGCCGCGCGTTGCGCGCGCTCGGCATCGCGTAGTAGCTCGAGTCGACCTCGACGATCGGGAAGTGGTCGGCGTAGTAGCGCAGGCGGTCCTCGGCCGAGGAGCAGCCCTTCGGGTAGAAGCGTCCGCTCTGGATCAGACTCTTGTCGGTCCATGATGCCGTGCCGACGAGGAGGTGGGGTTCACTCATGCACAGGCTTTCGGCAGCGTGCTGGCCGACACCGAGCCATCAGGCGGGTGCCGGGTCGACGCGTGAACCGGAAATCACCATGATGGCCGTCACCGGCCGGCTGCCGATGTGCAGCATGATCCGTGCCGACAGGCGGGGCGGCCGCATCGCCGCGGTCCGGCGACGGAGAACGCACTACCGGCAGCTTCATTGCCGGCTAGGCGGTTACCGTGAGCACGTTCGGTTCGCGCGTGCGCCGTAGATCGTCGAGGGTCAGGCGCCGGAGGAGCTTGCCGGGACTGCGCTCGACATCGACCCAACCTTCGCGCGCATGGATGCGGTAGGTCAGGCAGTAGCGTTCGCGCGGATGGGCGAGCGGCTCGGCGCGTAAGGCGGCGAGGCACTCGCCATTTGGCCAGCGTGCCGAGGGGTACAGCAGGCCCGGCAGGCCCTCGTGGGCGATGCGCTTGCCGATCGCCTGGGTCGCGGCATAGTCGTCGGCCACGATCTCCGGATGCTCGCGCTCCTTGCCGCGCAGGTCGAGGAACAGGCCCTGCGCCTCGACGCAATAGACCTTGCGGTAGCGCACCACGACGCGGTCGATGCCCTCTTCCTGGCGCAGCATGCGGATCTGGTGATAGCAGGTCTCGGCGAGGCTGGTCGGCTCGTCGAGCGCGCCGTACCAGACGCGGTGCGTGCCGTCGCCGTAGCGCGAGGCGACGATCGCATCGGCGGCGAACGGGTAGACGATCGCCTCGCTGTAGGCGAGGCCGCGGTGGATGATGCCGGGCGGGCCGCTGCGGATGCGCATCTCGGCGGCAATCGCGGCCTTCTGCGCCGGCGCGTCGCCGACGAGGTCGTCGAATGGGTCGATCGACACGCGCACCGAGGCGATGTTGCGATACACCGTGCCCTGGAAGTCGGCGGTGGTATCGAACAGGGCCATCAGCGACCCCGCTGGAAATCGATGAGCCGCGCGATGCGCGCGATACCGAGCAATCCGTCGCGGCGCATCACCTCGAGCGGCGTGGCATGGTCGAGCACGGCGTGCCGGCGGCGCACCCACGAATAGCGCAGCGCCTCGTCCTCGGGGAACAGGAAGCGCAGGCCCTTGTGGATCGCGAGCAGATAGCCGGCGCGGTCGAGGATGTCGCGCTGTGCGGGCAGGGCGCGGGTTCCGGCGCGGTACTCCGGCAGCAGCTTGCGGCTCGTCGGGCTCAGGCCGAGCAGTTGCAACTGGTCCTGGCTGTCGAGCTGCCAGCGTTCGAACAGCGCGGCGACGACACGGGCGAGATCGCGGCGGGTGCCTTCCTCGGCGAGATCAGCCAGTTCGGACGACTGGGGCAGGGCGGCGCTCATGGGCTCTCCGTTGACATATCGCCATCATATGCCGATGTGTCAACATTTCAAGCCGCCATGGAGCCACCGATTGGCTTTCGTTCACTCTAGGACGACGCTGCAGGCCGGTGAGCACGCGGCAGAGCCGGTGGTGCGGCCGGACAGCGCACCGCGCGCTCCGCTCCCGGAAAACGCCGTACCGATCGTGTCGGGTCCCCGGGTGCGTCTGGTCCGGCCTGCATGCGCGCGGGCGCGCCCGTGTCATGGGCACGATCGGCGTGGCCTGCCGGCGCCCGCAACCAATTCGCCGCAACGACGGCCGCCGGCATCGGCAGGCGGCGAATGGCCGGAAAAAACGAACCCGGGCCTGGCCCGGGTTCGTGCACTGCCTGACGCTCGCGCCTCAGTCCTTGATCAGCATGAACCACGGCCCGGCGTCGTCGACGCGCACCCGCAGCTCGCTCAGCGCGCCCTGTTCGCGTCGGCCCCCGACCAGCACGGCGGTGCCGTCGCCGTCCACGCGCAGCCAGCCGTCGGTGGCGTTCGCCGTGGCCGACTGCCAGGCGAAGGCGAGCAGCGGTGGTTGGCCGAATTCGACGTGCTGCCATGCCGAGCGCTCGCTGAGGCCCACCGCATCCGTGGTCAGCGCGCGCAGGTAGACCACGCCGCCGAACCGGGCGAGTTCCAGCGTGAACAGGGTTTGCCCGCCGGCACTGCGGCCGCTCGCCACGGCCACGGGCACCATACCGAGCGCATCGAGCACGGCCGGCGTGATGCGCAACTGCGCGGTCACCAGCGTCTTGCCGCCACCCACCGGCGTCGCCGCCCATGACTGGCCGCCCTCGAAGCCATCCTTGAACACGACGATGATGTCGGTGTCGCTTGCGGTGTCGTTTGCGGGATTCGGGTCGGTGCCAGTGGCGAGGCTGGCCGTGGCCGAGTTGGTGATCTGGTCCGTGGGACCCGCTGCGAGCACGGTCGCCGAGTAGACGTAGGCTGCCTTGCCACCGACCGGCACGCTCGCTGTGTCGCTGAGCGTGTTGCCGGTGCCGCCCGCGCAGGTCGCGCCGCCGGTGCCGGTGCAGATCCACGAGCCGCCGGTCAGGAGTGACGGCAGGATGTCGCTGACCGTCGCGGTCGCGTTGCTCGGACCCGCCGGGTTGCTGACCTCGATGACGTAATCGACCGAATCACCGACCACGGCGAAGCGGCGGTTGTCGGTCAGGCTGACGGCGACATCGGCCTGCACGGCCACCGTATCGGTATCACTGGCCGTGTTATTGCCCGGCACGATGTCGCTGACGCCCGGCGGCGCGCTGATCGTCGCCGTGTCGCTCAGGATGCCCATGGCGCTCGCGGCGAGGAGGCAGCTCGCCGTGTACGTGACCGAGCCGCCGACGGGCAGATCCACGCTGTCCGCGATATTGCCGCTGCCGCTCGTGGTGCAGGTGCCGCCCGCCGAGCCCGCACAATCCCAGGCGCAGGTCAGCACGGCCGGGAAAGCGTCGCTCAGCGTGGCAGCGGTCACTGCGCTCGGGCCGAGGTTGGTGGCCGTGACGGTATAGCCGACCGTACCGCCCGCGACGACCGTGCTCATGCCGTTCGTGACCGTGATGGCGAGGTCCGTCATGGCGATCGGGGTCGTGTCGCTGGCGGTGTTGTTCGCCAGCGTCGGATCGGTGCCGTTGCTGCCGTCATCGGCAATGCTCGCCGTATTCACGATCGAGGTGACATTGCCGGGCAGGTTGCCATCGATGATCACCGCGAACGTCGTCGTCGCGTTGCCACTGCCTGCGGAGACGGTGCCGATCGCGAGCGTGCAGGTCGAGCCGGCATTGCTGCTCGGGGAGCACGACCAGCCCGCCGTGCTGGCGCCGGCATTGAAGCTCGTGTTCGCCGGCACGGTCTCGGTCAGCACCACGCCGGAAGCGCCGCGGTTGCCGGTGTTCGCATAGGTCAGCGTATACGTCACGCCGCCGCCGGGAATGCCGGAAGTTCCGCCGTCGCTCACGCTGATCGAGAGATCCGGCGCACCGCTGACCGGCGTCGTGTCGCTGGCAGCGTTGTTGCCCGGTGTCGGATCCGCACCCTGGCTGCCGTCGCCGGCGATGCTCGCCGCATTCGCGATCTGGGCGATGCCGGCGGGCAGTGGGTTGTCGAGCGTGACGGCGAAGGTCGCCGAGCCGTTGGTGCCCACGGCGACGCTGCCGACCGCGAGCGTGCAGGTCGAGCCCGCATTGCCGTCCGGCGTGCACGACCAGCCGGCCGTGCTGGCGCCGGCATTGAAGCTCGCGTGGGCCGGCACGGTCTCGCTCAACGTGACGCCGGTCGCGTCCTGGCCGCCGGCATTGGCGTAGGCGAGCGTGTAGCTCACGGTGCCGCCCGGTGCCACCGTCACTCCGCCATCGCTCGCGGTCAGCGAGAGATCCGGCGGTGCGGCCGCATAGCAGACCGTCGCGTCGCTCAGCGCCGGCGTCGCCGCCGTATTGCTCGAGGTGAGATAGGCGCGGTACTGCAGATAACGCTTGCCGTTGAATTGGCTCAGCGAGGCGCCGCTGGCCGTGTAATAGGTCGCAGCCGTGCCGTCCGGGCCGACGAAACTGAATGGGCCGTAGGCCGAATCGCTCGCGGCGACCTGGAAACGCAGCGCGGTGCTGGCCGGCGTCGTGGCCGTCCACGACAGCGTGGACCACTTCGGGCTCAGACCGACCACCAGCGGGTTGCTGTCCTTGGTTCCGGAGACGAGGTCGCCGGACGCCGTGTAGCCGGTTTGCATGTAAGTCTTGAAACCGGCATCGGTCGAGATGCCCCCCGTGAGCGGAATCGACCACACCGTGCCGTTCGTGGCGCCGCTGACGCGCGTGCCGCCTGCGTAGACGTCGGAGCCGGTGGTCGAGGTGCCGCTGCGCGTAAGCGCATACGTGCCGGGCGACGGATTCGTCGTCGGCCGGATCACGAGCGCGTACTGCGTGCCGGCCGTCAGCGTCGGTGCCGGCGAGAACGTCCCGGTGTAGTAGCCCGAGGCGCCGCTGTTGAAGCCGGCGATGGTGGCCGATGCCAGGTCGGCGCCGGTCGGCAGGCCGCCGCTGGTCGCGCGCAGGCTCAGTGTGAGCGCGGGTGTCGTGCCCGTGCAGCCACTGCAGAAGAGATTGATATCGGCCTTCGTGAGTTGTCCGGTAACCGTGGGCGTGAACGTCTGGCCACCCCAGGTCGTGACGGTGATGCCGACGCCGCTGGTGCCGAGCGTCGTGCTCTGCTGATCGATCGTAGGCACATTCGACAGCACTACGTCGCCCGGGGTGGTCGTCAGATCGATGCTCGTGGCCGGCACGCCGGTCTGGAAATCCGCCTGCGTCGTATCGGTCAGGCAGGCGCTGGCCGGTGCGGCATCGAGCGCGAAGTCCCGGGTCGTGGTGGTGCTGTCGACCACGGCGATGCCGGTCGCCGAACCGGGATTGCGCGCAGTGGCGGTGACCGTCAGGCGTGGATAGGTGCCGGCCGGGAGACCGGTGAAGCTGTAGTGTCCGGCCGCATCCGTGGTCGTCGTGCGGCTGCCGAGCACCACCGTCGCTCCGGCGATCGGCGTACCGCCGGCAGTGGCCGTCACCGTGCCGGAAACCGTGCCGCCGGCGCCGGCCGGCGTGCAGGACGGATACGCGAACGCGCCGATCCGAGTCTGGTGATTCAGCCCGTCCGCGGCGTAGTACATGTTCGTGTACCAGAACGTGCAGCCGTCCGGATCGAGGGTCATCGCGCTGTAGTCGCCCCAGCGCGTGCACGCCGAGCCGCCGCAGTTGCCGGTCTGCGTGCCGGTGCCCTGGATCAGCACCTGCTCGTCCTGGCTGAAGTTATTTGCCGCATCGCCGGCCAGGCGCCCGGCGTACTTGATCGCCGGCTTGGTCGTGCTGTTCGACGTGCTGTAGCCGAGTGCCAGGTCGCCGGCACGATCGATCGCGATGCTCGGCATGAAGCGGTACATCACGTTCGCGCCGTCCGGATCCCAGGTCGCCGCCTGCGGCAGGCTCGCCGCGACCGTGCCGCCGGTGACGTCGACCTGATACCAGCGCGGTGCGGCGAAGCCGGTGGTGGTCGCCCGCCGCACGGTATGCGCGGTCCACAGCGATTCGACGCCACTGAGGTTGGTGTACTGGTTCTGCATCATCGCGCGGATCTGCAGCACGTCGAGGTTGTTGCCGCCGAGCGAAGGCGCGTTCGGCACGCTCGCATTCGGCCAGCTCGAGGCTGCGAGGGGCAGCGATGGACCGGTGAAGGTCGAGGTCGAGATGCGGTCCCAGTCGACATGGAACTTGTACACGCCGACCGCGTTGGTGTACTGCCAGGTCGAGATGAAGTAGTTCGGCGTGCCTGCGGGCGGCGTGCCGGTCTGCAGGCGCGCGTTGCTCGGCAGCAGGCCGAAATCGGCAGCCGGCGCGTTGAACGAGACGACCTGCACGGTCGGACTGCCGGCGTACATCTGTGCCTTGTTGAACGCATAGACCCGCGGGTTCTGGAATGAACCCGATGCGGTGTAGTCGAACATGTTGGCGGCCATGTACAGGCCGTCCGGCCAGACGCCGAGCTTCGGATAGTCGGCAAGCCCGCCCGTGGTGTTGGTCGAATAGAAATACCAGCCGCCGGTCACCGGATCGCCGGTCTTCGACACCGCGAAGCACTCGTAGGCGCCGGGCGGATTGATGACGTTGCCCGTGCCGTCGAGGGTGAAGGCGAAGTCGGTGATGATCCAGCGATCCTCGAAGGTGTCGTAGAGGACCACCGGATCGCCGAAGTTATTCGTGTCGCAGAGGTTTCCGAAGTTGCCCTGGCTCATGAACGTGTCGAGGGTCAGCGCCGCGACGCGCACGCCATCGGACTTCCTGAAGATGCCGATCGAGCTGTTGATCGACTGGATGAAGTAGGTCGGGCCGACGTCGCCGTTGGTGTCCGGCGGATGGCCCGCGCCCCAGTTCGCGTAATCGAGGCCGTCGAAGTTTCTCGATGGCGCCGGTGCG
>CAYYHP010000125.1:0-7528 GCA_964471815.1 uncultured Rhodanobacteraceae bacterium
AGCACGACGTTGCGGCCCTTCGGGCCGAGGGTGGCCTTGACGGCATTGGCGAGGATGTTGACGCCGCGGACCATGCGGACGCGGGCGTCTTCACCGAAACGGATTTCTTTGGCTGCCATGGGAATGTCTCTCTGGATTCGATTTCGAAGAAGGAAGGGCTTGCGGGGCAAAGGGGGCGTGGGCGGATGCTCGGCCGGGCGCGCGGCGGGGAACGGATCGCGGTCGGATCGGTCGACCGGGATTCGCTCGACGGCGCTGCGGCGACGCGGGTGCGCAATCCGCGCCGATCATCAGCCCTCGATCACCGCCATGATGTCTTCCTCGCGCATGACGAGGTATTCCTGGCCCTCGACCTTGACCTCGGTGCCGGAGTACTTGCCGAACAGCACCTTGTCGCCGGCCTTGACCGCCATCGGACGGACCTTGCCGTCCTCGAGGATCTTGCCGTTGCCGGCGGCAATGACCTCGCCCTTGATCGGCTTTTCGGTCGCCGTGTCGGGAATGACGATGCCACCCGCGGACACGCGCTCTTCCTCCATACGCTTGATGATCACACGGTCGTGCAACGGACGAAGCTTCATGATTGCTCCCTCTGGAACAGTTCAAGTGGTTGATTGCTTGGGGGGATTCATCCGGCTGTTAGCACTCGGATGAGGTGAGTGCCAATTTTAGCCGGAACGCGTGCTCGGGCAATACCCGAGCCGGCGGTGCGCGCGAAATGGGGCAGATCGTCAGGCTTTCAAGGGGCGCCTGGGTGCCGGGGCACGGCCGACCGGGCCCATCGCGCCTGGCTGGGTGCGACCGGCACTGGCTCAGTGCGAGCCGCGGGCGGTCGTACCGCCGGTCCGCACGTGCGGCTGGCCATCGACGACGTCGAACTCGATACGGTAGTCGAGACTGAAGGGTAGGGCGTCATCGCCGGCCGCGGCAGCGACGGCTCTGCCTTCGTCACCCGCTGCGGCCGCGCGATGGATGCGCAGCGGCGAGAAATGCCAGCGCCGGGTCGCCTCGCGGATCGCGGCGAGGAATGCCGTTCCGTGTGGTAGCGCGGCGGGATCGGCCGGATCGAGCGGCAGGCAATCGGTCACGTCGCCCTGCGCATTGACCACCACGCGCACCACCAGGGGCGTCGCCGGCAGGCCGAGCGGCAGCAGTTCCGCGGGATAGTCCGGCGCAACGGTGTGCAGCGGGATGGGCTGCTCGACGCGGTCGCCGGGCGCGACCTGATAGGTGCTGCTGCCGGACGGAGGTGCCACGCGTTCGATGCCGACGGCGCTCTGCCGCTCGATCCGCAGTTCGCGCTCGGGAGTGCTCCGGCACGCGGCGAGCGCCAGGAGGGCGATGCCGGTCGCGAAGGCGCTGACACGCATGGAAACGCCTGGATGGGTGCGGGCCCGCTGCCTTGTTGCCGCCGTTCCGATCGGCATCCCATGGCTCCGACGATGACGAGTGTCATGCGCGGTCTTTGCCCGGTGCCCGGGAGCGCGCACGGCAGCCGTGCTGCCGCCTCTGACGATACGCCGGCGCGCTCGGCTCAGGTGTTGCCGGTTTCGCCGTCTCCCGTGTCGCCGGGGCGCCACGGACGGCCACGTTTCTGCTCGATGTAATCGCGGATCAGGCGGCGCACGACCTGCGAGGGAGTCAGGTCCTCCTGCGCGCAGAGCGCCTCGAAGACCGCCTTCTTGCGCGGATCGATGAGGATGGTGAGGCGGGCGGTGCGTTGTTCGAGTGCCATCTCGCGCGAATCAGCGTTACACTTCAAGCGTGTTCGATAAGCATATCATGGTAACGATATACCAATCCGGCGGGTTCATGACCGCGACCGGATGGCACGGGTCATGCCTCACGGGTCTGGGGGATCCCTGACGATGCCGACGCCCGCGCTTGCGCTCGACCTGCTGATCGCGCTCGTGCCGGTCTGGGTGCTGATCGGACTGGCCGGCCTGCTGCGGCCCCTGTCGACCGTCTACATCGCCCGTATCCTGTTTCCGGCCGGCGCACTGGTCGGACTCGGCGTGACGTTCGCCGGCGCACTGGCCGTAGTTCCTGGCGCGCTGTCAGCGAGCGCAGTCCTGCCGCTCGGCCTGCCCGGCCTGCCGTTCCATCTGCGCCTGGATGCGCTGGCCGGCTTCTTCCTCGTGCTGCTCGGCCTGGCTTCGGCCGGCATCTCGATTTTCGCGGCCGGCTATTTCCGTGCCGGCGAAGGCGCCGCGCCGGGTTTACTCGGCCTGCAGTACCACACCTTCCTTGCCGCGATGGCTGCGGTGATCCTGGCCGACGACGCCTACTTTTTCATGGTCGCCTGGGAGACGATGGCGCTCGCCTCGTACTTCCTCGTCACCACCCAGCACCGCATCGCCGAGATCCGTCGTGCCGGCTTCCTATACCTGCTGATCGCGCACGTCGGCGCGATCGGCATCCTGCTGTGTTTTGGCGTGCTGCAGGGCGGCAGCTGGCAGTTCACGTTCGATGCGATGCGCCAGGCCAGCCTGTCGCCGGCCTGGGCGGCGATGGCCTTCCTGCTTGCCTTGTTCGGCTTCGGTGCCAAGGCTGGCCTGGTGCCGTTGCACGTCTGGCTGCCCGAGGCACATCCGGCGGCGCCCTCGCCGGTATCGGCGCTGATGAGCGGTGTGATGCTTAAGACCGCCATCTACGGCTTCGTGCGCGTGTGCTTCGACCTCTTGCACGACGGCGCCTGGTGGTGGGGCACGCTGGCGATCACGTTGGGTCTCGTCACCGCGCTGTATGGCGTGGTGCACGCGACCGTGCAGACCGACATGAAGCGGCTGCTGGCCTGGTCGTCGATCGAGAACGTCGGGCTGATCTTCGCCGGCCTAGGCCTTGCCCTGCTGTTCCGCGGTTTCGGGCTCGGCGCACTGGCCGCGCTCGCGCTGACCGCAGCCCTGGTGCATGCGCTGAATCACGCGCTGTTCAAGAGCCTCCTGTTCCTCGCCACCGGTGCGGTACTGCACGCCACGCACGAGCGCAATCTCGGCCGTCTCGGTGGACTGATCCGGCGCATGCCGTGGGTGGCTGGCCTGGCCCTGATCGGTACGCTGGCGATCGCCGGGCTGCCGCCACTGAACGGCTTCGTATCCGAATGGCTGCTGCTGCAGGCCTTCCTGTTCACGCCGGGCATTCCGCAGGCCTACGCGAACATGCTGATCCCGCTCGGTGCAGCGGCGATCGCCCTGATCGCCGCGCTCGCCGGCTATGCGATGGTCAAGTTCTACGGCGTGATCTTCCTCGGTCAGCCGCGCGAAGCGGCGCTCGCCGCGGCGCGCGACGCCGGGCCGCTGGAACGTCTCGGTCTCGCTTGGCTCGCCGCGGGCTGCGTGCTGCTCGGCGTGTTGCCGCAGTTCGCACTCATGGCGGTCGCGGGGGGCACCCGGGCGCTGGTCGGCGCCACGGTGAATCTCGCGCCCTCGCCGTGGTGGATCGCGCCGGTCGCGGCCGAACGCGCGTCCTACGGCGGCCTCCTGCTGCTCGCCGGCATCCTCGCGGTGACCGGCATCACCGCGCTCGTGGTACACCGCCTCTACAACGGCCGCATGCGGCGCACGCCGGCCTGGGACTGCGGCTATCCGTGGCAGACGCCGCGCATGCAGGACTCGGCGGAGGGTTTCGGTCAGCCGATCCGGCACGTCTTCGCACCGCTGTTCCGGCTGCGCCGCGAGCTGCCGAGCGCGTTTGACACCGCGCCACGCTACCGCATGGAGGTCGAAGACCGCTTCTGGGCGCTGATCTACCAGCCGATCGCGACGGCCGTGCAGAGTCTCGCCACGGGCATCGGCCGGCTGCAGGGCGGGCGCCTCGCGGTCTACCTGCTGTACAGCTTCCTGACCCTCGTCGGCTTGCTGGTGTTCATGCTGTGACGCCGCTCCTGATCCTGCGCCAGCTGTTCGATTTCGCGCTAGTCGTGGCGCTCGCGCCGCTGTTCGCCGGCTGGGTCGCCCAGTGCCGTGCGTGGCTGCAGAACCGCAGCGCACCGCCGCTCTGGCAGCCGTACCGCGTGCTGCGCAAGCTGTTCCACAAGGACGCCGCGCTCGCCACGAACGCCTCGTTCCTGTTCCGGCTCGCGCCCTACGTGCTGTTCGGCACGATGGCGCTGACCGCCGCGATCGTGCCGATCTTCGCCACCGACCTGCCGCTGGGCCGTGCCGCGGACGCAGTCGCGCTGGTCGGCCTGTTCGCCACGGCACGCGTCTTCATCGCGCTGGCCGCGATGGACATCGGCACCGCATTCGGCTCGCTCGGCGCGCGGCGCGAGATGATGATCGGCTTCCTCGCCGAGCCGGCCCTGCTGCTGGTGTTCTTCAACGCCTTTCTGATTGCCGGCTCGACCGCGTTGCCGAGCCTCGTCGAGACCCTCTCGGGCCGCGCGCTCGCGATCGATCCGAGCCTGGGCTTCGCCGGCATCGCCTTCGTGATGGTGTTGCTCGCCGAGAACGCGCGCATCCCGATCGACAACCCGGCCACGCACCTCGAACTCACGATGATCCACGAGGCGATGGTGCTCGAGTATTCGGCGCGCCACCTCGCGCTGATCGAGTGGGCCTCGGCGCTGAAGCTGTTCAATTACGCGTGCATCGGCTTCGCGCTGTTCCTGCCGTGGGGCATCGCGCCGGCGCCGGTCGGTGCGGGCACGCTCGGCGTCGCGGCGCTGGCCCTGCTCGCCAAGCTCGTCATGGCCGGCGCGGGCCTCGCGCTGATCGAGACGCTGTCGGCCAAGCTGCGCCTGTTCCGTGCGCCGGAATTCCTCGCGATGGCCTTCCTGCTCGCCGTGCTCGGCCTGCTCGGCCTGCTCGTGCATCTCCTGCTGGCGTCCTGAGCATGAACGCACCGGCCCTCGCCACGCAGATCCTCAACCTGCTCGCCGCCGCGCTGCTGCTGATCGCGTTCTCGATGCTCGCGCAGCGCCGCACCAGCCGGTTGATCGCGTTATTTGCCTGGCAGGGCGCGATCCTGTTCGCCTCGACCAGCCTGGTCGGGCTGACCGCCAGGCTCCCGCACCTCTACTACTCGGCGGCACTGACCCTCGCCCTGAAGGTCGTATTGCTGCCGCTGATCCTGCGCCGGCTGATCCGCCGGCTCGAGGCGCAGTGGGACACGGAGACGCTGCTGAACATCCCGGGCACGATGCTGGTCGGCGTGGCGCTGGTGATCTTCGCGTTCGGTCTCGCCCAGCCGATCAGCGCGCTGGCGACCACGATCACGCGGCACACGCTCGGCATCGCGCTCGCGGTGATCCTGCTCGCATTCCTGATGATGATCGTGCGGCGCAAGGCGCTGACCCAGGTGATCGGCTTCCTGGCGATGGAGAACGGCCTGTTCTTCGCGGCGACCAGCGCGACCTACGGCATGCCGATGGTCGTCGAGTTCGGCATCGCGCTCGACGTGCTGGTCGGCGTGTTCGTGCTGGGCATCTTCTTCTTCCAGATCCGCGAGCAGTTCGAGAGCCTCGACCTTCGCCACCTCGAAGCACTCAAGGAGGACTGAGTTGGAACTCGCCCTGGTGCTCGGACTGCCCTGGCTCGGCTCGGCGTTGCTCGCGGTCTTCGGCGACGCGCGACGCGCGGCCTGGCTGAACATCGGCATGAGTCTGGCGACGTTGCTGGCCGCTGCAGCGCTGACCCTGCGCGTGATGCGCGAGGGCACGCTGGTGCTCGGCCACGAACAGTTCATCGTCGATCCGTTCAACGTGTTCCTGGTCGCGCTGACCGCACTGGTCGGCTTGACGACGGCGCTGTTCTCGCGGCCGTACATGCGCATCGAGGCCGACCGCGGGCGCCTCACGCCGCGCCGCCTGCGGCTCTACCACAGCATGTACCAGTCGTTCATGGGCGCGATGCTGCTCGCCCTGCTGACCAACAACATGGGCCTGATGTGGGTGGCGATGGAGGCGGCCACGCTGTCGACCGTGCTGCTGGTGTCGCTGTACCGCACGCGCGAGAGCATCGAGGCGGCCTGGAAGTACTTCATCCTCTGCGGCGTGGGCATCGCCCAGGCCCTGTTCGGCACGATCCTCCTGTACTTCGCGGCCGAGGGCCTGCTCGGCAGCGAGGGCATGACCGCGCTGCTGTGGACGCATCTCGATGCGGTCAAGGCCCAGCTCGAACCGACCGTGCTCGGCCTGGCTTTCGTGTTCCTGCTGGTCGGCTACGGCACCAAGGTTGGTCTCGCGCCCTTGCACAACTGGCTGCCGGATGCGCACGCCGAGGGCCCCACGCCGGTATCGGCCGTGCTCTCGGGCCTGCTGCTGAACGTCGCGCTGTACGCGATCGTGCGCTGCAAGGTGCTGGTCGAAGGCTCGATCCACTCGAGCCTGCCCGGCCACATGCTGATGGCGTTCGGCCTGCTGTCGGCGCTGCTCGCGGCGTTCTTCCTCTGGCGCCAGCGCGACATCAAGCGCCTGTTCGGTTATTCCTCGATCGAGCACATGGGCATCATCACGTTCGCGTTCGGCATGGGCGGCGCGGTCGCGAACTTCGCCGCGCTGCTGCACATGACCGTGCACTCGCTGACCAAGTCGGCGATCTTCTTCGCGGTCGGCCATGCCTCGCAGATCGCCGGTACGCAACGTCTGGCCGAGATGCGCGGCATGCTGGTGATCAGCCCGACGATTGGCTGGGGCCTGATGGTCGGCGTACTGGCGATCCTCGGCCTGCCGCCGTTCGGCGTGTTCGCCAGCGAGTTCCTGATCCTGACGACCGCGATGCGCGAGCACCCGTGGGCCACGCCGCTCCTGCTCACCGCGCTCGCGGTGGCGTTCGCCGCGATCTTCGGCCGCATCCAGCCCGTCGTGTTCGGCGAGACCGAGGCCCGGCCGCTGCCACATTCGCCGGCATTGCTGCCGGTGTTCGTGCATCTCGCCCTGGTGCTGATGCTCGGCCTCTACCTGCCGCCGGTGCTCGCCGAGTGGTACCGGCTCGCCGCGCGCCTGATCGGATGATGCCGATGCGACCCGAACAGCTCGCTCTCGCGACGCGTGCACTGCCGGCCAACGTGCCGGCCGGCTTGGTGCGCGTCGGCGTGTCGCAGTGGACCGAGGTCGCGCGCGGCGTGCGCGAGGCGGGCGGTACGCTGCTGAGCCTGTGGGGCAGCGACGAGCGTGACCGTGGCGCCGGATGGCGCGTGCTGGCCGCGTATCTGCTGCTGGACCGTCTGCTGGTCGCCGAGCTATCCCTGCCCGCCGAGCAGCACCATCTGCCGGGCCTGGCCGGAATATTCCCGGTTGCCGATCGTCTGCAGCGTGCGCTGCGCGATCTGCTCGGCCTCGAGGCCGCGGATACCGATCCGCGGGCGTGGCTGCGTCACGCGGCCTGGTCGGCGCTGGACACGCCGCTCGCGCGCGGCTGGCCCGGCGTGGTGTCGTGCTCCGATGCGCCGTCGGCCTATCCGTTCGTGCCGGTCAGTGGCGATGGCGTGCACGAGATCCCGGTCGGCCCGGTGCATGCCGGCATCATCGAGCCCGGGCATTTCCGCTTCTCCGTGGTCGGCGAGAAGGTCCTGCGGCTGGAGAAACGGC
>CAYYHP010000126.1:0-7409 GCA_964471815.1 uncultured Rhodanobacteraceae bacterium
AACTCTGTTCGGACGTCGCCGAGCGCGGCATCGTGCTGACCGGCGGCGGTGCGCTGCTGCGCGACCTCGACCGGCTGATCGCCGAGGAGACCGGCCTGCACGTGCAGGTCGCCGACGATCCGCTGACCTGCGTGGCGCGCGGCGGCGGTCGCGCGCTCGAGCTGATCGACCTGCACGGCAGCGACTTCTTCGCGCCGGAGTGAAGGCCGGGCGCCGCGGGCCGGCGTCACGGCCTGCCGCCGGTCCGCGTGGTTCGGGCCATCCACCTGAGGGCCCCAGGCTTCCGCCCGCATGACGCTGAATCGTCAAACCGCGTCGCCGCTGTTCGGAGAAGGCAGCACCGGCACGCTGCGCCTGGTCATCTACCTGTCGCTCGCGGTCGCGCTGATGGTCGCCGACCGGCACGCCCATTACCTGATCCGGGTGCGCTCCGCGGGACATACGCTGATCGAGCCGCTGTACCGGATCGCCGCCCTGCCGGCCGATCTCGCGCGCTCGGCGCGCCTCGCGGTCGCCGACCGCCAGCGGCTGACCGACGAGAACGCCCGCCTGCGCGAGCAGCTGCTGCTCGCCCAGGCGCGTCTGAACCGGCTGGCTGCGGTCGCCGAGCAGAATCAGAAGCTCAAGGAACTCCTCGAGGTGCAGCACACGCTCGGCATGGGCGTGCAGCTCGCCAAGCTGATCGACGTCGATCTGGATCCGTTCCGGCATCGCGTCATGCTCGACGTCGGCGCCGAGCAGGGCGTGCAGGTCGGCCAGGCGGTGCTCGATGCGCGCGGCATCATGGGTCAGGTGATCGAGGCGATGCCGCATGCCGCGCGGGTCATGCTGGTCACCGATCCGCGCCATGCGGTGCCGGTGACCGTGGAGCGCACCGGCCTGCGCACGATCGCCTTCGGTACCGGGGCGGTCGATCGCCTGGAGCTGCCGAACGTGCCGGTCAGCGCGGACATCGCGCCGGGCGACCGGCTGCTGACCTCGGGGCTCGGCGGCAGTTTCCCGGCCGGCTTTCCGGTCGGTGAGGTGATATCGATCAGTGCTGACGGTTCGGGCATGTTCGCCGCCGCGATCGCACGGCCCGCGGCGGCGCTGGACCGCAGCGGCGACGTGCTGCTGTTGCGTCCGCTCGCCGACCCGGTCGGTCCGCCGGCACCGGCCGGTACGGTCGGCCCGCCGAGCACGCCGCCGGCCGCGGCGACTGCGCCGTCCACTCCGGCACGGGGCGCCGCGCCATGACCCGCCAGCGCGCGCAGACCTGGCTGTTCCTCGCCAGCCTCGGCCTCGGCCTGCTGCTGCAGCTGTTGCCGCTGCCGCACCTCCTGCAGCCGTTCAAGCCGTACTGGCCGGCACTGCTGCTGCTCTACTGGGCGATTGAGGAGCCCGAACGCGTCGGTCTCGGGCTTGCCTTCGCCCTCGGCCTGATCGCCGATGTCGTGCATGGCGAGATCCTCGGCGAGCAGGCCCTGCGCCTGAGTGTGTTCGTGTTCATCGTGCTGCGCTTCCGCTCGCGGCTGCGGTTCTTCCCGATGTGGCAGCAGTCGCTGGCCGTACTCGGCCTGCTGCTCAACGACCGCGTCGTCATGCTGATGATCCGCGCATTCGCCGGCGATCCGCTGCCGCCGGCCGCGTTCTGGTTCGCACCGCTCGCCGACATGCTGATCTGGCCGTGGCTGTTTCTGCTGCTCGACGATCTGCGCGCGCGGCTGCGGGTCCACGAATCATGAAGGCGGGGCGACGCGCGCCGATCAAGGACAATCCGCGGGAGGCCCTGCTGTTCCGCGCACGCGCCGTGGCCGGTTTTGGCCTGATCGTGCTGTGTCTGGTGTGCCTCGCCGGGCGCTTCGTCTACCTGCAGATCGTGCGTCACGAGGAATTCGTCACGCGTGCGGAGCAGAACCGCATCAAGCTGCAGCCGCTGCCGCCGGCGCGCGGCCTGATCTACGACCGCAACGGCGTGCTGCTCGCCGACAACCGGCCGGCCTACCGGCTGGAGGTCATTCCGGAACGGACCCGCAATCTCGACGCCACGCTCGACGAACTCGGCGCGATCGTCGCCCTGTCCGACGACGACCTGCGCCGTTTCCGCGAGGCACGCAAGGGACGCCGCGCGTTCCAGAACGTGCCGCTGCGGTTCCGCCTCAGCGAGGACGAGGTCGCGCGCTTCGCGGTCAATCGCTGGCGCTTCCCGGGCGTCGAGGTGGTGCCGTACCTGACCCGCCACTATCCGCACGGGGCGGAGTTCGGGCATGTCGTCGGCTACGTCGCGCGCATCGACGAGAGCGATCTCGACAAGCTCGACGCGAGCCGTTACGCCGGCACCACGCACATCGGCAAGACCGGCATCGAGCGCCAGTACGAGGACCTCCTGCACGGCGAGCCGGGTTTCGAGCGGGTCGAGGCGAACGCCGACGGGCGCGTGCTGCGCGTGCTCGACCGGCAGCCGTCCACGCCGGGGCGCAATCTCTATCTGAGTCTCGACGCGCGCCTGCAGGAGGCCACCGAGGCCGCTTTCGCGGGCCGCGCCGGCGCGGCCGTGGCGGTCGATCCGCGCAACGGCGAGGTGCTGGCGCTGGTCAGCGTGCCGAATTACGACCCGAACCCATTCGTCAACGGCATCCCGAAGGTCGACTACGACGCGCTGGTCGCCGCCGCGGACACGCCGCTGCTCGACCGTGCGCTGCGCGGCCGTTATCCGCCGGGCTCGACGATGAAGCCGTTCGTGGGGCTCGCCGGCCTCGAACTCGGCCTGCGCCGGCCCGAGGACGCGGTGGTCTCGACCGGCGAGTTCTTCATCCCCGGCCAGTCGCGCGGCTACCGCGACGACATCCGCTGGGGCCATGGCCGGGTCGATCTGCCGCTCGCGATCGAGTGGTCGGTGAATACCTACTTCTATCAGCTTGCGCTCGACATGGGCATCGACCGCATGGCCGGCTATCTCGGCCGCTTCGGTTTCGGCCAGCCGACCGGCGTCGACCTGCCCGGCGAAGGCTCGGGCGTGCTGCCGTCGCGTGAGTGGAAGCGTACGACCTACAACAAGCCGTGGTTCCTCGGCGAGACGGTGATCGCCGGCATCGGCCAGGGCTACTGGGTGATCACGCCGATCCAGCTCGCCCAGGCCGTGGCGATCCTCGCCAATCGCGGCGTGGTGCGTCCGCCGCATCTGCTCGTCGCCACCCAGGCCGGGTTGCGCGGCGAACGTGAAGCCGTCGCCATACCGGCCGCGGCAACGCCGGTGATCACCCGGCACGGCGACTGGGAGGCGATCGAGCGCGGCATGATCGGTGCGATTTACGGCGAGCACGGCACCGCGCGCGGCATCGGTGACGGTTTTCCCTACGTGATCGCCGGCAAGACCGGCACCGCCGAGCGCTTCTCGCGCACCGGCGAGGCCTGGGACACCGGCGCGAGCAATGCCGAGCTCGCCGCGCGGCATCGGGCGCTGTTCGTCTGCTTCGCGCCGGCCGAGGCGCCGCGCATCGCGATCGCGGTGGTGCTCGAAGCGGGCGCCTGGGGCGGCAAGGATGCCGCGCCGATCGCGCGCAGGATGCTCGATGCGTGGCGCGAGAGCGAGGGCGGACCGGCCCCGGCGGCCTCGTCGACCGCCGCGGCGCCGGCAGCGTCGGGAGACGGCCAGTGATCGACGCCCTGCTGCAGCGTGTGGCGATCGAGGTGCAGCGTCTGTGGCGCCGGCCGCGGCTCGACCTGCCGTTGCTCGTCGCCCTCGGCGTGCTGGCCGTCACCGGCCTCGTCACGCTCTACAGTGCCGGCGACAAGGATCTCGGTCTGGTCGCCAATCAGGCGGCGCGTTTCGCGCTCGGCGCCCTCATGATGGTGCTGGTCTCGCGCATCCCGCCATCCAGCCTGCGCAACTGGACGCCCTGGCTGTTCGCCGGCAGCGTGCTGCTGCTCATCGCGACCGCCGTGCTCGGCGAGGGTCGCGGCGCACACCGCTGGCTCGATCTGCGCGTGGTGCGCTTCCAGCCCTCGGAACTCCTCAAGCTGACCATGCCGATGATGGTCGCCTGGTATCTCCACGCACGGCCGCTCCCGCCCTCGTGGCGCGATCTCGCCGTGGTCGGCGTGCTGATCGGGGTACCGGCCGCGCTGATCGCCAAGCAACCGGATCTCGGCACGGCGCTACTGGTCGCCGCGAGCGGCGCGTTCGCGCTGTTCCTGTCCGGCCTGTCGTGGTGGCGCATCGCCGGACTGCTCGGCGCGGTCGCCGCCGCTGCGCCGGTCGCCTGGCATTACCTGCACGAATATCAGAAGAACCGCGTGCGGATGTTCCTGAACCCGGAAGCCGATCCGCTCGGCAACGGCTGGCACATCATCCAGTCGGAGATCGCCGTCGGCGCCGGCGGTCTGCTCGGCAAGGGCTGGCACCACGGCTCGCAGTCACGCCTCGAATTCCTGCCCGAGCACACCACCGATTTCGTGTTCGCCGTGTTCAGCGAGGAATTCGGCCTCGCCGGCGTGCTCGCCCTGCTCGCGTTGTACGTATTCATCATCGGTCGCTGCCTGTGGATCGCGGCCAATGCCAAGGACACCTACTCGCGTCTGCTCGCCGGAGCGATCGCGATGGCGTTCTTCGTCTACGTGATGGTCAACGGCGGCATGATCACCGGCCTCCTGCCCGTGGTCGGCGTGCCGCTGCCGCTGGTGAGTTACGGCGGCACCTCGGCCGTTTCGCTGCTGACCGGCTTCGGCGTGCTGATGTCGATTCACGCGCACCGCAAGCTGTTGCGCTGAACCGCGTGGCGGCCGGCGCTATGCTTGCGCCGCGGTTCGAGCGGGGAGGGCAGAATCATGGCCAATGCACGCACGCGCTTCGACACGATCGCCGATTTCATGCAGCGCGAGCACGGTGCGGCGCTGACCACGCTGTACCGGCAGCCGGCCGTGCAGATCGGTACCACGCCGTTCCTGTTCTATCTGCTGCCGGGCATAGCCTTCCGCCTGCGCGGACGTGTGCGCGACCAGGCGCTGCGGCTGTCCGGCACGAAGGCCTGGGGACCGCGCGGCGCGGCGGCGGCCTCGAGTCCGTGGGTGCTCGTGCCGGTCGATCACTTCCTGCGCTGGGACCGACTCGCCATCGAGGCCCTGCGTCAGGCCGAGGAGGGCCAGCCGGCGCGTCCGGCGGCCCGGCCAACCGCCGGCCCACCCGCGCCGCCGCCCGCGGCGAGCCGCTGGAGCGGCGGCATCGGCGAGCTCCTCAAGCGCGCGGCCGCACTACGCCTGCTGCGCTGAACGCCGGCCGTATCGGTCGTACCCGGGCAGGTCCCGGGACGCGATCCGCGACCGGCCTGCACGGGCCCTGCGTGCTACCCTACGCGCCGCCCGCTGCCCCCCGGTGCTCAGGCTGCTCGATGTCCTTGACCGACCGTCCGCTCGCCGTGATCGCCGGCTTCTTCCTCGCCGCGAGCGGCCTCGCTCCCTCGTCTGCCGCTCCACCCGATCCGCGTACGCCGCCACCCGTGGCAGCGACGCCCGCCGCTGACCCGGCGCCGGCCGGTACGAGTCCCGCCGCCGCATCACCCGCCGCGAAGACGGCCGGCGCGGGCGTGGGTCGTGCGGCGGATGCCCCGGCCGCGCAGGCGCCGCCGCGCCGGGCCGGAGCGTCAGGGGCGCCAGCGACCCATGCGCCGGCCAAGGCGGCTCCGGCGAGACCCGCGCCACCCCGCGATGCCGAGGCCGAGCGCCGCTTCGCCGAGGCGCTGCACGAGCGCCATGGTCTCGACGTGCAGAACATGCTCGCCACGCTCGGCCGCGCGCAGTACCAGCAGAGCATAATCGATGCGATGAATCGACCGGCCGAGTCGAAGACCTGGAAGGATTACCGGCCGATCTTCGTCACCCCGCAGCGGCTCGCCGACGGCATCGCGTTCTATCGTGCGAACCGCGCGCTGATCGAGCGCGCCGCGGCCGAGTTCCAGGTCGCGCCCGAGATCATCGTCGCGATCCTCGGCGTCGAGACGAGCTACGGCCGCAACGCCGGCCGCTACCGCGTCATTGATGCGCTGTATACCCTCGCGTTCCACTATCCGCCGCGCCAGGCGTTCTTTCGCGACGAGCTCGAACAGTTGTTCGTGCTCGGTGATGGCGCGTTTCCGAAGCCGCTCGCCGAACTCGGCGGTTCCTATGCCGGTGCGATGGGCTGGGGCCAGTTCATGCCGTCGAGCATCGCCAGATATGCCCGCGACTACGACGGCGACGGCCGCATCGATCTCTGGAATTCGTTGCCGGACATCGTCGGCAGCGTGGCGAACTATTTCCGTGGCTACGGCTGGGAGGCGGGCGGCCCGATCGCCACGCGTGCCCAGCCGGCCGAGGGCGCGCGCGAGATCGGCCCGGGTCCGGTCGATCCGGTATATCCGGTCGAACAGCTCGTCGCCTGGGGTTATGCGCCGCTCGTGCACCTCGATCCGGAGCGCGCCGCGAATCTCGTGCGCCTTGACGGTGCGAACGGGCCCGAGTTCTGGATCACCTTCCAGAATTTCTACGTGATCACGCGCTACAACCGCAGCCCGCTGTATGCGATGGCGGTGACCCAGCTCGCCGAGGGCATCGCTGCGGGCGTGAAGGAGCCGGCGCCGTGAGCGTCTGGCGGACAGCCGCGCTTGCCGCGCTCGGTCTCCTGCTCGGGGCCTGCGCCGGTCCGAAGCCGCGCCGCGCGCCACCGTCGGCGCCTGCACCTGCGCCCGAGGCGCGCCGCCATCCGGCCGAAACCAGCCTGCCGCAGGACCGCCGCTACGCGCAGGATCGCGATGGCGGGCCGGACGCGACGATCGACGTGAACACGATCCCCGAGCCGG
The DNA here is from genome assembly GCA_964471815.1 of uncultured Rhodanobacteraceae bacterium. GTDB lineage: Bacteria > Pseudomonadota > Gammaproteobacteria > Xanthomonadales > Rhodanobacteraceae > Tahibacter. Next base: position 6,813 of record CAYYHP010000126.1, read on the forward strand.
TGCCGCAGGACGAGCCGCTCTCGAAATACGGCAACCGCTCGCCGTACAGCGTGCTCGGCGAGAGCTACACCGTGCTGCCGAGCGCGCGCGGCTATGTCGAGCGCGGCATCGCCTCGTGGTACGGCAACAAGTTCCACGGCTACATGACCTCGAGTTTCGAGCCGTACGACATGTACCGGTTCACGGCGGCGCACAAGACCCTGCCGCTGCCGAGCTACGTGCGCGTGACCAACCTCGCCAACGGCAGGAGCGTGATCGTGCGCGTGAACGACCGCGGGCCGTTCCACCAGAACCGCCTGATCGATCTCTCGTACGCCGCGGCTGTGAAGATCGGCATCTGGCCGGCCGGCACCGGACTCGTCGAGGTGCGTGCGGTCGAGCCCGGTGCGGATCGCGCGCCGGCGGATGCCGGGATCATCACGGCGATGCGCACGCCGGCGCGACCGGCCGGCCGCCGCGCGCCGGCCGCCGTCGCGGACCCGCCCGCCACGTCCACCCGCAGCGGCACCGAATCCGCCATGCCGGCAACACGCCCGGCGGTTCCGGGCGGGCAGGATGCGCGTCTGTACCTGCAGGTCGGCAGTTTCAGCGATCCGG
>CAYYHP010000127.1:0-7321 GCA_964471815.1 uncultured Rhodanobacteraceae bacterium
CACGCCCCCCCCTGTCGCGAGCGGCGAGGAGGAAGACTGGTGAATCCCGTGTTCGTGCTCGCCGCGGCCGGCATGCTGCTCGTGGCGCTGGCCTTCGTCGTCGTACCGATCCTGCGCGCCCGGCGCGGAGGTATGACGGCGATCGCGGACCGCCAGCGCAAAGCGTTCGACGATGCGCTCGCAGCCGGCGTGATCGACACATCCGAGCACGCCGCGAAACTCGCGCGCCTAGCCACGGAGACGCCACCGCCGGCCGGCTCGCCACGCCTCGCGTTTGTGAGCCTGCTGCTCATCGTCCTGTTGCTGCCGCCCGCGGCGATCGGCCTATACGCACGACTCGGCGAGCCGCGTGCACTCGATCCCGCCGCGGTGAAACCGCCGGCCGAAGTCAGCGCCGCCGACGTAGACAAGGCCATCGCCGCACTCACCGCACGCCTCCGGCAGAATCCGGACGACGTGCAGGGCTGGCTGATCCTCGGCCGTGCCTACAAGGCCCTCGAGCGCTTCGCCGAGGCTCACGACGCGCTCCGCCAAGCGCACGAACGTGCGCCGGACGATCTCGAAGCGAGCGTGGAATATGCCGAAACCCTCGCTCTCGCGAGCGAGGGTCGGCGCATCGACGGCGAGCCTCGCCGTCTGCTCGAAGCCGTATTGAAGAGCGATCCGAAACAGCAGCGCGCGCTGTGGCTGCTCGGCATCGGCGATTACCAGGAAGGCCGCTATGCCGAGGCGGTCGCACGCTGGGAGACCCTGCGTGCCCTACTGCCGCCGGGCAGCGACGTGGCCCGTTCGCTCGGCCAGCAGATCGCCGATGCGCGCCGCCATGCGGGCCTGCCGGCCGCCGCGGACACGACGCCACCAGCCGCCGCCACGGAACCCGCCACGGGCGGAAGTGTTCCGGCAAACGACGTGAAGCTGACCGTGCAGGTCACGCTCGATCCGCAGCTCAAGGATCGCGTGCAGGATAGCGACACGCTGTTCGTGTTCGCACGCGGCGCCTCCGGTCCGCCGATGCCGCTCGCGATCCAGCGCCTGACCGCGAAGGACCTGCCCGCCACGGTCGTGCTCGGCGACGCGCAGGGCATGCTGCCGAACCTCAAGCTCTCGCAGTTCCCGCGCGTCGTCGTCGGCGCGCGCCTCTCGCATAGCGGCAATGCGCTCGCCACGAGCGGCGATCTGCACACGCTCAGCGCTCCGCTCGACGTCACCCGCAAGGAACCGATCGCGCTGACGATCGACCAGGTCGTGCCCTGAACCGGGAAGGGCTGACCAAATCCATCCTGGACTCGTCAGCCCGCGCCGAGGCCGATGCCGGTCGGGATCCGGCCACGCCGCATCGAGCACTGGCCTGCGGGATGTGCGGCGTGCATGCCTGGCATGCGCGATCGCCGGACCCTTTCGGAGGCGCCCCTGCCGAGCGCCCTGCCTGCTGGTCGGCCCGACCGGCCTCATTGCAGTGAACGCGGCTGGATTGCCATGATGGTTTCGCCATGTACGAGTCCAGAAGCCAACCCCCGATCCGTCGTCGCCAGTTCGCGCTGCGGCTCCTCGTGCACGCCGGACTTGCGGCCGCCCTGCTCGCCGTTTCGCTGGCGATCGGCATTGCCGGTTACATGGGTTTCGAGAGGTTCCCTTTCCTGGATGCCCTGCTGAATTCGGCCATGCTGCTCGGCGGCATGGGGCCGGTGAATCCGCCCGTCACGCTGGGCGGCAAACTATTCGCCAGCCTGTATGCGCTGTATGCGGGACTCGTGTTCATCATCACCGCCGCGCTGCTGCTGACGCCGCTCGTGCACCGTCTCCTGCATCGGTTCCACTGGAGCGAGAAGCTGTGATCGCGGCGCCTACAGCGCCGCGTGCGTACGGCTCATCGGCCGGGACGCATGTACAGTGTGCTCCCGGCCACGACCGTCGAATCGCCGAACCGGCACGCCCGCCGTCATGAGTACCGATCCCGAATACTGGTTTCCGGCCAAGAGTCGCGGCTGGGGTTGGGGACCTCCGGCCGTCTGGCAAGGCCGGGCGGTCCTCGCCGTGTTCGCCGTCTGCGTACTGGCCGGAGCGATCGAACTGCTGCCGACGCACGGGCCGTTCGTGTTCGTCGGCTATACCGCATTCCTGTGCCTGGTGCTGATGGGAATCTGCTGGCTGAAGGGCGAGCCGCCGGGGCGTAATCGTCGTCCGCGCTGAGGAAGCCCCGATCCCCGATCGGCGCCTCAGCGACGCAGGTTGCCGTGGTCCCGCAACGGTCCGGAGGTCAGGCGGCCATCGTTCCATTCGGCGTGAAGGCGGAGCCTGTGGAATGCCCTTAGCCCATCGAGGCTCCCGAATGAAGGCGCTGCGAATTTGGCGGTGCGGACGTCGGCACCTGGTCGGTGGAGCGAGATGAAATCCGGAACCACCCATGCAGCGAGGAACCGAGCGATGACGCCAGTACACAAGGGCTCCTGCCTCTGCGGAAGCGTGTCCTTCACGGTCACGGGATCATTGGGCGCCACCGACGCCTGCCATTGCATCCAGTGCCGCAAGCAATCGGGACACTACTTCGCCTCGACCAACGTGCCGAGATCCGCACTCACCATCGCCGGCGAGGAGCACCTGTCGTGGTACCGGTCATCGGACAAGGTACGTCGCGGCTTCTGCTCGCGATGCGGATCGTCCTTGTTCTGGGACCCGATCGAGCGCGACTGGACGTCCATCGCCCTGGGCGCATTCGATACGCCGACCTCCGTACATCTGGAGAAGCACATCTTCGTCGCCGAGAAAGGCGACTACTACGAGATCGCGGACGACCTGCTGCAGCACCCGCACTGAGCGACACCGCGCGGCACACGCGCCACGTCACGGAGTGCCAGCTGCCCTGCGTGGATCGCCCGCGACGCCGTCCGCAGGCTTGTGAGCCTCGCCTGCGGGCGCGTGTCCGCAGAATCCGTGCAGGAGCTGGACGTGCACGCTTCTCCGGCACGCAGCCGCCGGAACCGGTGGTGAGCGGCCAATGCCTCGGTGTGGGCCGGCAGCGGAAACCGCCCCACCGGCATGTCACCCGGCAGCCCGCGACGATGCGGGACCCGGCCGCTCAATCAGCGGCGCGGCGGATTCGCGAGCAGCCACGGGGGCCGCGGCCCGGCCTCACGACCAGGCCGCACGCTTTTCTTCGTCGGCCAGCCCCTGCATCGCGTCGCGATAGCCCTGCATGAAGGTGTCGCGGCTGCCCTTGTAGCGCAACGCCTCGCCGATCCAGAGATCGAGGAAGAACGGCACGAGCACCCAGTCACCGCGCGGCAGCGCCTTGCCGAGGCCGTGCATGAAGATCGGCACGACCGGCACGTCCGGATGGCGTTCGGCCAGGCGCGCGAGGCCGCTCTTGAACTCGGCGAGCTGCTCGGGCTCGCCGCGCGAGCCTTCCGGGAAGAACAGCAGGATCTCGCCACGCGCCAGCGCTGCGGACACGGGCGCGAGCAGGTCCTCGCCCTCGTGATCGCGCTTGCGCTTGATCGGCACGATGCCGACGACTTGCGTGGCAAACCAGGCGAGGAAGCGATTGCGCAGGAAGTAGTCCGCCGCCGCGACGGGCCGCACCTTCGGCAGGAGGCGCAGCGGGAACAGACTGATCAGCACCATCGCGTCGAGATGGCTGTTGTGGTTCGCCGCGAGGATTGCCGGCCCGTGCGCGGGCAGGCGCTCGCGATGGCGGACGTTGAGGCCAAGCACGATCAGCACGACGAGGCGCACGATCACGCCATACCAGAGATAGCGCAGGACGAGGCCCATCAGAAATAGAAATACTTGAGGAAGTGGAAATACAGCGGCGCGGTGAACAGCAGGCTGTCCACACGATCGAGGATGCCGCCGTGGCCGGGGATCAGGCTGCCGGAGTCCTTGATGCCGAGATCGCGTTTCAGCGCGGAGATCGTCACGTCACCGATGAAGCCGCCGAAGCCGATCATCAGGCCGACCGCGATGGCATGCGCCGGCGTGAGCGGCGTCAGGAGCGGCGCGAGGAAATACGCCACCAGCGTGGTCGAGAGTGCGCCGCCGAGCAGCCCCTCGACGGTCTTCTTCGGACTGACCGATTCGATCACCTTGTGTCGGCCGAGCGTGCGCCCCCAGACGTACTGCAGCACGTCGTTCAGTTCGGTCAGCAGCACCACGAACAGCAGCAGCGCCGCACCGTGTGCCTTGGGCTGATGGCCGCCGTCCGGCAGCACCAGCAGATAGGCCAGATGGCTCAGCGCGAACACCATCGTCATCAGGCCCCAGTGCAGCGTGCCGACCGCGCGCAAGAAGTCGCGCGTCTCGCCCTTGAGCACCATCCGCGTCGCCACGCCGAGGAAGCACCACACCGGGATGAAGATCAGGAACATGTGATACCAGCCCTGCGCGACCCAGAGGTACTGCACGGGCACGGCGAGATAGACCCAGAACAGCACGCGCCGGTCGGCACGGCGCGTCGGGATAAGCGAGAGGTATTCCTTGAGTGCGAGGAACGACAGGAAGGCGAAGAACGCGATCGCGGCGTCGCGGCGGATCGACACCGCGAGCGCGAAGATGCCGACCATCACCCACCACGAGTTCACGCGCGAGGCGAGTTCAGCATGCCGGCCCTCGGCATCGCCGCGCCGCAGGAAGGTCACGACCAGCGAGGCCAGCGTGAGCAGGCCGAGAATGCCGGCGAAGATCCACAGCACCTCGGCAGGAACCCAGAGCTTCATGCCTGCACCTCGCGCAGTGCGGCGCGGCCGCGATTGACGATCGTGACCACGGCGAGCGCGCACAGCACCCAGAGCAGCCATGCGAGCCAAGAGCCCGTGGGCACGCCGAGACCGAGCAGCAGGCCAAGCGCACCGAAGGCAAAGGCCCGATCGCTCTTGCCGAACGGACCGTCGTAACGGCGGCTTGCGCCGATCTGCACGCCGACGATGCCGATCAGCTCCACCTTGATCGCCGTCACCACGAGCAGCACGGTGGGCCAGGCCGGGAACTCGGGACGCAGGGCGAGCGGCAGGTACAGCGAGGTGTCGGAGACCACGTCGCCGAGTTCGTTGAGGATGGCGCCGAGCTTCGAGGCCTGGGCATGCTCGCGGGCGAGCATGCCGTCGATCGCGTTCAGCGCCATGCGCACGAACAGTGCGATGGGCAGCAGCAGGAGCACGCGCGGCGTGTCGCTGCGCCAGCCGACGGCGATACCGACGGCGATGGACAGCAGCGCCGCGGCGACGGTGACCTGGTTGGCCGTCACGCCCGCGGCGGCGAGGCGCACGACCAGCGGACGCAGCAGCCCCTGGAAGGCCGGCTTGAGTTGATAGACGCTCGGCACGCGGATCTCCCCTGTGAAAGCCGCGATCCTAGCAATTCCGGTTACCTGACGTGCTGGAGCGGATCACGTGGCGTCAGACCGGGCGCACGAGCGACAACGTGCCAGAGCGTATGCCCCGAACAGGCGTACTTGCGCTCGAACGGCGTGAGTGCGGCTTGCGTGTCCGGCACGAGCAAAGCCTCGAGATTCGCCTGCCATCCGGCGAGATCCAGCGCCAGTGCTAGTTCCTCCGCATACACGGCCCAGTTCGTGCGTAACTCGATGCGCTCGCTGGTGGCCAGCAGGGCCGGCAGCACGGCATGCGCATGCCAGCGCCGCCTGAGGTGCTCCGGTTTCGGCCAGGGATTCGGGTAGAGGAGATGCGTCGTCACGAACCGCCAGCCGGCACGGGCGGCGAGCAACCAGAAATCGACGAGATCACAACGCACGAGCTGCGCATTCGGTATGCGGACAGCGGTACGCGCGCCTGCGGCGAGCCTGAGGGCCGACTTGTCCACGCCGATGATGAGCGCCTGCGGGTGGCACAGGGCAAGCCTCTGCGTGCCGGCCCCGGTGCCGCAGCCGGCATCCAGCATGCGCGGCCGCGGATCGGCCGAAAGCCTCTCGGCGAGTACGTCGAACACGCGTGTCGAGACGTCGGCGACGGGCCTGCGGAAGGCCGTGTCGAGGTGCCGCCGCACCGTATCCATGAGTCGTGGATGCGGGCCCGTTTGCGGGCTGCGGACGATAGGCGAATTGGCGAACATCGATATGGCGGATGGCGAAAAGGCAAGCCTTGGATTGGCTACGGCGGCAGTTTACAGTCGGGCCATCGCGGCCCCGCACGCCGCCCTGCACGATCCACTCATGGGCGACGCCCGGCGTTATTTCGATCTACCTTCGCCGTTCCCGATGAAGCGCGGCGGCATGCTGCACGGCGCACGACTCGCCTACGAGACCTGGGGCACGCTGAACGCGGAGCGCAGCAACGCGATCCTCATCCTGACCGGCCTCTCGCCCGGTGCGCACGCGGCATCGAGCCCCGACGACCCCGCACCGGGCTGGTGGGAGGCGATGCTCGGGCCGGGCAAGTACATCGACACCGAGCGCTGGTTCGTGATCTGCGCGAACACGCTGGGTAGCTGCAAGGGCTCCACCGGCCCGGCCTCGATCAACCCGGCGAACGGCGAACCGTACCGGCTCGACTTTCCCGACCTCACCCTCGAGGACGCGGCCGACGCGAGCTACGAGCTGGTCGCGAGCTTCGGCATCGAGCAACTCGCCTGCCTGATCGGCAACTCGATGGGCGGCATGACCGCGCTGGCCTATCTGCTTCTGCATCCGGGCAGCACGCGCAGCCACATCAGCATATCCACCGCGCCACAGGCGCAACCGTTTGCGATCGCGATCCGCTCACTGCAGCGCGAGGCAATCCGGCTCGATCCGAACTGGAATCAGGGCCGCTACGACGAGACGCATTATCCCGAGGCCGGCATGTCGATCGCGCGCAAGCTCGGCGTGATCACCTACCGCTCGGCGATGGAATGGGAAGGCCGCTTCGCGCGCATCCGCCTCGACAACGACCCGCCGCCGGACGATCCGTTCGGCGCCGAGTTCGCGGTCGAGTCCTATCTGGTCGGTCACGCCAAGCGCTTCGTGCGCCAGTTCGATCCGAACAGCTACCTCTACCTCTCGCGGGCCAGCGACTGGTTCGACGTGGCCGATTACGGCGGTGGCCACGTCGCCGCAGGCCTGCGGCGCATCCATGTCGAGCGCGCGCTGGTGATCGGCGTGAGTACGGACATCCTGTTCCCGCTCGCCCAGCAGCAGGAGATTGCCGAGGGCCTGCATGCCGCCGGCGCGGAGGTGGCCTTCGTACCGCTCGCCTCGCCGCAGGGGCACGACGCGTTTCTGGTAGATATGGCGGGTTTCGGCCCACCCATCGCCGAGTTCCTGGCACGGCTGTAGACTGGCGCCCCCGCTCCACCGGAAACCGCCATGCTCGCGCTCGACTTTCCCGGCGCG
>CAYYHP010000128.1:0-7238 GCA_964471815.1 uncultured Rhodanobacteraceae bacterium
CGCAGCCGACGCGTACCGGTGACAAGGTCGAGGTCGCCGAGGTGTTCTCCTACGGCTGCCCGGCCTGCTTCCAGTTCAACGCACCGATCAAGAAACTGAAATCGCACCTGCCGGCCCGGGCCGAGCTGATCTACGTGCCGGCCTCGTTCCGCAGCGACGAGTACTGGCCGCTGTTCCAGCGCATCTTCTTCACCGCCCAGGCCCTGGGCGTGACCGACAAGGCGCACGACGACCTGTTCGCCGCGGTGTGGAGCGGCGGTCCGCTCGCGCTGCGCGACGAGAACACCCGCAAGCCGCTGACGCCGACCCTCGAAGCCGCCGCGCAGCTGTTCGCCAAGTACGGCATCAAGCCCGAAGATTTCCTCGCCACGGCGAACTCGTTTGCGATCAACACGCAGATGAAGCGCGCCGATGCCTACGTGAAGGCGACCGGCGTCGATGCCACGCCGACGCTGATCGTCAATGGCAAGTATCGCATCACCGGTCAAGCCGCCGGCAGTTGGGATGCGATGATCCAGGTGACCGAGTATCTGGTCGCCCAGGAACTCGCCGGCAAGTAGTTCCGGTCGCGGCGGGCCATCACCCGTCCGCTGCCGTCGTCACGCACCCGAGGAAACCGCGATGCTCAAGCGACTGCTGATCCTGCTGGCGAGCCTCCTCGCCGTAACCGCCTGCCAGGCCGCCGATGGCGGGGCGACCGAATGGAAGGCCGGCACGCACTACTTCCCGATCGATCCGCCGCAGGCGCCGGCCGCGGGCGGCAAGATCGAGGTGGTCGAGGTGTTCTCCTACGCCTGTCCGCACTGCGCCCACTTCCAGCCGTTTGCGGACGAGCTCAAGGCCAAGCTGCCGAAGCAGGCGCAATTCACCTATCTGCCGGCGATCTTCCACGACAGCTGGGAGCTGTTCGCTCGCGCCTACTACACCGCCGAGGCGATGGGTGTGCTCGACAAGGCCCACCAGGCCCTGTTCGATGCGCTGCATCGTGACCGCAAGCCGCTCGGCCGCCTCGAGGACATCGCGCAGTTCCTCGCCGGTCTCGGCGTGGACCCGAAGGCTTTCCTGAGCACCGCGCAGTCCTTCGTCGTCAATGCCAAGCTGCAGCGCTCGCAGGATCTCCTGCGCGCCTACGGCATCGATGGCACGCCGAGCATCGTGATCAATGGCAAGTACCGCGTGACGGCCGCATCGGCCGGCGGTCTGGCACAGATGGTCGATCTGTCGCTGTGGCTGGTGAAGAGGGAACTCGCCGCGTCCGGCAAGTAAGCTGTCGGTTCGTCCAGCGCATGGCCGCGGGCGCGGGATCGCGCCGCGGCCGGCCTCCACCGGGCCCGGTCCCACGATGAGCGATCCGCCGACCGCCGCTGCCCCGCCTGCCGGGAGCCGGCTGCGGCTCCTGAGCTGCAACATCCTCGCCGGTGCGAGCGTCGGCCGCTATCGTCACTACGTCACGCGCAGCTGGCTGCCGCATCGCGGCAAGCGCGCGAATCTCGATGCGCTCGCCGCGACGTTCGCGGATTTCGATCTGGTCGGTCTGCAGGAAAGCGATGCCGGCAGCCTGCGCTCCGGCTTCCTCAACCAGACCGAATATCTCGCCGAGGCGGCGGGGTTCCCGTTCTGGAGTCATCAGCCGAACCGCAAGGTCGCGCATCTCGCGGCATCGGCGAACGGCCTGATCAGCCGCTTTGAACCCAGCGAGGTCATCGACTATCCGCTGCCCGGGCGCATTCCCGGGCGCGGCGCGCTGTATGCGCGATTCGGCGACGGCGCGGATGCGCTGGTCGTGGTGGTGGCGCATCTCTCGCTCGGACCGAAGGCGCGCGCGCGTCAGCTCGATTTCATCGCGGGACTGCTCGACGGGCATGCGCATGCCGTGCTGATGGGCGATCTCAACTGCGTGCCGGAGAGCGCCGAACTCCGACAGTTGTTCGGTCACACGACGTTGCGCCCGCCCGAGGCCCGTGCGCCGACCTTCCCGAGCTGGCGGCCGCAACGCGCGATCGATCACATCCTGGTTTCCGCCGATCTGCACGTCGAGCGCCTGTGGACCCTGCCGCAGGCGTTTTCCGACCACCTGCCGCTTGCTGCGATGGTGAGTCTGCCGCCGAACGTACGAACGACCCTCGGATCGGCGGACGGTTGACGCTCCGCGCGAACGGCCTGGCTGATTCGCGCGCGATCCGCTCCTGAAACGAGACAGGAGCGGGTGCGCTTCGGTGCCGGGTTGCCGATCGCAAACGGCAGGGCGGGCGGCGTACAAAAAAAGAGGGCCGCGAACTCGCGGCCCTCGACGAGGCGATCGCGGCAGGATGCAGGCGAGCCTGCACCCCGCCGGCGGCGGATCAGAACTTCAGATTCGCCGAGATGTAGCCATAGCGACCCGGCAGATCGTAGGTCGAGGCGTCGTAGCCGTTCAGCGAGCACGACAGGCAGATCGGTGGATCGCGGTCGAAGAGGTTGTTCACGCCGGCCGACAGCGTGAAGTCCATGTTGACCGGCACCTTCCAGCTCACGCGGGCGTCGTTGTAGGCGGTCGCGCCGAGGTGATTGGTCACGCCGTTCGGGTCCGAGCACAGTTCCGGGAAGTCCGGATGGCAGGCTTCGTTCACGGCAGAGACGTAGCGCACCGTCCAGCCCGCGCTCCAGGCGCCGAGCGCCCAGTTCAGGTTGGCCGTCGTGCGCCAGCGCGGAATGGCGCTATCGCTGACTTCCACGCCGACCTTGTGCGGCTCCTCGGCACCGGTGTCGCTGGCCACGGCCTTGTACTTGCTCGTGAAGGTCGCCTGGATGCTGGCACCGAAGCTGCCGATGCCGGTTTCCGGGCCGACCCAGTTCACGCCGGCGTCGTAGCCCTGCGTGTCGATGCGGCCGAGGTTGCGCAGGGTGTTGTTGAAGCTGTTGATGTCGCCGGACGGCGCGCGGCCGATGCCGGTGCAGTACAGCGGATCGAGCGTCGCCACGCAGCGGTTCAGCTGAGTTTGCGCGTCCGGCGCCTGAATCGCGTCATCGACCTTGTACTTGAAGTAGGTCAGTTCGAAGTCGAGCTTCTGCGACCAGCCGGTGTTTTCGGCCCAGCCCGGGCTGTACACGGCGCCGGCGGTGATGCTGCGCGAGGTCTCCGGCTTCAGTTGCCGGTTGCCGCCGGTGATGATCGAGATCTGCGTGTTGGCCTGCTCGTAGCCGGCCGGCACGCCGAGCGTGGTGCAGTTGGCCGTGACGTGGTTCGAGCACGGATCCTCGATGTCCGCATCAAAGCGCGAGAAGCTGCTGTACAGCTCGCCGATCGACGGCGCACGGAAACCTTCCGCCCAGGTGCCGCGCAGGGTGAGGTCGTTGAACACCTGCCAGCGCAGGCCAAGCTTGTTGTTCGTTGTGCCGCCGAAGTTCGAGTAATCCGAATAGCGCGAGGCGACCGACAGGTCGAGGCTCTTGGCGAACGCGGCGTCCTTCACCAGCGGCGCATTGAGTTCGAGGTAGTACTCGTCGACCGAGTATTCGCCGCTGGTCGGACCAGATGGCACGCCGTTCGAATCACCCGCGGTGACGACCGAGTCCGGCGTGTAGCTGCCGGACAGGTGGCGGTGCTCGTAGCCGGTCGCGAACGACAGCGCGCCGGCTGGCAGTTCGAACGCATCACCGGACAGGTTCGCAGTGAGCATTTCGATCTTGTTGTCGCTGCGGTCGTTCTCGACGAACTGGATGTAGTCGAGCATCGCCGGCGTGATCGTGCCCGGACCGCCGAACAGGTTCAGCGGCACGCACGGGCCGGTGCAGTTCGCGACCGGGCCGAGCGCATTCATGATGTGGCGGATGTTGTAGGTGCCGTGGACTGTCTGCGAGGCCTTGTTGTCGCTGTTGACGTAGTTCACGTCCCACGAGAAGTCACGGCCAGCGGCATTGAACGACCCTTCCAGACCGGTCGCGAGATACTTTGTATCGACGTTCTGCTTGAAGATGCGCGGGCCGCCTTCGATCGGACGGCGGCCGATGCCGACTAGATTGCTGTTCGCATCGAGCGTGAAGCCGAACGGGTTGTACGGGTTGGTCTTGTCGATGCTGACCTGGCTGCACAGGTCGGTGGCCGCACAGAAACCGGAGCCGAGGAAGATCGGTTCCGGCGCGGCCTGGTTGACCGACTCGCGCTCGTTGTAGAGGCCCTTCAGATACCAAGTGACGCTGTCGGTGACCTTGTAGCGCGCCTGGCCGAACAGGCCGGTGCGCTCGCTCGGCGTCAGCAGCAGGTTGTACGGCGCATAGTTGAAGCGGTCGTTGTTGGTGAAGCCGTGGAAACCGCTCGGGAAGGGCTGCACGCCGCTTGCGCCGGCCACGCCGTTCGCGGTGATGTTGCAACGGGCCACGCCGCTCGCGTTCAGCGGGCAGAGGCCGCCATAGGTATTGTTCGGATCGACCGGGAAGAAGATCGAACGCGTGGTCGGCACGGCGGAACTGCCCGCAGCGAGGCCCGCGCCCGGGACCGGGAACAGGGATTGGTCCCAATCCGACGAGCTGATGGCGTGCTGATCGAAATGGCTGACGTCGAGGAAGAAGTCGAGCTTGTCGGTGCTGCCGCCCATCGATACGTGGCCGGACGTCGTCTCGCCATCGCCAGTCGCGTAGTTGCCGTAGTACAGGCCGACACCCATGCCGTCCTGCTTCTTCTTGGTGATGATGTTCACCACGCCGGCGATCGCGTCGGAGCCGTACAGCGACGAGGCGCCGTCGGTGAGGATCTCGATGCGCTCGACCGCGCTGGTCGGCAGGGTGTTGAGGTCTACCGCGGCCGATACGCCCGAGGCCGAGGATTCATTGACCCAGCGCAGGCCATCGACCAGTACCAGCACGCGCTTGGCGCCGAGATTGCGCAGGCTGACCGTGGTCGAGCCCGAGCCGACGCCGCCGCCGTCCGGCGGGAAGCCGAAGTTGCCGGCCGAGTTGAAACGGGTGTTCAACGACGAGCCACCGACCGAGAGGCGCTGCAGGATGTCGCCGACCGAGCCGAGGCCCGTCGCCTCGAGATCCTTGGCCGTGAGCGTCTGGACAGGCGTCTGGCTCTCGACATCGGCTTTCTTGATGCGCGAGCCGGTGACGACGACGGCCTCGAGCTTGGCGGCATCGTCGCCCGGACGGTCGGCGGCCAGTGCGGGGGTGGCAAAGGCACCGAGCGCGAGCGCGCTGGTCAATGCGTGGATGGTCAGGCTTAACGGACGATGGCGCAGATTCTTCATTCGATGACTCCCGTCATGCGTGCAACTGTTATTGGTATGCGCGGCAACCGCAACGCGGGTGCGCCATGCGGTTGTAAAAAGAATGTAAAGCAATTCGACGAAAGTGCCTAGTGACGGAAGTTGGCGCCGCCGTTCAGGTTAAAGCACCGCTGTGGCGCGGATCGGCGAACCAGGCCAGCACGAAGTCGCGGAAGGCGCGATGTGCCGCCGGCCAGTGCCGGCGCTGTGGCTGCACGAGATAGACGGGCGTGGGCGCAAAGGCGTGGCCCGGAACGAGCCGGACCAGAGTCCCGGCATCGAGGTGGGGCCGGACCAGGTAACAGGGCAGCCGCGCCATGCCGGCGCCCTGCAGCACGGCCTGGCGGATCAGGCCGAAATGATTGACCGACAACCGCCCCGCGACGCGCACCGTTTCGGCTTGGCCGTCACGCAGCAGCACCCATTCGGCATCGTCGTTGAAATGCGTGTTCGTGATGCAGGGCAGAGCGGCGAGGTCTGTCACGCCGTGCACCGGCGGGTAAAGGCTGAGCAGGACCGGGCTGGCCACCGGGATGTCACGGACCACGCCGAGCGCCTTCGCGACGAGGTGATCCTCCAGGGCCCGTGCCGTGCGGAAGGCGAAGTCGTAACCCTCGGCGATCAAATCACGGCGCTGGATGCTGAGATCGAGGGCGATGATCACCTCGGGATGGCGAGTCTGGAACGCAACCAGGATGTCGCCGAGGAACGCATCGCCGAACGAGATCGGCGCGGTGATGCGCAGTCGCCCGGCAACCTCCTGGCGTGTCGCCGAGACCGCGCGTTCGGCATCCAGCAGTTGATCACGCACCGGACGACAGTGCTCGAGGTAGAGGCGTCCCGCCTCGGTCAGGGCGAGCCGGCGGGTCGTGCGCAGGAGCAACTGGACGCCGAGGGCCTTCTCGAGCGTGGCGACCTGCTTGCTGGCATGCGCCTTAGAGCAGCCGAGGCGCTCGGCGGCGCGCGTGAAGCTGCCGGCGTCGGCGACGGCCACGAAGGTCAGCGATTGGGTCAGGCGCGGCTCGATTGTTTCCATCGGCGGATAGTGTTTCCGCTGATGCCCGACTAATCAAGACGACCTCGCTTTCATAAGCTCGCAAGCGACGACAATCCGTCGGAACTGGAGACTCACCATGAAAATCCTGCTGATCGGCGCCAGTGGCACGCTAGGCCGTGCGGTGGCGGCCGAACTCGGCGCGCGTCACGACATCATCCGTGCGGGGCGCGCGTCCGGCGATGTGCGTCTCGACCTTGCCGACCGCGCGAGCATCGAGGCGGCGTTCGCGCACCTCGGCAAGGTGGATGCCATCGCTTGCGCGGCGGGCGAGGTCGCGTTCGCGCCGCTGCTCGACCTCGGCGAAGGCCAATGGCAGTTCAGCCTCGCGCACAAGCTCATGGGGCAGGTGAACCTCGCGCTGACCGGTTCCCGCCACCTGCAGGATGGCGGATCGATCACCCTGACCACGGGCATCCTTTCGACCCGGCCGATCGTCGCGGGCGCCGCGGCCAGCCTGGTCAACGGTGGTCTCGAGAGCTTCGTGAGGGCGGCATCGATCGAATTGCCGCGACGTCAGCGGATCAATGCGGTATCACCCGGCGTGCTGCTCGAGTCCATGCCGCTCTATGCGCCCTATTTCCGCGGCTTCGAACCCGTGCCGGCGGCGCGAGCGGCGCTCGCATTCTCGCGCAGCATCGAGGGCGCCGAGACGGGCCAGGTCTATCGCATAGGCTGAATCCGGCCCGCGCCGGCCGACGATCCGCCGCATGAGGCCGCCGGGAAGGCCGGCGATGGTAGTCGTCAGCGCCTCGCACTGCACCTGTATGGCACGTGGCCGGCAAGAAAAAACCCCCTGGTCGCCCAGGGGGTTTTCGTTCGCACGAGCAGCGCGGGATCGCGCTTACTTGATCTTCGCTTCCTTGTAGATCACGTGCTTGCGGACGACGGGGTCGTACTTCTTGACCTCCATCTTGTCCGGCGTGTTCTTCTTGTTCTTG
>CAYYHP010000129.1:0-7111 GCA_964471815.1 uncultured Rhodanobacteraceae bacterium
CGTTGTCGACCAGCATGCCGACCGCGAGCAGCAGACCCATCATCGACAGGATGTTCAGCGTGATGCCGAAGAAATACATGCAGCCGAGCGTCATCACGAAGCAGATCGGAATGGCCAGCGAGACCATCAGGGTCGAGGTCCAGTCGCGTAGGAAGTAGAACAGCACGAGCACCGAGAGCAGCGTGCCGATCACCCCGGCCTCGGCCAGCTCGCGCAGCGACGAGGTCACGCCGGCAGCCTGGTCGTTCAGCGTGTAGACGTTGATGCCCTGCATCTCCGGGCTCTGCTTGACCTCGTCGAGCGCGCGCATCACGTCGCGGCCGATTTCGACGAGGTTCGCGCTGCGCTCCTTGTAGACGTCCACGCCGATCGCCGGGCGCATGTCGAGGTGGCGTCGGTAATCGAGGCGCGCGGGACGCAGCACGACATCGGCGATGTCGCCGAGCTTGAGACCGCGTTCGTTGATGACCAGCTCGCGGATGTCGTCGAGGTTGCGCCACTCGCCCTGCGGCTGCACGCGGTAGCGCGTCACGCCGTCGTGGATCTGCCCTGCCGAAATCGAGAAATTGGCCTGGGCGAGGCGCAGGTAGAGATCGTTGAGGCTCACGCCGGTCGCGGTCAGGCGATCGGAGGAAAGCTCGATCTGCACCTCGGGCGGCGCCACGCCCTGGATCTGCACGCGCGCCACGCCGTTGATGCGCTCGAACACGCGCTTGAGCTTGCGGTCGAGCAAGTCGTAGGCATTCGTCAGATCGCGATCGCTCGAGATGCGCAGCTGCAGGATCGGCTCGTCCGACGTCGAGAACTTCAGGACCTGATAGCGCTGCAGGTCGGACGGCAGCTCCTTGCGGATCGCATCGATCTTCTCGCGTGCCTCGACCGCCTTGACCGCCACCGAATGGCCCCATTTAAACTGCATGAAGATCTGCACGCCATCGGCGCGCGAGGTCGAATTCATGCGCTGGATGCCGGAGAGCGTGGACAGCGCTTCCTCGACCGGCCGCGCGATGACCCGCTCGACCTCGGCCGGCGTGGAGCCCGGATACGGGATGTCGACGAACAGGAACGGCACGTCAAGGTCCGGGAACTGTTCGAGCGGCAGGCGCATCGAGGCGATCAGGCCGATCACGACCATCGACACGAAGAACATGATGGCCGTGACCGGCCGCTTGAGGCTCAGCTCGGCGAGGTTCATGGCAGCGTCTCCACGGGCGCAGCGGCTTCCGCCTCGCGCGCCGCGTGCCGCTCGCCACGCGCGCGGTACCAGGCATCGCCGCGACGGTCGAGCCGGTCGTAGACGATCGGCACGACGACGAGCGTCAGCAGCGTGGAAACCAGGAGGCCGCCGATCACGGTGATCGCCATCGGCGCACGCACCTCCGAGCCGTCGCCGACGCCGATCGCGAGCGGCAGGAAGCCGATCAGCGTGCAGAGCGTGGTCATCACGATCGGCCGCAGGCGCGATTCGGCGGCCTGCACGATCGCGTCACGCTTGGCCACGCCGGTTTCACGCAGCTGGTTCACGCGGTCGATCAGTACGATCGCGTTCTTGACGACGATGCCGACCAGCATGATCAGGCCGATGAACACCACGACCGACAGGGGTGAGCCGGTCGCCTTGAGCGCCAGCATCGCGCCGACCGCGGCGAGCGGGATCGAGAACATGATCACGAACGGATGCAGCAGCGATTCGAACTGCGAGGCCATGACCAGATAGACGAGGAAGATCGCGAGGCCCAGTGCGAACAGCAGCGAGTTCACCGAGGCATCGAGTTCCTCGCTCTGGCCACCGATGTGCACGGACACGCCGGCCGCGAGCGGATTCTTGGCGAGGATCCCGCGCACCTCGGCGACTGCCGAGCCGAGGTCGCCGTAACGCAAGTTCGCGCCAATGATCGCGACGCGCTCCTGGCTGATGCGGTGAATCTCGCTGGGGCCTTCCGTCGCGACCACGTCGGCGACGGCCGAGAGACGCACCGGCTTGTCGGCGCCTGGATTGACGATCAGGTTGCGGATGTCGTCCACGCTCGCCCGGTCGTCCTCGCGGGCCCGTACCAGCACGTCGATCTTGCGGTCGCGGAAGTTGTAGCGCGTGGCGACCTGGCCGCGCACCTTGTGCACGACCTGATCGGCGATCTGGCGCGTGGTCAGGCCGAGCGCGGCGGCGCGGTCCTGATCGAAACGGATCTGCACCTCAGGATAACCACCTTCGACGGTGGATTTCACGTCGACGAAGCGCGACGACGCCGTCATCAGGGCGGCGAGTTTCTTGCCGGCCTTGTCCAGCGCATCGAGGTCGTAACCGCGGATCTCGATCTCCAGCGGCGTGGCAAAGCTGAAGAGCTGCGGACGCGAGAACTTGACCTCGGTGCCAGCGCGGCCGGCCATGCTCCGGCGCAGCGCATCCATCGCCGCACGCTCGCCCTTCTCGCCGACGCCGGATTTCAGCGCCACCATCAGGCGCGCGATGTTCTCGCCGGACTCGGTGGGATTCGCATCGAGCCGCGTGCCGACGCCGGCCACGGCATAGATCGACTCGATGCTCGGGTCCTTGGTCCTTTCCTGGAGTTCCCGTACCAGCGTGTCGGTATCCGCGAGCGGCGTGCCGGGCGGCAGCTTCACGGTCATCTCGAAGCGGCCCTGCGCAAGCTGCGGAATCAGGTCGAGACCGAGCGTCGGCACCAGCACCATCGTCGCCGCGAACGCGATCGCCGCGAAGCCGAGCACGCGCCACGGGTGCGCGAGTGCGCTCGGCAGCATGCGCGTGTATGCGGCGGCGAGGCGCTCGTAGGGGACCAGGACGAACCGGCCGACGAAGCGCAATACACGGCCGAGCACACGTCCGATCGTCCTGAACAGCACCGCGAACAGCCACAGGAAACCACGCGGCAGGGTACCGAGACGGCCATGCCCACCGGCGGATTCCTTCTCCTCGATGAAGGCCAGCGGCGAACGCCCCTTCAGCGAGGCGAGCATCGGGATCAGGGTCATCGCGACGACCAGCGAGATCAGCATTGCGAAGGTGACGGTCAATGCCTGATCGCGGAACAGCTGGCCGGCCACGCCCTGCACGAACACCAATGGGAAGAACACGGCGACCGTGGTCAGCGTCGAGGCGGTCACGGCCATGCCGACTTCCTCCGCCCCCTTCACGGCGGCCTCGAGAATCGACGCGCCGCGCTCGCGCAGTCGAGCGATGTTCTCGAGTACCACGATCGAATCGTCGACCACCATGCCGGTCGCGAGCGCGAGGCCACCGAGCGACATCACGTTCAGGCTCAGATGGGCCTGGCCCATGAAGAAGAACGTGGCTATCAGCGACACCGGCAGCGACAGCGAGATGATGAACGTGCTCCAGCTCTCGTGCAGGAAGAAGAAGATGATCAGGATCGCGAGCGCGCCGCCGAGCAGCGCGTCGTTGCGCACGTCGGCGAGCGAGTGTTCGATGAAGACCGACTGATCGTCGATGGTGGTGAGCTTCGCTCCCTGGGGCAGCGTGTCCTTGAGCCGTTCGACGGCCTTCTTCACGCCCGCAGCCACACTGACCGTGTTCGCATCGCCTTCCTTGTAGACCGCGAGTTCGATCGCTTCGCGTCCGTCGATGCGCACGATGCCCTCGCGCTCCTTGTAGCCCTGATGCACGCGCGCCACGTCCTTCAGGCGGATCGGCACGCCCTTGTCGACCTTGACCAGCAGCTCGCGCATCTCGTCGAGCGTGACAAACTGGTTGATGGTGCGCACGAGGTAGCGCTGGGAGCCTTCCTCGATGCGTCCGCCAGAAATGTTGACGTTCTCGTCCTTGAGGCGCTGCGTAACCTCGCCGACGTTGATGCCGAGCTGGGCCAAACGCTGCTGGTCGATCTCGACCTCGATCTCATCCTCGAGACCGCCGCCGACCTTGACCGCGGCCACGCCCGGGATCGGCTCGAGACGCTTCTTCAGCTCGTCGTCCGCGAAACGGCGCAGCTGCTTGAGTTCGGCCTCGTTGAAGCCGCCGGCCTGCGCCGGGCCGGACAGGCCGAAACGGATGATCGGATCGGTCGAGGGATTGAAGCGCAGCAGCAACGGCTTCTTCGCCTCCAGCGGCAGCTGCAGCGTCTCGAGCTTGTCGCGCACCTCGAGGCTGGCCATGTCCATATCCGTGCCCCAGGCGAATTCGAGGATCACGTCGGACTGCCCCGTGCGCGAGACCGAATGCAGCTTGCGCACATTCTTGACCACGCCGAGCGCCTCTTCGACCGGCTTGGTGACGAGATTCTCGATCTCGAGCGGCGCGGCGCCCTCGTATTCGGTGCGCACCGTCAGGGTCGGGAATGACAGGTCCGGCAGCAGGTTGACCTTGAGGCCGGACAGCGCGATCAGGCCGAACAGGACCAGGGTCAGGGTGACCATGCCGATGGTCACCCTGCGGCGCGTGGCGATCTCGACGATGCTCATTGCACGGCCTCCAGCACCTGCACTTCAGTGCCGTCACGCACCGCATTGCGGCCAACCGTGATGACCCGATCGCCTTCCTTGAGGCCCTCGCGCACCTCGACGTAATCGCTGTCGGCATAGCCCGTGTGGATCACGCGGCGATGCGCCTGCAGGGCCGGCGCGCCCGGCTTGGCCACGGCATCGGCCTTCTGCGGTTCCTCTCTGGCCTTTGCATCGGAAGCCGCCGGCGCCGGTTTGGCGGGTGGCGCGGCGACGGCGCCTGCCTCGACGACGTAGACGGCGGTCTGGCCGTCCTCCTCGATCAGCGCCGTGCGCGGCACGGTCAGCGCATCCTGTTTCTGGTCGTAGACGACTTCGATGCGCCCGAACATGCCGGGCTTGAGCCGGTTCGCGTCGTCACGGAACTGGCAGGTCACGCGGAACGTGCCGCTGGCCGCATCGACCACAGGACTGATGCGCTCGATGCTGCCCGGAAAGGCCTGTCCGGCCAGCGCATCGGCGCGCAGCGTGACCGACTGGCCGGCCTTGAGCGTGTCGAGCTCGCGTTCCGGCACGTTCAGCACGCCGAGCAGCGGATCGAAATCGACGATGTGGAACAGCGCCTGGTTTAGCTGGATCAGGTTGCCTTCCTTGACCATGCGCTTGGCGACCACGCCGTCGATCGGCGCGACGATGGTCGTGTAGGACAGCTCCAGCCGGGCGAGGTCGTAGGCGGCACGCTGGTTGTCGAGCTCATAGCGGATGCGGTCGTGCTCCTCCTGGCTGAGCAGGTTCTTGCCGAACATTTCGTCCGCGCGCCGGTAGTCGCTCTCGAGCTTGCGCAGGGTCGCTTCGGCCTTGGCGACGTTCAGGCGCGGGCCGGCGTCGTCGAGCTGGACGAGGACCTGGCCCTGACGCACCTTCGCGCCTTCCTCGACGAGAAGCTTCAGCAGCACGCCGCTGGTCTTGGCCACGACGTCGGCCTCGTGGTCGGCCTCGAGCGTGGCCGTGCCGGAATAGCTGGCCGAGATCGGCCGCCGCGCCGCGGTCGCGACCTCGACCGGCACGCGCGCGGTCTCCTCCGGCTTGTCGGGCTTGCCGCCCTTCCCCGGAGTCCCCTGCCCGCAGGCTGCGAGCAGAAGGAAGAGCAGGCTGGCGGCGAATCGGATCTGACGAAGCGGCGTGACGAAACCATGGGGCGTGGCGGTCATGGGAGATCCGTGTAATGGTTATTTGGTGTTATACGCATGTATATCACCAATCCTCGCCATTCGGCAAGTCGGGTGCCGCGCGTCGCAACGGACATGCGCCGCGAGTTTCCGTGGGCTGCCGCGGCAGCGCCTGAGCCGGACGTCATGCGATCCATATGTGCCCTTGCCACAACTTAGGAGCGGGCTTCGATGCGCTGCGGCGGAACAGGGTTGCCTGCCGGAAGGGCTGCTGCGACGCGGCATGCAAATCGGCCCCCGCACGGCGATGCTGTGCGGGCTCAATCAGGAACGAGTCGCGTTATAATTCGGTGCTTCGCTCCGCCAGCCATCCGTCACCGGGAATCCAACGATGATCCGAACCCCATTGCTCGCCCTGTCACTGGGCCTGATCGTTCTGGCCAGCGCCACCGCGGAAGCCGCGGGCGACCCGCAGGCGGGACGTACCAAGGTCTATACCTGTGCGGGCTGCCACGGCGTGCCGGGATACAAGAATGCGTACCCGAACTATCACGTGCCGCGTATCGCGGGGCAGAACCAGGATTACCTCGCCGCCGCGCTGAACGCCTACAAGAATGGCGAACGCGAGCATCCGACGATGCGCGCCCAGGGCGAGAGCCTGTCTGACCAGGACATCCAGGACATCGCCGCCTACCTGTCGAGCCTCGCCAAGTGACCGTCTCCCGGATGCCCATGATGAACCGCTGCCTTTCGACCCTGATCGCCCTCGCCGCATTCGGCGCTACGAGCCACGCCACCGCCGCCTCCGGCAACCTCGCTGCCGGCAAGCAGAAGTCCGAACCCTGCCAGGCCTGCCATGGCGCCGATGGCAATTCCACGGCCGCGCAATATCCACGGCTGGCCGGCCAGTATGCGGACTACCTCGCACAGGCGCTGCGCGAGTACCAGTCCGGCAAGCGCACCAATGCGATCATGAACGGCTTCGCCAAGCCGCTCAGCGAGCAGGACATCCTGGACCTGGCGGCCTATTTCTCGTCGCTGCCCGGCAAGCTGGGCGACCTGCACGGCCACCTGCAGGGCGATTGACGCGCCTTGAGAGCCTCACCGGAAGCGCCGAAGGCCTGGTCATGCCGGGCCTCGCGCAGGACTCGATGCCGTTCGTGACTCAGGCGAGCGCGGAGCGGCCCTGATCGGGGCGCCGGTAGTACGGATCGCTGCCACAGGCGTGATCGGTCGCATCGCGGACCGCAGTGATCTCCGGAATGCGTTCACGCAGCGTGCGCTCGATGCCGTGCTTCAAAGTCACGTCGACCATCCCGCAGCCGTGACAGCCACCGCCGAAGCGCAGCACGACGATGCCATCGGATGTGAGCTCCACGAGGCTGACCCGTCCGCCATGGCCGGCGATGCGCGGATTGATCTCGGCATCGATCACGTAGCGCACGCGCTCGACCACGCTCGCCTCGGCACCGGGGCCGCCCTTGATGCGCGGCGCACGGATCGTAAGCTGTCCGCCACCCGTGCCG
>CAYYHP010000130.1:0-6955 GCA_964471815.1 uncultured Rhodanobacteraceae bacterium
GCTGACGCATACGAATCATTCGATCCCGCGCCAGGCCGCCTGAGCGACGGCATCGCCGATCGCGTGCCGGCGATTGATTCGCGGCATCGGCACGTTCTTCGACACGGTTCCTGCTTCCGGAGCCTGCACCGCGACGGTCCGGGTAGGCACACACGTGCCATGGTCGCCAGCGGGCCGATGCGCAGTCGCATCTGCCGGCGACATCGCCGAAACATGTGATCGCCATCACGCGACTGCGCCCAACCGCGGTATCGCGGCTGCGGCATGGCGAATCCACGCAGGTTGTCCGTCGCCGCATGTCGGGTGGCGCGCGGCTGCTAGACTCACGCGATCCTTCGCGACCTGCCCACTCTCCCGATGCAAGCCCGCCATCTCGATGCCCTGCGCCGCGAGGCGGCGCGCCTGTCGGCCATACCACTGCGCGAACTCCTCGCCGAGCGGGAGCGATTCGAGCGCAATGCATGGCGCGCCGGGCCGCTGCTCATCGATGCCGCGAAGCAGAAGCTCGATGCCGAGGCCTGGGCACTGCTCGGCCGGATCGTCGAAGCGAGCGGCTGGCAGGCCGCACGCGATGCGATGTTCCGGGGCGAGATCGTCAATCCTTCCGAACAGCGTGCCGTCCTGCATGCCGCATTGCGTGGCGGCGCTTCGGCCTTACCTCCGCTCGCACCGGTCGCCTGTCGCGAGGAAATCGCCGATGGGCTGCGGCGCATGGCGGCGCTGGTCGATGCCATCGAGCGTGATGCCGGCGAGGCCTTCGGCCTACCGCCTGGCATCACCGACGTCGTCAACCTGGGCATCGGCGGCTCCGACCTCGGCCCGCGGCTCGCGGTCGAGGCGCTCGCCGCGCGGCATACGGGCCGCGTGCGCTGCCATTTCCTGCCGAATGTCGATGGTCACGAGACCAGCGCGCTGATGCACCGTCTCGAGCCGCGGCGCACGCTCGTGCTGATGGTTTCGAAGAGCTTCACCACACAGGAAACGCTGCTCAACGGCACCGTGCTGCGCGACTGGCTGGCACATGCCTACGCCGGCGATACCGTGGCAGCCGCCCGCCACTTCATCGCGGTCAGCGCGAATCCTGCCGCGGCCGCGGCGTTCGGCATTCCATCGGAGCGCGTGCTGCCGATATGGGATTTCGTCGGCGGGCGGTTTTCGGTCTGGTCGGCAGTCGGTCTCGTCCTGGCCCTGGCCGTCGGCATGGCGAATTTCCGCGCCTTCCTGGCCGGTGCGGCGCTGATGGACGATCACTTCCGCAGCGCGCCCTGGCACGAGAACCTGCCGGTGCGTCTCGCCCTGCTCGGCCTGTGGAACCGCAACGCGTTCGGCCATGCGAGCCAGGCCGTGGTGCCATATCACGATCGCCTGCGCGAGCTGCCCGCGTTCCTGCAGCAGCTCGAGATGGAGAGCCTGGGCAAGCAGGTCGGGCCGGACGGTGCGCCGGTCGCACAGGCCACGGTGCCGGTGGTCTGGGGCAGCGTCGGCAGCAATGCGCAGCATGCTTTCTTCCAGGCGCTGCACCAGGGTACCGACGTCGTGCCGGTCGACTTCGTCGGCGTGGTGCGTCCCGATCACGATCTCGATGCCAACCACGACGCGCTGCTCGCGAACCTACTCGCGCAGGGTGCGGCCCTCGCGCTCGGTAAATCCTTGGAGCAGGCGCTCGCGGAAGCGCTGGCCGGCGATGCGGCGGCCCCGCGCGTGCTCGCCGCACAGCGCACGTTCCCGGGCGATCGGCCGAGCACGACGATCCTGCTCGATGCGCTGACGCCGGAAAGCCTCGGCGCACTGCTCGCGCTGTACGAGCACAAAGTCTTCCTGCTGGGCCTGCTGTGGGGCGTGAACGCGTTCGATCAATGGGGCGTCGAGCTTGGCAAGACGCTCGCGGAGTCGATCCAGCCGGTCCTGCACGATGGCGGCACCGGCATGTTCGATGCCTCGACGCGCGGCCTGATCGCGACGATCCGCGAGCGCCGCGACGTCTGATATGCGGGATCACGGCGCGCTGCGTGCCGCCTGCTGCGCGAGTGCCCAGGCCACGTGTTCGCGGACTAGCGCGGAAGGATGCTCTGCGCGCGCTTCGAGCGCGGCGATGAGGGCCGAATCGTAGGGTGCGTTGCCGAGCGCGACGGCGATGTTTCGCAGCCAGCTCTCGTGACCGATGCGGCGGATCGGCGAGCCCTCCGTGCGGCGCAGGAACTCCGCCTCGCTCCAGGCGAACAGCGTGGCCAGTGCGGTGCCGTCGAGATCGTTGCGTGGCGCGAAATCGGGCTCGCTCGTGGGGCGCGCGAACTTGTTCCACGGGCAGACGAGCTGGCAGTCGTCGCAACCGAAGATGCGGTTGCCGATCGCCGCGCGGAATTCCTCGGGGATCGGCCCACGCAGCTCGATCGTGAGGTAGGAAATGCAGCGTCGCGCATCGAGCCGGTACGGTGCCACGATGGCCTTCGTCGGGCAGATATCGAGGCAGCGCGTGCAGGTACCGCAATGCGCCGTGGCGGGTGTGTCCGGCGGCAGCGGCAGATCCGTGTACAGCTCGCCGAGAAAGAACCACGAGCCGGCACGGCGATCGATCAGGCAGGTGTGCTTGCCGATCCAGCCGAGGCCGGCATTGCGGGCGAGTGGACGCTCCAGCACCGGCGCGGAATCGACGAAGGCGCGATAGCCGAACGGCCCGACCTCGTCCTCGATGCGCTCGGCAAGCTTCTGCAGGCGCTGGCGCAGGAGCTTGTGATAGTCGCGGCCGAGCGCATAGCGGGCGACATAGGCGCGATGGGGATCGTCGAGAACCTGCCACGCCTCCTCGGCATCGGCTGGCCAGTAGTCCATGCGCACGGCGATCACGCTCAGCGTGCCGGGTACGAGTTCGGCCGGACGGCTGCGTCGCGTGCCGTGCCGGGCCATGTAATCCATTTCGCCATGACAGCCCGTGGCGAGCCAGTCGAGGAGATGTGCCTCGTCCTCGCCGAGCTCGGTCCGCGTGATGCCGACACGCTGGAAACCGAGTTCGGCTCCCCAGCGGCGGATGTCGGCGGCGAGTGCAGTGAAGTCCACGGCCACGGTGCTTGAAGGGGCGGTCAGTATAATAAGGCGATGACCGCGAGCCGGCTCCACGATGCCCTGTACACCGCCGAGCAGGTGCGCGCCATCGATCGCGCAGCGATCGCGCGGCACGGATTGCCGGGGCCGGTGCTGATGCAGCGCGCGGCCTGGTCCGCGTTCGAATCCCTGCGCCGGCACTGGCCTGGGGCCCGGCGTATCGTGGTGCTGTGCGGCCCCGGCAACAACGGCGGCGACGGCTTCCTGCTCGCCCGGCTGGCGCGTGAGGCGGGCTTCGGCGTGCAGGCCTACGCGCTGACGTCGGCGAGTGGCGGCGATGCCGCGCTCGCACGCCAGGCCTGGCTCGAGGCCGGTGGCACGCTCCTGCCGCTCGAGGCCGCCACGGCATTGCCCGAAGCGGATGTGTTCGTCGATGCGCTGTACGGCTCCGGTCTCGCGCGTCCGCTCGAGGGCGCGGCCGCGCAAGCGGCGGGCGCGCTCGCCACCGGCGGGACGCCGGTGCTCGCGCTGGACATTCCTTCCGGCCTGTCGGCCGACACCGGTCAGCCACTCGGCATCGCCGTGCGTGCGGCGGTCACCGTCACCTTCGTCGCCTGGAAGCGCGGACTGTTCACCGGCGCCTCCGCCGATCATTGCGACACACTCGAACTCGCCGATCTCGACATTCCTGCCGTCGCCCGCGCCGGCATCGTGCCGGATGCGGAACGCCTGTCATGGCCGGACCTGCGCGCGCGTCTGCCGGCGCGCCCGCGCAGCGCGCACAAGGGCCTGTTCGGGCATGTGCTGGCGATCGGCGGCGATTACGGCATGGGTGGCGCGATCCGCCTTGCCGGCGAGGCGGCCCTGCGCGTTGGCGCCGGTCTGGCGAGCGTGGCGACCCGCGCCGCGCACGTCGCACCACTGCTGGCCGCGCGGCCCGAGCTCATGGCGCACGCCGTGGACGGTCCGCAGGATCTGCCATCGCTCCTCGAACGCGCGGACGTGATCGCGCTCGGTCCAGGGCTCGGCACGCGTGCCTGGGGGCATGCGTTGTGGACGACCGCGATGCGTTCCGGCAAGCCGTCTGTGCTAGATGCCGACGCCTTGAACCTGCTTGCCCGCTCGCAACGTCATTTCGCGATTCGGGCCGTGCTCACGCCGCATCCGGCGGAAGCCGCGCGCCTGCTCGACAGCGATACCGCCACGATTCAGCACGACCGCTTCGCCGCCGTGCGCGCGCTCGCGGCACGCTACGCCGCGGTCGTGGTGCTTAAGGGCGCGGGCACGCTGATCGGCTCGCCGCAGGGCGATGTCGCCGTGTGCCCATGGGGCAATCCCGGCATGGCTTCGGGCGGCATGGGCGACGTGCTGACCGGTGTGATCGCCGGCCTGCTCGCCCAGGGGCTCACGGCCTGGGATGCCGCCTGCCTCGGGGTCGCGCTGCATGCCCGCGCCGGCGACGAGGCCGCGCGTACGGATGGCGAGCGCGGCCTGCTGGCCGGCGATCTGCTGTCGCGGATGCGTGGTTTGCTTGCCGAGGGCGATGCGCGTGACTGAGCGAGCGTTCGAGGCGTCCTTTCCGGACGAAGCGGCGACTGCTGCCTTCGCGACTGCCTTCGCGCCGTGTCTGCGCGAGGGTGGCACGCTGTTCCTGCATGGCGAGCTCGGCGCCGGCAAGACCACGCTGGCCCGTGCGCTGCTTCGCGCGCTTGGTGTCGACGGCGCGATCAAGAGCCCGACCTACAGCCTGATCGAGAGCTATCCGCTCGACGACCTCGTGATCCACCATCTGGACCTGTATCGCATCGGCGATCCAGGCGAACTCGAATGGCTCGGGCTCGACGAGCTCGCTAACGGCCCGAGCCTGGTACTCGTCGAATGGCCCGAACGTGGGCAGGGCGCCCTGCCGCCGCCGGACCTGATCCTGCACCTCGTCTATGCTGGTGAGGGGCGGGCCTGCCGGTTCGAAGCGGCCAGCCACCGTGGCGAGCGTTGGCTCGCAGCGGCCCGGACGGCCAGGGCGCATTCGCCGTCTGCCCGCTGAACGGCGGTTCACGAGGCGACCACAGACTCCACGCACTTTTGATTCCTAGGCGAGAAAAGTGCGCCAGGGTTCCGATTTCAAAAGAAAAAGCACTTGAAATCGGCTTGCGATCCGGTTTCAATCCGGGCCATGCGCGCGGCACCGGCTCGAGGCCTGTTTCTGACTGTCGCGGCGAGCCTGCTGCTCGCCGCGTCGTCGGCCGTGGGGGCGGCCGAGGTCAAGGCGCTGCGCATGTGGCCGGGCCCCGACTCGACGCGTGCCGTGTTCGATGTCTCCGGGCCGGTCGAGTACAAGCTGTTCGAGCTTGCCGATCCGGCGCGCATCGTGCTGGATCTGCGCGATGCCGAACTCGCCGGCAGCTTCAGCGTGCCGCAGGGCAAGGGCCTGTTGCAGGCCGTGCGCGTCGGCAAACAGGGCAAGAACGGCGTGCGCATCGTGTTCGATCTGGGCCAGGACGCGCGTCCGAAGAGTTTCCTGATGCCGCCGGCCGACAAGTTCGGCTACCGCCTGGTGGTCGATCTGGCGCCCAAGGAGAAGGCCACCCGCGACGTGGTCAAATCGGTCGAGGAGGCCGCGCCCGGTGGTGCGCGCAAGGTCGTCGTGGCGATCGATGCCGGCCACGGCGGCGAGGATCCGGGGGCGCGTGGCACGACCGGTGCGTTCGAGAAGAATGTCACGCTCGCCGTGTCGCGCGAGCTTGCGCGGCTGATCGACGCGCAGCCCGGCATGCGTGCGGTGATGATCCGTGACGGCGACTACTTCCTCGCGTTGAACGACCGCTACCGCAAGGCGCGCGAGGTCAAGGCCGACCTGTTCATCTCGGTACACGCCGACGCGTTCCGCCAGGCCGATGCGCGCGGCTCGTCCGTATGGGTGCTCTCGCCGCGCGGCGCGACCAGCGAGGCCGCGCGCTGGCTGGCCGATCGCGAGAACGGCGCCGACCTGGTCGGTGGCGTCTCGCTCGACGACAAGGACAACACGCTAGCCGCCGTCCTGCTCGATCTCTCGCAGGGCGCGACGATGGAGGCCAGCAACGCGGTCGCGCAGAACGTGCTGAGCGCGCTCGCCAAGCTCGGTCCGACGCATCGCGGCTATGTCGAAAAGGCCAACTTCGTCGTGCTGCGTTCGCCGGACGTGCCCTCGATCCTCGTCGAGACGGCCTTCATCACCAATCCGACCGAGGAAAAGCGCCTGCTTGACCCGACGCACCGCACGCGGCTCGCCACGGCGATCCTGGGTGGCGTGACGACCTACTTCAACACGCAGCCGCCGCCCGGCACCTGGTTCGCCGCGAATGCGAGCAAGACCCGCCTGGCCAGCACGCGCGTCGCGGCGGCCGGGGTCGCCGCACCGAACTGAGCCACGCCTCGCGCGGCGTGCTCGATCGATTCAGGGACGTGGGCGCACTGGCTCGGCCGGGCTGAACCCCGCCCCGTTCCCTCTGTGCGGACCCGGTCCACGCGCCCGATCCACAGCGTAGCAGCCGCTCGTCCGCTTCACCGCGTCTTCGGCATGCTCGGCTATGATCGCGGCTCCCGCCCGAACGACCCGGCATGTCACGCATCCGCCTGCTGCCCACCGAACTCGTCAACCAGATCGCCGCCGGCGAGGTCATCGAGCGGCCGGCGTCGGTGGTCAAGGAACTGGTCGAGAACAGCCTGGATGCCGGTGCGACACGGATCGAGATCGACATCGAGGAAGGCGGTGCGCGACTGATCCGCGTGCGCGACGACGGCAGCGGCATTGCCGCGGACGAACTGCCGCTCGCGATCGCCGCGCATGCGACCAGCAAGATCGCGAGTTTCGAGGATCTCGAGCGCGTCGCGACGCTCGGCTTTCGCGGCGAGGCGCTGCCGTCGATCGCCTCGGTCT
>CAYYHP010000131.1:0-6940 GCA_964471815.1 uncultured Rhodanobacteraceae bacterium
GCGACCCCCGGCGTGACAGGCCGGTATTCTAACCGTCTGAACTACCACTCCGCGGCGTGGTGGGTGCTGAGGGTTTCGAACCCCCGACCCTCGCCTTGTAAGGGCGATGCTCTACCGCTGAGCTAAGCACCCGGCAGAAGCAGCTCAGTTTAGGGCATCCTTGAGTGCTTTGCCAGCCTTGAAGGACGGATTCTTGGAGGCCTTGATCTTGATCGTCTGGCCGGTACGCGGATTGCGGCCGGTGCGGGCCGCACGCTTGCGCACCGAGAACGTGCCGAAGCCGACCAGCGACACCGTGTCGCCCTTCTTCAGCGCCTTCTTGATGACTTCGATCATCGCCTCGACGGCCTTGCCCGCGTCGACTTTGGTCAGTTCGGCGTTATCGGCGATGGCACCCACGAATTCTGCTTTGTTCATCTAACACTCCCTTTCGGATACGGCGACCCGAAGCGCCTTATATGGGGCGGAACACCGTGGGCCGGACCATCGGTCCGTGCACGCGAGACGTTCCGCAATCCCCGCAATCGTGTGGAAGTTCGTGCCTCCCGGACCGCGGCAACGGCTTTATACCAGCGGCCCAGAAGGCGCGCAATACAAGGCACGAAGCGCCTTTCCGGGGTTTTCGGGATGCGCGTCACGCATCGTGAACTTGCCGATTTCCGGCTTGACAGAAGACCCACGCAGTGCGTTAGTCAACGGTCGGCAAAGCGCGCTCAATGCGGACGCACCGGTGACGATCCATCGCCTTCCGGACGGCTCTCGGCGACCGCAGCCACCGCCTCGCCCGCGGCCTTCGGCATCGGCCCCAACGGGCGCTCTAGTGCGATGTCGAGCACTTCGTCGATCCAGCGCACCGGCCGGATGTCCAGCGAATCGGTGACGTTCTTCGGTATGTCGGCGAGATCCTTGCGATTGTCTTCCGGGATGATCACCGTGGTGATGCCGCCGCGGTGCGCCGCGAGCAACTTCTCCTTCAGTCCGCCGATCTGCAGGACGCGACCACGAAGGGTGATCTCGCCGGTCATCGCGACATCGGAGCGCACCGGTATCCGCGTCAGAGTCGAGACCAGCGCCGTGCACATTGCGATGCCCGCGCTCGGGCCATCCTTCGGAGTGGCGCCTTCCGGCACGTGGATATGCACGTCGCTCTTCTGATGGAACTCCGGATCGATGCCGAGGCGCTCGGCACGCGCACGCACCACGGAGAGCGCCGCCTGGATCGACTCCTGCATCACATCGCCGAGCTGCCCGGTGTGGATCAGCTTGCCCTTGCCGGGCACCGTCGTTGCCTCGATGCTGAGCAGATCCCCGCCGACCTCGGTCCAGGCCAGACCCGTGACGAGTCCGATCTCGTTCTGCTGCTCGGCACGCCCATAGGTGAACTTCGGCACGCCGAGATACTGATCGAGATTCTTCGAGGTGATCTGCGCCCTCCCCTTGCGATCCTTCTCGGCAGCGGCAGCCTTGGTCTTCGCGGAAGTCTTGCGCTTATCTCCGCGCAACGAAAGCTCCTTCACTACCTTGCGGCAGATCTTCGAGATCTCGCGCTCGAGATTGCGTACTCCGGATTCGCGCGTGTAGTAACGGATGATGTCGCGGATCGCCGGCTCGGTGACTTGGATCTCATCGGGCTTCAGGCCATTCGCCTTGATCTGTTTCGGCAGCAGATAGCGCTGCGCGATGTTGATCTTCTCTTCCTCGGTGTAACCGGGGATGCGGATGACCTCCATGCGATCGAGCAGCGGCCCCGGGATGTTCAGTGAATTGGCCGTGGCGATCCACATGACCTCGGACAGGTCGAAATCCACTTCGAGGTAGTGGTCGTTGAACGCGTGGTTCTGTTCGGGATCGAGGACCTCGAGCAGCGCCGAGGACGGGTCGCCACGGAAGTCCATCGACATCTTGTCGATCTCGTCGAGCACGAACAGCGGATTGCGTGTGCCGGCCTTGCTCATGTTCTGCACGATGCGGCCTGGCATCGAGCCGATGTAGGTGCGCCGGTGACCGCGGATCTCGGCCTCGTCGCGCACGCCACCGAGCGACATGCGCACGAACTTGCGGTTGGTCGCTTTGGCGATCGACTGGCCGAGCGAAGTCTTGCCGACGCCGGGCGGGCCGACGAGGCACAGGATCGGTCCTTTCATCTTGTTCACGCGCTGCTGCACGGCCAGATATTCGAGGATGCGCTCCTTGACCTTGCCGAGGCCGAAGTGATCGGCGTCGAGTACTTCCTGGGCTGCCTTCAGGTCGCGCCGGACCTTGGTCCGCTTCTTCCATGGCACGCCGACCAGCCAATCGATGTAATTGCGTACCACGGTCGCTTCCGCCGACATGGGCGACATCTGGCGCAGCTTGTTGAGCTCCGCGCGTGTCTTGGCCTCCGCAGCCTTCGGCATGCCCGCGTTCTCGATCTTGCGGGCAAGCTCCTCCATCTCGTTCGGGCCATCCTCGATTTCGCCGAGTTCCTTCTGGATGGCCTTCATCTGCTCGTTGAGGTAGTACTCGCGCTGGCTCTTCTCCATCTGCGACTTGACGCGTCCACGGATGCGCTTCTCGATCTGCTGCACGTCGATCTCGCCATCGACGAAGCCCATCAGGGTTTCCAGCCGATCACCGACATCGGACGTCTCCAGCAGGCGCTGCTTGTCGGCCAGACGGATCGAAAGATGCGCGGCCATGGTGTCGGCCAGCCGGCTGGGGTCGTCGATGCCGGCCAGCGTGGTCATCAGTTCCGGTGGCGTCTTGCGGTTGAGCTTGACGAACTGTTCGAACAGCGACACCAGCGAGCGCGCGGCAACCTCGATCTCGCGCTCGCTACGCGAATACACCGGCTCCAGAGTGCGCACGTGGGCGACCATGAGCCCTTCGCGGTCGCCAAACTTCACCACCTCGGCGCGCGCGGAACCCTCCACCAGCACCTTGATCGTGCCGTCGGGCAACTTGAGCAACTGCAGCACCGAGGCGAGGGTGCCAATGGAATACAGGTCGGCATCGCGAGGATCGTCGACATCGGGGCTGCGCTGCGCCACCAGCAGGATCTGCTTGTTCCCGTCCATGGCGGTGTCCAGTGCACGAATGGACTTCTCACGCCCAACGAACAGCGGGATCACCATGTGCGGGTACACCACCACGTCGCGCAGCGGCAACACTGGCAGCTCGACGATGTCGGAGGCCGGCAGGGCTGGGGTCTTATCGGTCTTGTCCATGGGTTCCTACCTCGATTCGGGTGCGCGCGCTCCGCACGAATGCAGCCTGAGCGCGCGCTGATGCAGCGTCAAGTGCGGTCTGGACCCGGGAATGCAAGAGACGTGCGCGCCGGACGGCGCGCACGGACAATCCGCGCGACGGGCGGCGCC
Source organism: uncultured Rhodanobacteraceae bacterium (assembly GCA_964471815.1). GTDB lineage: Bacteria > Pseudomonadota > Gammaproteobacteria > Xanthomonadales > Rhodanobacteraceae > Tahibacter. Next base: position 3,357 of record CAYYHP010000131.1, read on the forward strand.
TATTCCGAGGCGGCGCGGGACTGCAGGTTGCCGCGGTAGATGAGGTAGGGTTCGGCCTGGCCGTTGATCACGGCCTCGTCCACCACCACCTTGCTGACGTGCTGCAGCGAAGGCAGCTCGTACATCGTATCCAGCAGCACCTGTTCCAGGATGGTGCGCAGGCCGCGTGCGCCGGTCTTGCGCTTGAGCGCCTTGCGGGCGACGGCGTTCAACGCCTCCGGGCGGAACTCCAGCTCCACCCCCTCCATCTCGAACAGCTTCTTGAACTGCTTGACGATGGCGTTCTTGGGCTCGGTCAGGATCTTGACCAAGGCCGCCTCGTCGAGCTCCTCCAGCGTCGCGACGACGGGAAGGCGTCCGACGAACTCGGGGATCAGGCCGAACTTCACCAGATCTTCGGGCTCGACGTCGGCCAGCACCTTGCCGACGCTGGCGCTGTTCTTCTTGCTGCGCACATCGGCGCCAAAGCCGATGCCGGTGGACTCGCCGCGCTGCTGGATCACCTTCTCCAGGCCGGAGAACGCGCCGCCGCAGATGAACAGGATGTTCTTGGTGTCGACCTGCAGGAACTCCTGCTGCGGATGCTTGCGCCCGCCCTGCGGCGGAACCGAGGCGACGGTGCCCTCAATGAGCTTCAGCAGGGCCTGCTGCACGCCCTCGCCCGAGACGTCGCGGGTGATCGACGGGTTCTCGCTCTTGCGCGAGATCTTGTCGATCTCATCGATGTAGACGATGCCGGTCTGCGCCTTCTCGACGTCGTAGTCGCACTTCTGCAGCAGCTTTTGGATAATGTTCTCGACGTCCTCGCCGACATAACCCGCCTCGGTCAGCGTGGTCGCATCTGCGATCGTGAACGGGACATTGAGCAGACGGGCCAGCGTTTCGGCGAGCAGCGTCTTGCCGGAGCCGGTCGGGCCGATCAGCAGGATGTTCGACTTGGCGAGCTCGACGTCATCGGACTTCTGGCGCGTCTCGAGCCGCTTGTAGTGGTTGTAGACCGCGACGGCGAGGGTCTTCTTGGCACGCGTCTGCCCGATGACGTACTGATCGAGCACGTCCATGATCTCGCGCGGCTTCGGCAGGTGACTGCGCGCGCTGGCGGCCTTTTCCTCGAGCTCCTCGCGGATGATGTCGTTGCACAGCTCGACACATTCGTCGCAGATGAACACGGACGGACCGGCGATGAGCTTGCGCACCTCGTGCTGGCTCTTGCCGCAGAAGGAGCAGTAGAGAATCTTGCCGCTCTCGCCTGATCGTCCTTGCCGCTCGTCACTCATGCCTGGCCTCGAAGAACCCGCGACTGCGCTTTGCAATCCGGGGATAGCATAGCCCGTCCGGCCCGCTACGCAAGCGTGCAGGCCGGCGGGTCCAACTGGGGTGATGGATTATCCGCGCTGGGCCGATCCGGTTCAGCCCTTCACGCTTTCGACCGGCCGTTTCTCGAGCACGGCATCGATCAGGCCGTAATCCCTGGCCTCGTTGGCGTTCATGAAGTAATCACGTTCGACGTCACGTTCGATCTTTTCGAGCGGCTGGCCCGTGTTCGCCGCCAGCGCCTGGTTCAGCCGCTCGCGGAGATAGAGGATTTCCTTGGCCTGGATCGCGATGTCCGTGGCCTGTCCCTGGGCACCGCCCGAAGGCTGATGAATCATGACGCGCGAGTTTGGCAGCGCATAGCGTTTGCCCTTCGCACCGGCGGCGAGCAGGAAGGAGCCCATGCTTGCCGCCTGGCCGATGCACATGGTGCTCACGTCCGGCTTGAGGAAACGCATCGTGTCATAGATGGCCAGTCCTGCCGTAACCACGCCACCGGGACTGTTGATGTAGAGATTGATGTCCTTGTCCGGATTTTCGGACTCGAGGAACAGCAACTGCGCCACGACCAGATTGGCCATGTGGTCCTCGATCGGTCCGACGAGGAAGATCACGCGCTCCTTCAGCAGGCGCGAGTAGATGTCGTAGGCACGCTCGCCACGCGACGTCTGTTCGACGACCATCGGGACGAGATTGAGGTTATGCACAGGCTCGATCAGCTTCGACATGCTCTGCTCCGCTAGGCCGCGACTCGCGACGGACAACCACCCTGGACCCGATGGGACTTCGCGACCTGCCGGCACGAAGCCCCTTCTCCCCTTGGCGCATGCGGACTACCGGCGGCTCAGGCCGCAGGACGCATCACCTCGTTGAACCCCTGCCGTTGCTCAGCCACGCTGGCATGCGCGGCGATCCACTCGGCCACCTGATCCTCCAGCACGCGGCTCTGCAGCCCGCTCATCAGTTGGGGGTCGCGGTTGTAAAGCTCAACCACCTGATCCGGTTCCTCGTAGGTCGAAGCGATCGTCGCGAGTGTCTCGGCGACACGCCGGCTGTCGAGCTTCAGCTCGTTCTGGCGCGCCACCTCGCTCAGCAGCATACCGGCGAGAACGCGCCGACGTGCGATGTCCTTGTAGACATCGGCCGAGACCTGAACATCCTTCTGGCCGGACTGGCGGGCCTGCGCCTCGGCCTGACGCGCGAGCGCACGGGCCTCGGCCTCGATCATGCCCTGCGGGACCTCGACGTCGCCATGCGCGCCGACCAGCTTGTCGACGACCTCGTTCTTGAGCCGGGCCAGCAGTGTACCGCGCAGTTCTCGCTCGAGATTCGCCCGCACGTCGAGGCGGAATTTCTCGAGTCCGCCCTCGCGGATGCCGAAGCTTTCGAAGAACGCGGCATCCAGGACCGGCAGCTCCGATGCCTGCACACGCAGGACCCTGACCTCGAGCGTCGCAGCCTTGCCGGCGAGCCCGGGGTTACGGAAGTCGGCAGGGAACGTCACATCGACGGACTTGGCCGCCTCGGCAGCGAGGCCGATCAGCTTCTGCTCGAGCTCGGGGAACAGCGCATTCGAGCCGATGATCGTGCCGACGCGGTCGGCGCCTTGCTCCGGGAAACGGTAATCGCCGGCCTGGGCACTGTATTCGAACAGCACCATGTCGCCGGCTTGCGCGGCGCGATCGACCGGGCTCCAGATCCGCCGCTGCTGGCGCAGGGTTTCGATCATCTGGTCGACATCGGCTTCGGTGACCTCTGCCGTGATGCGGGTGATCGCCAGCGAGGCGACGTCGATCCTGCCGAGTTCGGGGAGCACTTCGAACGTGGCGGTGTACTCGATCGCGCCGTCGCTCGGCACACCGGTGGTGGCGACCTGTGGCGGCATCGCCGGACGCAGGTTCTGCTGCTCGATCGCCTGGCCCAGCGTGCTGCGGACCAGCTCGGACAGGGCCTCGCCACGCACTTGCGCGCCGTAGCGCTGCTCGATGACCTTCGGCGGGATCTTGCCGGGCCGGAACCCCTTCAGGCGGATGTTGCGCCCGAGTTCCTGCATCCGCGATTGCACACTCGACTCGAACAGCTCGGCGGGGATCTTCACGGTGAGCTTGCGCTCGAGCCTGCCAACGTTCTCAACCGAAACTTGCATGCTTGCTCCTCGAACGGCACGGGGCCACGACGGCGCCCCTCCGGCGCGACCGCAGCCACTCAAACGAATCTGGTGCGAAAGGAGAGACTCGAACTCTCACGGGTCACCCCACTGGAACCTAAAT
>CAYYHP010000132.1:0-6853 GCA_964471815.1 uncultured Rhodanobacteraceae bacterium
GGCCTGAAGGATCGCCACGCGGTCACGCGGCAGACGTTCTCGATCCACCTGCCGGGCCGGTCCGACCCCGACTGGGCGACGCTCACCCACGCCGAATTCCGCGTGCTCGATGCTGCCCGGCACGGCCGCAAGCTCAAGCGCGGCGCGCTGCGCGGCAACCGTTTCCGCCTCGTGCTGCGCGAGGTCGCGGGCGACCGCGAAGTTGCGCAGGACGTGATCGCGAAAATCCTCGCGCGCGGGGTGCCGAACTACTTCGGCGAGCAGCGCTTCGGTCGCGAAGGCGGCAACCTCGACAAGGCGCGGGCGATGTTCGCCGGCCGGCGCGTGCCGCGCCACGAGCGCAGTCTGCTGCTTTCGGCGGCGCGCTCGGCGCTGTTCAACGCCGTGCTCGCCGAGCGCGTCGCGCGCGATGCCTGGAATCGCGCGCTGGATGGCGAGGTCTGGATGCTCGACGGCCGGCACAGCGTGTTCGGCCCGGAACCGTTCACCGACGATCTCGCCGCGCGCCTAGCGCGTTTCGACATCCATCCGACCGGCCCGCTGTGGGGCCGCGGTGCATTGCGGACTTCGGGCGAGGTGGCGGCGCTCGAGGAGGCCGTGATCGCGCGCGAAGCGGAATTCGCGGCGGGGCTCGTCGTCGCCGGCCTCGATCAGGAACGCCGCAGCCTGCGCCTGCGTGCCGCGGGCTTCACCGCGCGGTTCGATGCCGATGCCCTGACCGTCGAATTCGGTCTGCCGGCCGGCTGCTACGCAACGACGCTGCTGCGCGAGCTGGTGCGGGTTCGCACGGGCTAGCCGTCGGCCGGGCATGCGACGGCAAGGCTCTGTGCAGGCTCAGCGCGCCTCGCGCAGCAGTACGACGACCGCGCCGGTGCCACCCTGGCGCGCCGGCGCCGAGGCGAAGGCGATGATCTCGTCGCGCTGGCGCAGCATGCGATCGACGAGGCGCTTCAGGACCGGGCCCTCGTTGCGCGAGCGCAATCCCTTGCCGTGGATGATCTTCACGCAGCGCAGGCCGCGCCGGCGGCAATCGGCGAGGAAGTCCACCACGCAGGCCTTGGCGACCGCGGCGGTCATCTGGTGCAGGTCGATCTCGTCCTGGATGCTGAACTCGCCGCGTCGCAGGCGCTTCAGCACGCGTGGCGGGTAGCCGTCGCGCAGATGACAGAGTTCCTCGCCGACCTCGATCTCGGCCGGATCGAAGCGCATGTCCATCAGCTCGCCGGTGACCGCCGCCTCGTCCTTCCGCGACTGCACGGGCTCGGGCGCGGGACGCGGGCGCTCGGCGGGCACGTGTGCGGCGGCGAGCGGCCGGACCGGGCCGATCGCCTCGCGGAACAGGTGCATGTCGTCGCTGCTCGGCGGTGAGGCGACGGGGCGCTGGCGGCGATTCATACGCCAAGCCTAGCAGCCGCGACGCGAAGGCGATGTCGCGGAGGGCGACGCCGGCCGCCGGCGCCTTTCGGATGATCGGCGCCTCGGCCGGCAGGCGTGCCGATCCGGTAGACTTCGCCTTCGCTTTCCCGGCCCGCCGGACCGCGTCGCCACGCGGCGCCGCGGGCCCGCCCTGCAAGGATTCCGCATGCGTGTACTGGTTTCCAACGACGACGGCGTGGACGCTCCGGGCATCCACGTCCTCGCCGAGCGCCTGGCCGTGGTCGGCGAGGTCACGGTGGTCGCGCCGGATCGCGACCGCTCTGGCGCGAGCAACTCGCTGACCCTGGATCAGCCGATCCGCGTCACGCGGCTCGACGAGCGCCGCTACCGCGTCGCCGGCACGCCGACCGACTGCGTGCATCTCGCGCTCGCCGGCCTGCTCGACTTCCAGCCCGACATCGTCGTCTCGGGCATCAACAACTCGGCCAACCTCGGCGACGACGTGATCTATTCGGGCACGGTGTCTGCGGCGATGGAAGGGCGTTTCCTCGGCCTGCCGGCGATCGCGGTCTCGCTCGCCAGCGCCGACCACAAGGGGCTCTACTACGAATCCGCCGCGCGCGCCGCGCTGATCCTGATGCAGCGCCTGCTGGTCGATCCGCTGCCGGCTGACACGATCCTCAATGTCAACGTCCCGGATCGTCCGTGGCACGAGATCCGCGGCTTCGCCGTGACCCGGCTTGGCCGCCGTCACCGTTCCGCGCCGTGCATCGCGCAGGCCGACCCGCGCGGCCGGCCGATCTACTGGATCGGCCCGCCGGGCGAGGCCGAGGACGATGGCCCGGGTACGGATTTCCATGCGATCCGCGAAGGCTCCGTCTCGATCACGCCGATCCAGGTCGATCTGACCCGCTACCAGGCGCTCGACAAGGTCGCCGGGTGGGTCGCCACGCTGCCGCGCGAGGTCATGGGCAAGGCATGAGCCTTTATCCGCGTCTGACGCCGGAGCAGCGCGGAGTCGGCATGACCTCGCAGCGCGCGCGTGACCGGCTCGTCGAGCGTCTGAAGGCCGAGGGCATCAACGACCGGCGCGTGCTCGAGGTGATGCGCGAGCTGCCGCGTCACCTGTTCATCGACGAGGCGCTGGCCACGCGCGCCTACGAGGACACGGCGCTGCCGATCGGCCAGGGCCAGACCATCTCGCAGCCGTGGGTGGTCGCGCGCATGACCGAGGCGCTGCTCGAATACGGCACGCCGCGACACGTGCTGGAGATCGGCACGGGTTCCGGCTATCAGGCCGCCGTGCTCGCCGCGCTGGTCGAGCAGGTGTACACGGTCGAGCGCATCGAGGAGCTGTTGCGCAATGCGCGCCGGCGCTTCCGCAAGCTCGGTCTGGGCAACATCCGCTCCAGGCACGACGACGGCCGGCTCGGCTGGCTCGAGGAGGCGCCGTTCGACGCGATCGTGCTGACTGCCGCGGGCGACGATCTCGATCCGCGCCTGCTCGCACAGCTCGCGCCGGATGGCGTGCTGGTTGCCCCGGTCGGTCCGGCCGGACACCAGCAGCTCCTGCGCGTGCGGGCCGGCAAGGACGGCTGGGAACGCGAGGTGCTCGGTCAGGTGGCCTTCGTGCCGCTGCTCGGGGGGACCCTTTGAACGGCCTTCCGTCCTTCCGTCGGCCGGCTCCGCCGGCCCTGTCCCCGCCGCGCGGATCGCAACGATGAAACTGTTCCAGCCGCTCTACGTGAAGGCCCTCGGCTGGGCCTCGCATCCGCGTGCCGAGGCCTTTCTCGCGGGCCTGAGCCTGGTCGAGGCCGTGATCTTCCCGGTCGCACCAGAGTTCATGCTCGCGCCGATGGTGCTCGCCCGGCCGGCACGCTGGTTCCGCTACGCATCGGTCAGTCTCGCCTGCTCGCTGGCCGGAGCGCTGATCGGCTATGCGCTCGGCCATTACGCCTTCGATGCGCTGCGCCCGCTGCTCGCGCACCTCGGCTGGCTGCCGCGCATCGATGCGCTGGTCGCCGAGCTCCAGCAGGATGTCGTCCAGCGGCCGTGGACCGCATTCTGGCTGCTGGTTCTGGCCGGGTTCACGCCGGTTCCGCTCAAGATTTTCACCTGGGCGTCCGGTATCGTCGGCGTGCCGTTGCCGGCCTTCGTGGCCAGCATGTTCATCGGCCGCGGCAAGCGCGTCTACCTGCTGTCCGGGTTGATCCGGCTCGGCGGGCCGCGTGCAGCGGCGGCCCTGCATCGTTACATCGAGTGGCTCGGCTGGCTCGCGGTCCTCGTGCTCGTCGGGCTGCTGGTCTGGTTCAAGCTGCGCTAGGGAGGAGCGGCGCGTGGAGCAGAATCGCCGGGGGGCGGAAACGGGTGGCGGGGTGCGGTGGTCGTTGCCCGCGCTGCTGATCGTGCTGGCCGGCTGCGCGAGCAATCCGCCGGCGCCCGTGGACGAGATCGCGCTCGACGGCCAGCCGTCGCGGCCGCCGTCCGCAGCGTCGCCTTCCGGTCCGATCACGGGCGCGGACGCGCGCACCTATCGCGTCGCCGCAGGCGACACGCTCTACGGCATCGCCTTCAAGAACGGTCTCGATTACCGCGACGTGGCGCGCTGGAACGGCATCGGTCCGCCGTACCGGATCCTGGCCGGACAGACCCTGCGTCTGACGCCGCCGGATGCGGGCGCGCCGGTCGACACGGTGGCGTCCGCCAATGCGGCCGCCGGGGCGGGCACGAGCGGCCCGCACGACGTGGTCGCGGTCGATGCGGGCAGCGAGGAGACCCGTACCACGCCGTCCGCGAGTCCGCCGAGCGCGCCGCAGCTCGTCGTCGAGTCGCTTGATGAGGCGCCTGCCGCTGGCCCGGGGAACGCGTCGGCGGTGCCTTCCGGTACGGCATCCCGCGAGACGGCGACGCCGGAAGCGGCCGAGCATTCCGCGGCAAGCGCCTCGGCGGCGGCCGAGGCCGGATCGCACGGGCCGGCATCCGCCGAGGTGCGGACTGTGGGTGCGGGCGGGAAGGCGCCGAGCGCAATGGAGGCGACGGCCTCGACATCCGGGCCGGCGGTTCCTCCCTCGTCCCGGGCGGAACGGGCCGATGCGGCGGGTCCGAAGGGGGATACCGCACCGCCGCCGGTCGTGCCGGTACCGCTGACCGGCGAAACCGCGCCGGCCAAGGCACCGGAGGCGGTCGCATCGGTCGGTGGCATCCGCTGGCGCTGGCCGGCGGGCGGCAGGCTGGTCGGCAACTTCGTCGCCGGCGATCAGACCCGGCAAGGCATCGACATCGTCGGCAAGGCCGGCGACCCGGTGCAGGCCGCGGCCGATGGCACGGTGGTCTACAGCGGCAACGGCCTGCTCGGCTACGGCGAGCTGATCATCGTCAAGCACTCGCCGGCCTTCCTCTCGGCCTATGGCCGCAACCGCAAGCGGCTGGTCAAGGAGGGCGATACGGTCAAGGCCGGCCAGACGATCGCCGAGATGGGCAGCATCACCGCCGACCGCGACGCGCTGCACTTCGAGATCCGCAGGAACGGCAAGCCGGTCAATCCCCTCGAATTCCTGCCGGCGCGCTGAGGAAGCAGTGCGCCGGTCGCCGCGCCGGATGCCGCGCGCTATGCTGCAAGACATGCCCGAAACGGATCGCCCGGATGCCGATCTCGGCGCGGATGAGATCCTGGATCTGCTCGACGCGATCGAGCCGCACCAGGACGACGAGGCGCGCAGCTCGACCGGCGCCTATCTGAACGAGATCGGCCTGATTCCGCTGCTCGATGCGGATGCCGAGCGCCGCCTCGGCGAGCGGGTCCGCGCCGGCGACGGCGAGGCGCGGCGGCAGCTCATCGAAGCGAACTTGCGTCTGGTTGTGTCGGTCGCGCGCGGTTTCGTCGGGCGCGGCGTGGCGCTGCTCGACCTGATCGAGGAGGGCAACCTCGGCCTGATCCGTGCCGTCGGCAAGTTCGATCCGGACCGCGGCCTGCGTTTCTCGACCTATGCGACCTGGTGGATCCGCGAAGCCGTGCAGCGTGCGCTCATGCAGCAGGGCCGCACCGTGCGCCTGCCGGCGCACGTGCTGCGCGAGCTCGCCCAGGCACTGCGTGCGCGCCGCGAGCTGACTGCGCAGCGTGGCCGCTATCCGAGCATCGAGGACGTGGCGGCCGAACTCGGCCGTCCGGCGCACGAGGTCAGCGCCTTGTTCTGCCTGTCGGAAGGCATCCGCTCGCTCGATGCGCCACTGTCGGAAGCGGACGACCGCGCACTGATCGAGCAGCTCGCGGCCGATCCCGAAATGCCGCAGGACGGCTATGCCGAGCGGATCGGTGGACGGCTGCAGGACTGGCTGGGCCGGCTGACTCCACGCCAGCGGCTCGTCGTCGAACGGCGCTACGGCCTGAACGGCAACGCCGTGCAGACCCTCCAGGAAATCGCCGGCGAGCTCGGTGTCACGCGCGAGCGGGTCCGGCAGATCCAGGCCGACGCGCTCGCCCGGTTGCGCCGGATCGGCGTGGCGGAATGCATGGGCGGCGAAGCCGGCGGCGCGTGACGCCAGCCGTCAACCGGGCAGGATGAAGGCCACGGCCGCGCGCCGGCCCTCGTCGACGAGCACGTTGAAGGTACGTGCCGCGGCGGCGTTGTCCATTACCTCGAGGCCGATGCCGCGCTGCAGGAACGTCGCGAGTATCTTCTGCGCCGGAAAGTGGATCGCCGCGCCGGTACCGAGGATCACTACCTCGGGGCGCAGCGCGATGATCGGCGCGATCGTCTCCTCGTCGAGATCCTCCACGGCGCGCACCGGCCAGGCCTCGAGCGCCTGCTCGGCAGTCAGCACTACGCTGTGTTCGAGCACGCGATCGATCACGGTGACCGCCGTGGCGCTCACGGTGCGCACGAACAGGTGATCGCCGGGGCGGTTGAGGGTCAGCTGCATCTTCAGCGCGGCAGGGCGAGGCGCGGTTCCTCGGCATTGCGCCGGTAGAGGACCGCCATGCGCCCGATGGTCTGCACCGTCTCGGCGCCCGCCCGCTCGGCGAGTTCGGCGGTCTGCGTCCGGAAAGCCTCGCGGTCCTCTGCGGCGACCTTCACCTTCACGAGTTCGTGATGGTCGAGGGCGACTTCGAGCTCCTGGAGCAAGGCAGGCGTGACGCCCTTGGCGCCGACCAGGACGATCGGCTTGAGATCGTGGGCGAGGCCGCGCAGGTAGCGGCGTTGGCTGGGAGACAGAGGCATCGGCGGAATCCGCGGAGCGGCACCGGGCCGCGATGAGAGGCGAAAGGGTATCATGCGCTCCCGTCCATCCGGTTTGCGGCCGTGAGCACGGCCGCCTGATGCATCCATGGCCCGCAGCAAGAGCAGCTCCCGCTGGTTGCAGGAGCATTTCGCCGATCCCTACGTCAAGCGCGCCCAGGCCGAGGGCTGGCGCTCGCGCGCGGCATTCAAGCTCGAGGAGCTCATCGAGCGCGACCGGCTGCTGAAGCCCGGCATGG
>CAYYHP010000133.1:0-6822 GCA_964471815.1 uncultured Rhodanobacteraceae bacterium
ACCGGCTCGCGTCGTTGGATGGAGAAAAGCCACTTTCTCGACAACCGGCTAAGGGCTCGCATCGATCTCGACCTTCTCCATGGATTCACAACGCAACCAGGCGACGCGCCGCGAACGGCCCGCCTGGATCCACACGTCGGCCTCGGCGACGAGAAGCCACCTACCGCTCGATGGTTCGGCACGATAGCCGGCCAGCGCATCGGCTGCCAGACAGCCGGTCGCCACGACGTGCAATGCCGGTGGCGGCGCGTCGAGGTTGCCGGTGTTCGCAATGAGCAGATCCACTGCCCCGCCCGCGGTTTCCTCGCGCCGCACCGCCCAGCGTGCCGCCAGAGGCTCGCCATGCAGCACGGCGCGCAGCGTGGTCAGGCTCCACGCGCGCCGGTCGCCGGCGAGCGGCAGGCGGAACCAGACCGCACCGGCGAGATGCGGCGGCCGATCGTGCGCGAGCGCATCGAGCAGCCGCACGACCTCAATCGGGGCGACACGCAACTCCTCGGCGCGCACACCGCCGACCTCGCGTGGCATCTCGCTTTCCACGCCGGTCGCGCGCCCGTCGGCAGCGAACCCGACGCGTGCGCCGTACGCCGGCAAGGCGATCCGGAACGGGTGCGTCGTGCGACGCGCGAAGTCGCGTATCCAATGCTCGGCGGCAGCGGCGGCGAACAGACCTTCGCCCGGCTGGCGCACGGCATGCACCTGGAGCACGGCCTCGTCGGTCTGATCGAGCACATCGGCAAGACCGGCGCCATCGAGCCAGGCCGGCAGGGCGGTGATCGACAGGCGCCGACCCGGCGGCAGTGCACGCCGCAGTTCGCCGAGCCAGCGCGCATAGCCCGCCAGCCGGTTCGTCGCGCAGTCGTGGTCGACCTCGAGGCCGGCCACCGCGATGCCATCCGCTTCGAGTGCCGCAGCGATCGCGGCAAGACGCGGCGCGAGCGTCGTCGGCGGCGCCTCCGGGTACGCGCCCGCCAGTCGCGCCACGGCCACCACCGGCCGCCCGGCCGCACGCAGGGCCTCGCGGTCGATCGCGATCGCATCGAGCCCGCCGTCCGCACGGCTTTGCAGGACGAGCACGCGCCAGGCCGCGAAATCGTCGCGTGCCTCGCCGAGGGCCGCGGCGAGCGGAGCACTCCACTGGCGTTGCCAGACATAGGCCTCGTGAGTGAACGGCGGTGCGGGCGCCTGCGCGCACGCCGCGAGCAGCAGCAGCATGGCCAGCATGCCGGGCGCGCGGAGCGGCGCGCGGATCAAAGCCAGCCTTTCTGGCGGGCGAGCCGATAGGCCTCGATGCGGTTGCCGACGCCGAGCTTGCCGATCGCCTCGGAAAGGTAATTGCGCACCGTGCCCTGCGAGAGATGCAGTTGCGCGGCGATCTCGCCGGCGGATCGTCCCTCGCCCGCGAGCCGCAGCACCTGGCGCTCGCGGTCGTTCAGCGGATCGGCCTCGCCCCAGGCCTCGACGGCGAGCTGCGGATCGATCGCACGACCGCCGCGGTGCACCTTGCGCAGCGCCTCGGCGAGCTGCTCGGCCGGCGCATCCTTCAGGAGATAGCCGCATACGCCGGCATCCAGCGCGCGGCGCAGGAAACCCGGGCGCGCGAAGGTCGTCACGATCACGACCTTGCACGGCAGGCCGTGCTCGCGGAGGCGGGCAGCGAGTTCGAGGCCGGTCAGGCGCGGCATCTCGATGTCGGTGACAACCACATCCGGTGCGAGTTCACGGGCCAGTTTGCAGGCCTCCTCGCCATCGGCAGCCGCGCCGACGACCTCGATGTCCGGCTCGAGCCCGAGCAGCGCGGAAAGCGCGCCGCGCACCATCGCCTGGTCCTCGGCGAGCAGCACGCGCATCATGGTCGCGACTCAGGCCTGCACATGGCCGGACGGTAGCAAAGTGGGCGCATCCGCCTCAACGCGCGATGCGGCGGGCGGCGGCTCGACGCTTTCGCCACCACCGAGCGGCAGCGCGATGTGCAGGGTGGTGCCCTGTCCCGGCGGCGCCTCGATCGCGAGCGTGCCGCCGAGGGCCTCGATGCGCTCGCGCGTGCCGACCAGGCCATTGCCGGGCACGAGCGCACCGCCACGGCCGTTGTCGGCGATGTCGATGAGCAGGCGATTTGCCTTGATACGACCATGAACGCTCGCATGGCTGGCCCGCGAGTGGCGCTGGATGTTGGTCGCCGCTTCGCGCAGGATCAGGCCCAGCGCGGTCTCCAGCGCCGCCGGCAGGCGCAGGTCCGGCAGCGTGTAGTCGAAACCGATGCCAGCGGCTTCGAGCAGAAGTCGCGCCGAGGCCAGCTCCGCGGCGAGCCCGGTCGTGCGCATGCCGGTCACCGCGCCGCGCACCTGCGCGAGTGCCTCGCGCGCGACGCGCTCGACCTCGCGAACATGTGCGCGGGCCGCCTGCGGATCGCGCTCCCACAGCCGGCTGGCGAGTTCCGATTTCAGCGCGATCAGCGACAGCGTATGCCCGAGCAGGTCGTGCAGGTCGCGGCCGATCCGCTCGCGCTCGGCCATCGCCGCGAGCCGCCGCACCTCGTCATGCGACAGGCGCAGCTCGACGTTCACCTGCAGGTTGCGCGCCTGCACGACGTTCATCAGGCCGACCGAGAGGCCGATCAGCGTGGCGCTCAGCACGACGACCCAGGACGTGCCGAGCCAGGCACACTCGGCGGCATACATCCCGAGCAACGCGAGCATGGTCAGGACCGCCGTACGCCCCGTGACGCAGAAGGCGACGAAGGCGCAGGCATAGATCACGTAACCCTGTGCACCCGGATTGACCGGCGTGATCAGGAAACCGAGCGCCGCGATGCCGGCCGCACTCCACTTCAGCCAGCGCCGCTCGCCGACGTAGGCGATGGCATACAGCACGAGGAAGACGGCGTAGCTCGCCAGCGTGGCCGGCAGCCGCTCGCGCAGGTCGCGATCGAACATCGGCGTGGCAACGATCCAGAACGACCAGACCAGCATCAGCAGCGGATACCAGCGTCCTGCGCGGGTGCGCGGCGAATCGCGCCGGAAGCGGGCGACCAGCGAGTCGGGCTGTGGAGCGAGTAATCGCGCGGGGTTCACCTTGCCTCCGTGCCGCGGGCTGCCGTGATCGGGGGAGCTCGTCGCGCCGGCGCCGCTCAGGCCACACGCGCCAGCCGGCGTACCGCGACGTGGCCGGCGACCAGCGCATACAGCGCGAGCACCAGGACATGGCCGAGCACACCGCCCGCATGCGGCTGACCGATCGCGGCCTCGGCGAGCTGGGCCAGATGGTAGGCCGGCCACAGCGGTGCGGTCATCATCATCGGCTTGGGCAGCAGGAACACCGGCACCCACAGACCCGACAGGAAGGCCATTGGCAGATACAGCAGGTTGATCGCTGCCGGGGCCCCCTGCGGGCTCAACAACGCGCCGAGCAGCAGGCCGATTGCGCAGAACGGCAGCACGCCGCACAGGCACACCGTGGCGAGCGCGAGCCATTGATCCAGCCCGAGGCGCACGCCGCCGAACGTACTGCCGACCGTGGCGAGCAGGGCGAAGATGATGGCGGCGAACGCCATCGCCATGCCGAGCTTGGCGAGTACCAGGTTGGCCGGCGGCATCGGCAGCGCACGCTTGAGCGCGAGCAGGCCCTCGTCGCGCTCCATCGCGACGGTCACGCCGAAGCCGAACAGGCTGGGCGCCATCACGCCGAACACGCAATAGGTCCCGAGCATGTAGTGCGCAGCCTGGAACGTGGTTGCCTTGCCGCCGGCCAGCACGATGCCGAACAGCACGTAGAACATAACCGGGAACAAGAGGGTCGGCACCACGAACGACGGGGCCCGTGCGAGGCGCAGGAACTCGCAGCGGATCTCTTCGAGCAGGCTGCGGCGGGCGATGGGATCGGAAAGGTAGATCGCGTTCATCAGGCGGCCTCGCGGGTGATTTCACCGAGCGCCTCGGCCAGACCGGCCCGGCGCACTTCGAGCTCGCGCAGGTCCACATCGGCGGCGAGCAGCTCGCGCAGCACGCGTTCCGGTGCCGGCGTGTGGATCGTCAGCCAGTCGCCATCGCGCCTGGCCAGACGCACGTCCGGCCAGGCGCCGGCGACCTCGGCGGACAACCGGCTCAGGCAGCGGATCTGGCGCTGGCCGACCCGCGAGCGGATCGCATCCACACTGCCCTCGGCGAACAGGCGCCCCTGCGCGATCACGCCGACGCGATCGGCGAGCGCCTCGGCCTCTTCGAGGTAGTGCGTGGTCAGGATCACCGCGCATCCGTTGCCGACGAGCGTACGGATCGTCGTCCAGAACGCCTGACGTGATTCGGTATCGAGCCCGACGGTGGGCTCGTCGAGGAACAGCAGTTCCGGCTCGCCGCACAGCGCGAGCGCGAACTGCACGCGGCGCTGCTGGCCGCCGGAGAGCTTCGCGTACGGCCGGTCGAGGATCGCCGTGATGCCGGCCAGCGCGGCGATGTCGGCGACGGTGCGCGGCGTGGGGTAGTAGCTGCGCACGAGGCGGATCAGGTCGAGCACGTGCAGGGCCTCGGGCAACGCGGCGGACTGCAGCATGACGCCGATCCGCCGGCGCGCCTCGAGATCATGCGGCGAACGCCCGAACAGGGTGACACGACCCGCATCCGGCGCGGTGAGGCCGAGCAGCAGCGACAGCGTCGTGGTCTTGCCGGCGCCGTTCGGGCCGAGCAGCGCGTAGACCTCGCCGCGGCGCACGGCGAGATCGAGCCCGTCGAGCGCCACGACATGGCCGTAGCGCTTGCGTACCGCGTCGAGGGCGGCGACGATGGTCGAGGTTGGATGCATGGGACTTCCTCCGGTCCGTGGCCAGTGTGGCGTCCGCCCCGGCCCGCTGGCAGTCGCGTGCATCAGCCGTGCGGGTTGACAAGCGTCACCCGCCGCCCGCGCGATTGGCTCCATCGCGCCGTGCGTGATTGGCCCCACGGGCGTGCCAATCCGCTCTGCTAGAATTTTTCTCGACCACCCTTCATCCATCGTTTCCGGCGCGCGCCACGCCGTGGCCGCGCCGTTCCGCTTTCTGGAGATTTGCCATGCAGCCGTTCATCGCCCAGCTCGCCGAAATGCGCCAGGCCGGCGCCGCCGCCCGCACCCGCGGTCTCGACGATGCGACCCTGCTGCGCTTCGCCGCCACCTCGCCGGACCTGGTCGAAGCGGTCGAGGCCGCGCATGCCGCGTTCCAGACGCTCAAGCAGGAGATGCCGGAACTGCTCGCACTCGACGAGGCCGCGCAGATCCAGCGCATTCAGGCCGACTACTTGAACTTCTACGCCGAAGACGCGGTAAACCCGTACGTCGCCCTCGCCGCGCGCGGGCCGTGGGTGGTGACGCTCAAGGGCGCTGTGCTGCACGACTCGGGCGGCTACGGCATGCTCGGCTTCGGCCACACGCCGAAGGCCGTGCTCGAAGCGATGAGCCGCCCGCAGGTGATGGCCAACATCATGACGCCGGCCGTCTCCCAGCTGCGCCTCGCGCGTGCGCTGAAGGCCGCGATCGGCACAACCCGCGGCGGCTGCCCGTACGCGCGTTTCCTGTGCCTGAACTCGGGCTCCGAGGCCGTCTCGCTCGCCGGCCGCATCGCCGACGTCAACGCACGCCTGCTGACCGAGCCAGGTGCGCGACATGCGGGCCGGACGATCAAGCGCCTCGCGGTCAAGGGCGCCTTCCACGGTCGTACCGAGCGCCCGGCTGTTTATTCGGACTCGACGCGCAAGACCTATCTGCAGCATCTGGCGAGCTTCCGCGACGAGTCCACGCTGCTGACCGTCGAGCCGTACAGCGTCGAGCACCTGCGGCAGATCTTCGCCGACGCGGACAGGAACGGCTGGTTCATCGAGGCGATGTTCCTCGAGCCGGTCATGGGCGAAGGCGACCCGGGCCGCTCGGTCACGCCGGAGTTCTACGCCGCGGCGCGCGAGCTGACCCGCGCGCATGGCTCGCTGTTCCTCGTCGACTCGATCCAGGCCGGCCTGCGCGCGCACGGCGTGCTGTCGATCGTGGACTATCCGGGCTTCGAGCACCTCGATGCGCCGGACATGGAGACCTACTCGAAGGCGCTGAACGCGGGCCAGTACCCGCTGTCGGTGCTCGCGGTGAACGAGCACGCCGCCGCGCTTTACAGGAAGGGCATCTACGGCAATACGATGACCACCAACCCGCGTGCGATGGACGTGGCCTGCGCGGTGCTCGGCCTGCTCACGCCGGCCGTGCGCGGCAACATCCGCGAGCGCGGCGGCGAGTTCGTCGAGAAGCTCGAGAAGCTCAAAGCCGAGCTGCCGGGGTACATCACCAAGGTGCAGGGTACGGGTCTCCTGTTCTCCTGCGAACTGAGCCCGGCGTTCAAGTGCTACGGCGCGGACAGCACCGAGGAACACATGCGCGAGCACGGCATCGGCGTGATCCATGGCGGCACGAACTCGCTGCGCTTCACGCCGCACTTCGGCATCACCAGCGCCGAGGTCGATCTGGTCATCGAAGGCGTGCGCCAGGCCCTGCTGCACGGCCCGCGCAAGAAGACCGCCGACGCACCGCGCGCGGCGGCCTGAACCCGCGGAGATCCGGCGCCGCCTCCGGTCCGAAGGCGCAGTACCCGGAGCACACGCGGTTCGCCGCGATCGATCGCGAAGGCTGCGGTTGGCACCTGCCATATGCGGCGCAGCGTTGTACTTGCCTGCGTCGCATGACCGGCCGCTGGGACTACGCGCCTAGGGCGCCGCGTGGCGCGGGCGCTCGGCGCGCTGCTCGGCGGGCTGGGCACGTCGCGACAGATTCGAGGCCGTATTGACCAAGGCGACGTGCGAAAAGGCCTGCGGA
>CAYYHP010000134.1:0-6822 GCA_964471815.1 uncultured Rhodanobacteraceae bacterium
ACAGCCTCGGTCGCGTGCTCGGCCACCCGTGGTGGATCGCATTCGGCATGCTCGGCGTGCTTGCCTCGAGCCTCGTCCTGCTGCGCGCCCTGCCGTCCGAACTCGCACCGCTCGAGGACCGCGGCGCATTCGTGGTCACGCTCACCGGGCCGGAAGGCGCCGGTTACGAATGGACGGTCGGCAAGACGCGCGAGGTCGAACGGCGCCTGATGAAGCTCGTCGACGAGGGCATCGTCAGCCGCGTCAACACGCGCGTGCCGCAGGGTCGCGGCGGCGCGACCACGCAGAACTTCAACACCGGCCAGGCGGTGATCCTGATGGCGCCGTGGGATCGCCGCTCGGTCAGCGCCCAGCAGCTCATCGAGCGCGTACGGCGCGAACTCGCCGACATCCCCGGCGTACGTATCGCACCGTTCATGCGCCAGGGGTTGACCCGCAATTTCGGCCAGCCGCTGCAGTTCGTGCTGCAGGGTCCGGACTACGCGCAGCTCGCCGACTGGCGCGACCGCCTACTCGAACGCATGGCGCGCAATCCGGGCCTGTTCGCGATCGACAGCGATTACAAGGAAACCCAGCCGCAACTGCGCGTAGACATAGACCGTTCGCGCGCGGCGGATCTCGGTGTCTCGACCGAGGCCATCGGCCACGCGCTCGAAACCTATTTCGGCGGCCGGCGCGTGACGACCTTCAGCATGGATGGCGAGGAATACGACGTGATCGTGCAGGCCGGCGAGGAGGGCCGCCGCGAGCCGGCGGATCTCGCCAACTTCTACGTGCGTTCGGCCTCGAGCGGCCAGCTGATTCCGCTCGCGAACCTGGTGCGGCTCGCCGACATGGCCGCGCCAGGCCAGTTGAATCGCTTCAACCGCCTGCGCGCGATCACGCTCTCGGCAGGACTCGCGCCCGGCTACACGCTCGGCGAGGCGCTCGGGTTCATGCGCACCACGGCACGCGAGGCGCTGCCGGCGATCGCCCAGACCGATACCAAGGGCGATTCGCGCGATCTCGCGGAGACCGGTGGCAGCGTGGCGATCACCTTCGGCATGGCCCTGCTCGTCGTGTTCCTCGTGCTCGCCGCGCAGTTCGAAAGCTTCGTGCATCCGTTCGTGATCATGCTGACCGTGCCGCTCGCGGTGCTCGGCGCGCTGCTCGGCCTCCTGCTGTTCGGCTCGACCCTCAACCTGTACAGCCAGATCGGCATTATCATGCTGGTCGGCCTCGCGGCGAAGAACGGCATCCTGATCGTCGAATTCGCCAACCAGCTGCGCGACGCCGGTCGCCCGCTGGATGCGGCGATCCGCGAGTCGGCCGCGGTGCGTCTGCGGCCGATTGTGATGACCTCGATCGCGACCGTGGTCGGTGCGCTGCCGCTGATGTTCGCCGAGGGCGCGGGTTCCGCGAGCCGGCGCACGATCGGCGTGGTGGTGGTGTCCGGCGTGCTGCTCTCGACCTTCCTCTCGCTGTACGTGGTGCCGGTGCTGTATCGCGTCTTCGCACGCTACACCGGCTCGCCGGAGGCAGTCGCGCATGCGCTCGAGGCCGAGGCCGCGCGCCATCCCTCGGTGGATGGGCACGCCTAACCGGCAGCGGCACGTGCAGTCGGCACGCGCCCGTGTGGCGCGTGCGGAGAGCGCACACGCCATGCGTTCCGCGAGTGACGAGTCCGGTGCCGATCCGGACTCGCGTCCACCGAGTCGAGCATGCATGAGCCTGATTCACGCGTGGCCTATCCTCGGAGCGCTCCGACAGGGTGCTTTTGAACGCCCTGCTATCATCGGCACATGAGCATGGATTCCCCGTCGCGCATCGATTGCGGCCCCTGCGTGTTGCGGCCGTGGCGCGACGAGGATGCCGCCTCGCTCGTGCATCACGCGAACGATGCCGCGGTGTCGTGGGGCCTGGCCGATCGTTTCCCGTTCCCGTACACCGCGGCGGATGCGCGCGACTTTCTCGCGCTGCCGCTGATGCATCCAGCTGAGCGGCTGGCGGTCGAGATCGGCGGCGCGGCGGTCGGCGGTATCGGCTTCAGATACCTCGAGGACGTGTTCCGCAGTGGCGCGCAGGTCGGCTACTGGCTCGGACGCGCCCATTGGGGGCGCGGCGTGATGAGCACCGCGCTCGCCGCGTACTGCGAATACCTGTTCGCGCACCGGCCCTTCGAACGGGTGCAGGCCTATGTCTACGCGGGCAACGCCGCTTCCGCGCGTGTACTCGAGAAATGCAGATTCGTGCGTGAAGGCTGGCTGCGTCGTGCGGTGATCAAGCGCGGCCAATGCCTCGATGCAGCGCTCTACGCGCGGCTGCGCGCGGAGGCGGAGGCCACGGCGTATGGCTGAACGTTCGCCATGGCACCCGCGCGCGCAGACGCCGCGCGAGGCCGGTGCCGCGAAACCTGACGGCGAGGACCGGCTGTACGGTCTCAATGCCTGTCGCGCGGTGTTCGCGAAGCGCCCGCAGGACGTGCGCAAGGTCTGGCTCGCCGAATCGCGCATTCCGGCGCTGCAGCCGGTGCTGGCCTGGTGCGTGAAGCACCGCATCGGCTATCGCGTGGTGGACGGCGCGGATCTCGACCGGCTCACCGCGACGCGCCATCACGAGGGCGTGTGCTTCGACGTGCGCCGCCGCGAGCCTTCCTCCCTGGCCGCATTGCTCGCCGGTCTGCCGCCGGCACCGATGCCGGCATTGCTCGTCGTGCTCGACGGTGTCGGCAATCCGCACAACTTCGGCGCCCTGCTGCGCAGCGCGGCGCATTTCGGCGCGGCCGGCGTGATCCTGCCCGCCGGCTCGGGGCTCGGCCTGTCCGGCGCGGCCTGCCGTGTCGCCGAGGGCGGTGCCGAGGCGTTGCCGCTCGCACGTGCCGGAGCGGACGAGGACGTGCCGGGCCGTCTGCGCGAGGCCGGCTTCCAGGTCGCCGCGACCGTTCCGCGCGATGGCGCCGACCTCTATGCCGAACCGCTGCCGGCACGCCTCGCGCTGGTGTTCGGCGCCGAGGGCGAAGGCATGAGCGAGGCACTGATCCACGCCGCGGACCTGCGCCTGACGATCCCGGGCAGCGGTGCCGTCGAGAGCCTCAACATCGCCGCAAGCGCGGCCGTGCTGTTCGCCGAGTGGTACCGCGGCCGGCGCCGCTGAGCGCCGCGCTCAGGCGCCCGGCTTCTGCTTGAGCAGGTCGCGGATCTCGGTGAGCAGCTGCACGTCGGCCGGCTGCGCCGCCGGTTCGGCCTCGGCCTTGCGCAGCAGCCGGTTCATCAGCTTCACGACCAGGAAAATCGCCAGCGCGACGATCACGAACTGCACGATGGTGTTGAAGAACGCGCCGTACTGGATCGCGACCTCGCCCTTGCCGTCCGCACCCGCCGCCTTCAGCACCCATCTGTAGGCCGAGAAATCGACGCCGCCGATCAGCATGCCGAGCGGCGGCATCAGGATCTGGTCGACCAGCGAGGTGACGATCTTGCCGAAGGCCGCGCCGATCACCACGCCGACCGCGAGATCGACGACGTTGCCGCGCATCGCGAACTGCTTGAACTCGCTGAAGAGACTCATGGCTGTACTCCGTTGCGGAAAGCGGATGGAATGCGCGAAGCGTGCCGGTTTGGGGAAGGTCTGAACAGGTCCATCCCGGATTTATCGGCCCCGCCGGGTCCGGCACCGGCCCGGGCCCGGCTACGTCACATCCAGCGCCTACGCGCAGGATGCGTGGCACGCCATCCCTGGCTCGCGGAACCCCTGAACTCGATCGGAGGTTCCTCAGACGATCCGGCCGCGCAGTTCGGCGACCCCGTCGAGCCGCGCGACGAACGCATCGCTGCGCGCCAACGCCGCCACGCCGGCTGGCGTGCCGGTGAAGATCAGATCGCCGGCGGCGAGTTCGAACAGCTTCGAAAGTTCATGGATGATCGAAGCGACATCGAACACCATCTCGGCGATATCGGTCTTCTGGCGCAGCGTGCCGTTGACCTCGAGGCTCAGCAGGCCGCGCGCGGGATGCCCGATCTCACTGGCCGGGCGCAGCGCCGAGACCGGCGCGGAATGATCGAAGGCCTTGCCCGTGTCCCAGGGCAGGCCCTTGGCCTTGGCCGCGGCCTGCAGGTCGCGACGTGTCAGGTCGAGGCCGACGCCGTAGCCGAAGACCGTGCCGAGCGCCGCCGCCGGCGCGATGTCGTGGCCGCCCGCGGCAAGTGCCACGACCATCTCGACCTCGTGATGCAGGTCGGTCGTCGCCGACGGATACGGCACGTCCGCACCGTCGGTGACGATCGCGTCGGCCGGTTTGGTGAAGAACACGGGATTGCCGCGATCGACCACCGCGCCCATCTCGCGCGCATGCTCGGCGTAGTTGCGGCCGATGCAGTAGATGCGGCGCACCGGGAAGCGTGCGTCGCCGCCGGCGACGGGAATCGAGGGAGCGGCAGGCGGAGCGATGACGTAGGCCATGGGTCTCGTGGCGAGAGGGGATCGGAAAGCGAGATTAGCCGTTCCCGGGCAGAAAGCGCGTGTCCATCATGTAGCGACGCGGATCGGCCGGATCGATGCGCACGTCGATCCACCCGCCCTGGAGATGCGGGCCCGGATCGAACGCGAGCGGATCGCTGCGGAAGACGTAGGGCTTGCGCGTGGCCGGGTCCTGGCAGCGCGCCTCGATGCACCAGGCGGCGCGTCGCCGGTGACGTGACCCGGCATCCACGCGGAGCGTGCCGGTCACCGCCGCGCGCACCGGGCGGCCCGCGAGCCAGTCGATGAGACGCCGCCGCCGTCAGAGCCGCCAGAGGCCACCGTAGCCGAAGCCGATCAGGGCGAAGATGCCACCGAGTCCGCCGAACAGGCTCGGGGCGAACCCGTTCTCGATGAAACCTTCGATGCGCGCCTGCTCCGGCACATCGGCGTGATAGAGCACGCCGACCCGCTCGCCGACGTCGTAGGCAGGCGGGCTCGACCCGACGCTGCCGGTCACGTAGACGCTCCGCCCGTTCGGCAGTGCGAAGCGTACGCGCGGCGTGTACGTCCGCTGCCCTTGCTGCCGCGGTGCTCGATCAGGCTGACGACCTCACCCTCGGCGTGCAGTGCCGTTGCCGCGAAGTGGCGCTGCTCCTGCCAAAGCCAGCCGCCGCCGGCGAGCGCGCCGCTGCCGACCAGCGAGAAAATGCCGGCGAGCAGGCGTTCGGGATTGCGCATGGATGCCTCCGTTTGGCTTGTCGCCCTTCCCGCAGCGGCTGTCCTCGCGATATCGGCGTCAGGTTTTCCGGGGCGGGCGCCGCTCGCGCCGCCAGACGAGTTTCAGGCCGCTCCAGACCGCATCCACCGCGCAGACCTTCACATCCACCAGACCACGCGGTAAAGCCGCGGCGCGCACGCCGTCCTCGGTCAGGTCGGTGGCGACGCCCGAGCTGCGCTTCGGCCAGGAAACCCACAACTGGCCCGCGGGTTCGAGATGCGGCACGAGTTCGTCGAGGATGGCATCGAGCTCGGCACGCGAGCGCACGAAGGCGTGACCAAAGTCGATTCCAGCGGTCTTCACGACCCATTGAAGGCGATCGGTATCGAATCCCGTGAGTACGGCGTAGTCGCCCGGCGCCCCGCACACGAGCGTGCGCAGTCCCGCGCGCAGGCCGAGCTTGGCCCAGAGCGCCTTGCCGGAATAGCCCGTGGCGGTTCGGTCTGACATCTGTCACCCGGGGATGTTGATCGCCGCCCATTATGGCGGAGTCGGCAAGGATGCAGACTGTGGGACAATCCGCGGTCCTGGCGGAATGACCGAGAACGCCCTGCCGATGCGATCCACGCAAGGATCGCTCGCGATGGGGAACGCGCGGGAGGCGCGTTTCTCGCAAAGGCGCCGGGGTTCGCTCCGTATTTCCTGCGAGGCCATGCACGTGGATTCGACCGAGATGCTGAAAGAGTTGCGCATCGACCGCAGCCGCGAGGCCGAACCGGCCGGGCGCGGCGTGTGGATCGCGGTGGCGCTGGCGGTCGCCGCCCTCGTCGGTGCCGGCGCATGGTTCGCGTTCGGCCGCATGCCGAGCTACACGGTGCGCACCGCGCTCGCCCAGCCGCTCGCCGCGCAGGCCGCGAGCACCGCGGTGCTGGATGCCTCCGGCTACGTCACCGCGCGCCGCCAGGCCACGGTGTCGTCGAAGGTGACCGGGCGCGTGGTCGAGGTGCAGATCGAGGAAGGCCAGCGCGTCGAGGCCGATCAGGTGCTCGCACGGCTCGACGCTACCGACGCCCGCGCCCAGTTCGATCTCGCCCGCGCCGAGCACGATGCCGCGCGCGCTCAGCTCGCCGACCTGCGCGTGCAGCTCGCCCAGGCCGACCGCGACCAGCGCCGTCAGGAGGATCTGGTCGCGAAGAAGCTCACCAGCACCCAGGCCGGCGAGGATGCGCGCACGCGCGTCGCTTCGCTGAAGGCGCGTCTCGCGGCGCAGGAAGGGCAGGTCGCCGTGCAGCAGCGCGGCGTCGAGGTCGCCCGCGTCGCGCTCGACAACACCGTGGTCAAGGCGCCGTTCGCCGGCGTCATCACGGTCAAGGCCGCGCAGCCCGGCGAGATCGTCTCGCCGATGTCGGCCGGCGGCGGTTACACGCGCACCGGCATCGGTACGATCGTCGACATGGACTCGCTCGAGATCGAGGTCGAGGTCAACGAGGCCTACATCGGTCGCGTCAAGGCCGGCCAGCCGGTCGAAGCCGTGCTGAACGCGTATCCGGACTGGAAGATTCCGGCCGAGGTCATCGCGATCATCCCGGCCGCGGACCGCAGCAAGGCGACCGTCAAGGTGCGCATCGGCATCAAGGCCAAGGACGCGCGCATCGTGCCCGACATGG
>CAYYHP010000135.1:0-6784 GCA_964471815.1 uncultured Rhodanobacteraceae bacterium
TCTTGCCGAACTCGGTGATGTTCGCGAGCACCGGCACCTTCACGGCCTCGACGAAGCGTCGGTAGGTCGGCAGATCGTAGGCGGCCTCGGCGAAGATGCCGTCCGCGCCGGCCTCGACGCAGGCGAGTGCGCGCTCGATTGCGGCATCCACGCCCTCGACCGCGATCGCGTCGGTACGCGCGATCAGGAAGAAGTCGGGGTCAGTCTTCGCATCGGCCGCGGCCTTGACGCGATCGACCATCTCGCCCTTCGTGACGATCTCCTTGCCCGGACGATGACCGCAGCGCTTGGCGCCGACCTGGTCCTCGATGTGGCAGGCGGCCGCGCCGGCCTTGATCAGTGATTTCACGGTGCGCTCGATGTTGAACGCGCTCGGCCCGAAGCCCGTGTCGATGTCGACGAGCAACGGCAGATCGCAGACGTCGGTGATGCGGCGTGTATCGGTCAGCACGTCGTCGAGCGTATTGATGCCGAGATCCGGAAGACCGAGCGATCCGGCCGCCACGCCACCGCCCGAAAGATAGATCGCGCGATAGCCGGCACGCTGGGCCAGCAGTGCATGATTGGCATTGATCGCACCGATGACCTGCAACGGCTTCTCGGCAGCGAGGGCGGCGCGGAAACGCGCGCCGGGCGTGACGTTCTGGCTCATGGGGTCTCCTCGGGAATCGGCTGGATTCTAGCCGATCGACGGCAGCACTCGCCGGCATGCCAGCAGCCCTGACGCCACTTGAATCGGCGCCTGCCGGCGCCACCGGACCGCTCCGTCCGCACGGCGCGGGCGCATGCGATCACATCGCCACGCGCCCGCGGTGGCGGCCCGCGTTCCGGCGACACGGCCCCTCGCGTCTCAATGACCGGCATCCGGCTTGCCGGCCAACGCGCGTCGCACCTCCTCAAGCGCGTGCGGATCGTCGAGCGTCGACAGATCGCCCGGGTCGCGTGCCTCGGCGAGGGCCTGGATCGAGCGCCGCAGCAGCTTGCCGGAGCGCGTCTTGGGCAGTATCGGCACGACGAACACGCGTGCCGGCCGTGCCACTGCGCCGAGCATTTCGGTCACCCGCATCATCATGCCGTCGGCCGCGGCGCGTCGGGCCGCTTCGTCGGCGGCCGCGTTCTTGAGCGTGGCGAACACCACCGGCACCTGCCCCTTCAGCTCGTCGTGCACTCCGATCACCGCCGCCTCGGCGACGGACGGATGCGTGGCGACGGCCTCCTCGATCTCGCGCGTACCGAGGCGATGACCGGCGACGTTGATGACGTCGTCGGTGCGGCCAAGGATGAAGTAATAACCTTCCTCGTCGCGCACGGCCCAATCGAGCGAGCTGTAGAGCAGCTCCTTGAAGTGGCCGAAGTAGCTCTTGAGGAAGCGCTCGTCGTTGCCCCAGACCGTGCTGAGGCAGCCTGGCGGCAGCGGCGGCACGGCGACTAGCACCCCTTTCTCGTTCGGCGCGGCATCCTGGCCCGTCATCTCGTTGATCACGCGCAGCCTGTAGCCGAAGTTCGGCATGCCGGGTGAGCCGAACTTGATCGGCTTGAGGTCCAGACCCGGCTGCAGGCACAGCACCGGCCAGCCGGTTTCTGTCTGCCAGTAGTTGTCGATGACCGGCTTGCCGAGGCCTTCGGAAATCCACTTCGCAGTCGGCTCGTCGAGCGGTTCGCCGGCGAGGAACAACCACTTGAACTTCGAGAGGTCGTACTTCGTCAGCCAGGCCGGATCCTGCTTCTTCAGCACGCGGATCGCGGTCGGCGAGGAGAACATCGTGCGCACGCCGTATTCAGCGCAGAGCTGCCACCAGATGCCGGCATCCGGACTCGTCGGCAGGCCTTCGTAGAGCAGCGAGGTCGCGCCGACCAGCAGCGGTCCGTAAATGTTGTAGCTGTGCCCGACCGCCCAGCCGACGTCCGAGGTCGAGAACATCACCTGCCCCGGGCCGACGTCGAACACCGTGCGCATCGACAGCACCAGTGCGACGGCGTGGCCGCCGACGTCGCGCTGCACGCCTTTCGGCTTGCCGGTCGTGCCTGAGGTGTAGAGGAGATAGCTCGGCTCGTTCGATTCGAGCCAGGTGACCGGCACGTCCTCGCCGGCGTGCCGCGCCTTGAGCTCGGCGTAGTCGAGATCGCGACCCGGCTTGAGCGTGAGTTCGCGGTCGAGGCCGCGATTGACGATCAGCACGTTCGCCGGCGGGAACTGGGCGAGGTCGAGCGCTTCGTCCACCAGCGGCTTGTAGCGCACGACCTTGCCGCCACGCATGCCGGCATCGGCGGCGATCAGGAGCTTCGGTTTCGCATCGTCGATGCGCAGCGCGAGGTTGTGCGAGGCGAAGCCGCCGAACACGACCGAGTGGATCGCACCGAGCCGCGCACAGGCCAGCACGGCGAACACGGCTTCCGCGAAGTTCGGCATGTAGATGACGACGCGGTCACCCTTGCCGACGCCGAGACCCCGCAGCACGGCAGCGAAATCGACGACCTCGCGATGCAGCTCGCGATAGGTGAATGGCGCGCGCACACCCGTCTCGGTCGAGATCGCGACGAGGGCGAGCTGGTCGCCGCGCGCCTCGAGATGCCGATCGACGGCGTTGTGGCAAAGGTTGGTTTCGCCGCCGACGAACCATTTGCGGAACGGCGGGTGGCCGTATTCGAGGATCTTCTCCGGCCGCTTGTGCCAGTGGATGGCCTCGGCCTGCTCGGCCCAGAACGCTTCGGGTTCCTCAATCGAACGGCGGTAGAGATCTTCATAGCGCATGGACCACCCTCCCAGGTAGGACCGCGCAAGGCTAGTGCAGCCCCAGCGGCCGCGGTACGCGCCTTTGGTCGAAACGTGAGCCGCGATTGACCTCGAGCAAACCGAAGCGGGATCGGCGCGACATCGCGCCACACCAGGCCAGCTCTCTGCCGGCTCCCGAAACGACGAAGGGCGGCATCTGCCGCCCTTCGTCATATCGTGCATTCGCGGCCGTGTCGCGGCCGTCCGATCAGCCGAGCAGGTGCGCCACCCCGGCGCGCTCTTCCTCGAGCTCGGCCAGCGTCTTGTCCATCATCTGGCGGCTGTAGTCGTCGATCGGCAGATCCTTCACGCGGGTGTATTCGCCGTTCGCGCAGGTCACCGGCACGCCGTACATCACGTCCTCGGGAATGCCGTAGCTGCCATCCGACGGCACGCCCATCGTCACCCACTTGCCGCTGGTGCCGAGCACCCAGTCACGAATGTGGTCGATCGCCGCGTTCGCTGCGGACGCCGCCGAGGACAAACCGCGCGCCTCGATGATCGCCGCACCGCGCTTGCCGACCTTCGGGATGAAGGTCTCGCGGTTCCAGGCCTCGTCGTTGATCTTGTCCTTGAGCGAGACGCCGCCGACGGTCGCGAAACGGTAGTCAGGATACATCGTCGGGCTGTGGTTACCCCACACGATCAGCTTCTCGATGTCGGCCACGGCCACGCCGGCCTTCTCGGCGAGCTGCGACAGCGCGCGGTTGTGGTCGAGGCGCAGCATCGCCGTGAAGTTCTTCTTCGGCAGGTCCGGCGCCGACTTCATCGCGATGTAGGCGTTGGTGTTGGCCGGGTTGCCGACGACCAGCACCTTCACATCACGACTCGCCACGGCGTTCAATGCGGCGCCCTGTGCGGTGAAGATCTTGGCGTTCTCGAGCAGCAGATCCTTGCGCTCCATGCCCGGGCCGCGCGGACGTGCGCCGACCAGCAGCGCGATGTCGGCATCCTTGAACGCAACGTTCGCATCGGCCGTGCCGACCATGCCGGCGAGCAGCGGGAACGCACAGTCTTCGAGTTCCATCATCACGCCCTTGAGCGCGGCCTGTGCCTTGTCGACCGGCAGTTCGAGCATCTGCAGGATCACCGGCTGATCCTTGCCGAGCATCTCGCCGGAGGCGATGCGGAACAGCAGCGAATAGCCGATCTGGCCGGCAGCACCGGTCACGGCAACACGAACGGGGGCTTTCATGGGACGACTCCTCGGGTTTTCCTGGGGCGGGCGCAGCACCCGCCGTGGGTCTTCTTGCGGGGAAGGTCGGCGGCGGGCCGGACCCGCCGCCGGGAGTTCAGGTCAGCTCCGCGAAGAACTCGCGGAAGCGCTTCAGGCCCTCGGGCAGCTGCGCGGTCGGGCAGGTGTAGGAGATGCGCAGCGCACGCGGCTCGCCGAAGGCCGAGCCCGGCACGCAGGCCACGCCCTTGGCCTCGAGCAGCGCGTTGCAGAAGTCGACATCATTAGCGATGAGCTTGTCGCCGTGCTTCCTGCCGAACGCGCAGGAGATGTCCGGAAACACGTAGAACGCGCCCTGCGGCCGCGGGCACTTCACGCCCGGGATCGAGACCATCGCCGCGTAGACGAGATCGCGCTTGGACTGGAACTCCGCGCACTTCTGCATAGATACGTCCTGCGGACCGGTGAGCGCGGCGATCGCGGCGGCAGTGACGATCTCGGGGATGTTGGTGATGTGGTTCGAATTCAGCGTGACGATGGCCTGGGCGACGCTCTCGGGACCCGCGACGAAGCCGACGCGCCAGCCCGGCATGCCATAGGTCTTCGACAGCGAATCGACGTGGATCACGCGCTCGCGCAGCTCGGGCCGCGCGTTGACGACGTTGTGATAGCCGACGCCGTCGAACACCATGCGGTTGTAGATGTCGTCGCAGATGATCCAGACGTCCGGATGGCGCACCAGCACGTCGGCGAGCGCGGCGATCTCCTCGCGCGTGTAGACCATGCCGGTCGGGTTCGACGGATTGTTGAACAGGAACACCTTCGCGCCAGGCAGGGCAGCATCGAGCTGGGCCGGCGTGAGCTTGTAGTTCTGCTCGGCCGGACACGGCAGCAGGCGCGCCTTCGCGCCGACGATGTCGGCGATGTCTTGGTAGGTCGTCCAGAAAGGCGCCGGGAACACGATCACGTCGCCAGGATCGAGCAGCGCCTCGGCGAGGTTGTAGAGGATGTGCTTGGCGCCGATGCCGGTCGCGACGTGCTTGCGCGTGTAGCCGGTCAGACCACCGGCCTCGAGATGCCTGAGGAACGCATCGAGCAGCGCATCGGCACCGCGGTTCGAGCCGTACTGCCCCGAATCCCTGGCGAGCGCCTCGCGTGCGGCGGCGTAGACGTGCTCGCCGGGCAGGAAATTCGGCACGCCGATCGAGAAGCTGACGATGTCGCGACCTTCGGCCTTGAGCTTCTTCGCCTTCTCGGCGACCAGCATGATCGCGCTGGGCTTGGCATGGCCCATGCGTTCGGCAAGCTTTGGCATGGAAATCCTCACGGGATGCGGGGCGCGGCGGCGCGCGATGGTAGCACATCGCACTGCAGCATCCGGTCGCCTTTGGTCTTATGAACAAGGCTCATCACGCGCGGTGCGGCTGACTCTGTCAGCGCACCGCGCGGACCGATCGAATGCCCGTCATCCGCACAGGCCGGATGCCACCTTACTTGGCAGGGAAGCCCGATGCATCGAGCGTCGCACTCCACTGCGCGACACGTGCCGCCTGCGCGGCGAGCAATGGATCGGCGTCGCCCACGATGGTGACCGAGCCAATCCGGTCGCCGCCGCGGATCGCATTGACGATCTTCTGATCCTCGGCATCGACCACCGCGCCGAATACGGTGTGCTTGCCGTCGAGCCACGGCGTGGCGACGTGCGTGATGAAGAACTGGCTGCCGTTCGTGCCGGGGCCGGCGTTCGCCATCGACAGGATGCCGGGACGATCGTGACGCAGATCCGCTCGGCACTCGTCCTCGAAGCGGTAGCCCGGACCGCCGGTGCCGGTGCCGTGCGGGCAGCCACCCTGGATCATGAAATCCGCGATGACGCGGTGGAAGCTCAGACCGTCGTAGAAGCCGCGCCGGGCGAGGTTTACGAAACTCGCGACGGTGACCGGCGCCTGGTCGGCGAACAGGCGCAGCTTGATCGTGCCGCGGCCGGTGGCGATGTGAGCAATGAGTTCGGACATGGCGGGCTCCGCGAAAAGGGCGTCGATCTTACCGCTAAAAGTCCCACCACCCGGCCCGGAAAGTTCACCGCATGCGGCCGGATCACTAAGATGCGCCGCTTTCAATGGGGGAAATCCGGCCATGTGGCGAGCGCTCGCCTTTCTCGTCGTGATCACCGCCGCACTCGGCGCGCTGCTGAAGCTCAAACCGCAGACGCAGCGGCCGGTCTTCGACGGCTACTGGGAGATGCGCCTGAAGATCAGGGCCGGCAACCGCGATCTGGATCTCGTGGCGCTCGGCGACCGGCCCCTGATGCAGGAATGCGAGGGCGGCGCGCCCAAGCTGGCGCTGCCCCAGTTCTGCACCGATGCGGTGCACTGCGCCACGCAGGACTTCCAGTGCGAACGCGAGATCGCACCACGCTACCAGCGCATGCTGGACATGCAGCCGGCGAACCTGCATTACCTGCACTACGCCATGCAGACCTCGGAGGGCCTGCGCCGCGTCATCATCGTAGGCTGGGGGATGACGGAGGCCGAATCCGCGGAGATCTGCAAGCGCCTCGAGCACGAGGCAGGCCCGAAGCAGAACGAGGCCGTCGCAATACACTGCATCTGAGGCACGCAGCCTGCGGCAGGCATGCGCGCCGCCCGCGGAAACCGCGGCCAAGGCCAGCCCGATTGCTGCGCAGCCACAAAATTCGGGATTCGCGGCTATAATGCACGCTTCCTTTTCCCCGTTCAGCCTGCCGCGCCATCGCGACGGGCCAATCGCCATGTCCATCGAAAAGCTGCGCAACATCGCCATCGTCGCCCACGTCGACCACGGCAAGACCACCCTCG
>CAYYHP010000136.1:0-6750 GCA_964471815.1 uncultured Rhodanobacteraceae bacterium
CGCAGATTTCCAACGAGCGCGTCGAGAAAGTTTCCGACAAGCTCAAGGAAGGCGATGTCGTGCGCGTCAAGGTGCTCGAGGTCGACAAGCAGGGGCGCATCCGCCTGTCGATGAAGGCGGTCGCCGAAGAGCAGGGCGTGGCTTGATCCACCGCCTGCCGGATCGAAACGAAAAAGCGGGCCGAGTGCCCGCTTTTTCGTTGGTGTACTTGTTGCGACGCAGCAACGACGGGGTGTAGCATCCCCGCGCACGTTGGGAGGCTCTCATGTCCGAAACGAAATCCGTGCACGACTGGGCGAAGGACTGGCAGGCGCTGTCTCAGCAGTACTGGTCCGCCTGGGGCGATCTGGCCAGACAGGCCGGTGCCGCCCCGCGGTTCGATGTCGCCACCCCGTGGCATGAAGGTCTCGAGCAGTGGGCACGGCTGTTCGGCGGTGCTGGCCGGCAGAGCGAGGTCGTCGAGCGTCTCGGGGCGAGCGCCAAGAGTTTCGTCTCGCTGATGCAGTCAATGCTCTCAACAGCGGCGGGGAATGACGGCGCCGCGGCATCCGTGTGGACCGACGTTCTCCGTCAGGGCTTCAACCTGCCGGGCATCGATGCCTCACTCCTGAACAATCCGCTCGCCGCGAGCCTGCGCGATCTGTCGGGCAAGGGCGCCCACAGTCTCGAGCAGGGCATGGCCGAGCTGCTGCGCCTGGCGGCGCCGGTCAAGCAGGAATGGCTCAACCTGCTCGGCACGCCGGCATTCGGCTATGCGCGCGAGCACCAGGAGCGCTGGCAGCGGCTTTCCGCCGCGCTGGCTGGCTATCAGGAACAGACCAATCGCTACAACGCGCTGATCTTGAAGGCCAGCGAGCGTGGCTTCGAGCGCTTCCAGAGCAAGCTCGCCGAGCGCGAGGAGCCTGGGCGTCAGCTCGACTCCGTGCGTGCCGTCTACGACCTCTGGGTCGACGCGGCCGAAGAAGCCTATGCGCAAGTCGCGATGACCGATGAGTTCCGCGAGGTCTACGGCGACCTCGTCAATGCACAGATGAAGGTCCGCTCGCTCGTGCAGCGCGAGGTCGAACTCGCCACCGCGCAGCTCGGCATGCCAACGCGCACCGAGATGCGCAGCGTCGAGAAGGCCGTCCACGAACTGCGCCGTGCGGCGAAGTCGCGTGAGGATGGCATGGCGAGCGTATCGGCCGCCGAGCTCGCCGAGCTGAAGACGGAACTCGCCGAACTGCGCCGGCAGGTGGGCGCCGCGAAGAAGAAGCCGGCCGCGGCACGCTCCGTGCCGAAGCAGGCCGTGAAGACGTCGAAGTCCAAGCGCTGAGGGGCACGGCATGGGTCCAGTCAAGATCGAACCGCAGAGGGCGCTCGACGAGGCGCTCAAGTTCCAGCAGAAGCTTGCCGCCGGCGTCAGGACGCTGCGCTCGCTCGACGAGGTCCATTTCGGTGCGACGCCGAAGGAAGCGGTTTACCGCGAGGACAAGATCACGCTGTACCACTTCAAGGGCAGTGGGAAGCCACGCCGCCGGACGCCGCTGCTGATCTGCTATGCGCTGGTCAATACGCCGTACATGGTCGACCTGCAGGAGGACCGCTCGCTCGTGCGCAATCTGCTCGCGCTCGGCGAGGACGTCTATCTGATCGACTGGGGCTATCCGGACGCGTCCGACCGCTTCCTCTCGCTCGACGACTACATCAACGGCTATCTACGCCACTGCGTGGATTTCCTGCGCGAGCGCCACGACGTGGATGCGATCAACCTGCTCGGCATCTGCCAGGGCGGCGCATTCTCGCTGTGCTTCACCTCGATCTACCCCGAGAAGGTGAAGAACCTGATCACGATGGTCACACCGGTGGACTTCCACACGCCGGACAACATGCTCTCGCACTGGACGCGGAACATGGACATCGACCTGTTCGTCGATACGCTCGGCAACGTGCCGGCGGATCTCATGAACTGGTGCTACCTGACGCTGAAGCCGTTGCGTCTCAACCAGCAGAAGTACATCGGTCTCGTCGACATCCTCGACGACAAGACGGAAGTGGAGAATTTCCTGCGGATGGAGAAATGGATCTTCGACTCGCCGGACCAGGCCGGCGAGGCCTTCCGCGAGTTCATCAAGGATTTCTACCAGGGCAACAAGCTCGTCAATGGCGGCCTGTCGATCGGCGGCAAGGACGTGGACCTGAAGCGCGTCACTCAGCCGGTGTTAAACATTTTCGCCGAGCAGGACCATCTCGTACCGCCGGCAGCCTCGCGTGCGCTCGAGAAGGTCGTCGGCACGAAGGACTACACTCAGCTCGCCTTCAAGGGCGGC
Source organism: uncultured Rhodanobacteraceae bacterium (assembly GCA_964471815.1). Taxonomy (GTDB): domain Bacteria; phylum Pseudomonadota; class Gammaproteobacteria; order Xanthomonadales; family Rhodanobacteraceae; genus Tahibacter. The sequence continues at coordinate 2,310 of CAYYHP010000136.1, forward strand.
CACATCGGCATCTACGTCAGCGGGCGCGCCCAGCGCGAGGTACCACCGGCGATTTCCGACTGGCTCGGCAAACGCTCGCCCTGATCCACCCGGAACGCCATGCCGGACGGCGATGACAGCGGCCCTTGCGGGCCGTTGTCGTTTCCGGGCTCGCCGATGGAGCCTCCGGCACATCGTCGATCTGTTCGGTCGTCGCGCTGGATCGCGTTCCTTGCCATGCCTGGCGGATGACTGCCGGCCCGCGCGAGCTACGGTTTCTGCGATGACCTTGCGAGGCGTGCGATGAAGAAAGTCTGGCCTGTGGTTCTTGCCGTGTCGCTCGGCGCCTGTGCGATCCAACCCGCACGTCTGGATCAGCCGTTCACGCTCAAGGTTGGCGAGACCCGACGCGTCGGCCCGGACGGTCTCGAAGTCACCTTGCGTTCCGTGTCGGCCGATTCCGGCTGCGTCGCGCCCAAGGACTGCTCGACGATGCTGTTCAATGGTTCGGTCGCCATGCGTATGGGCGAGAAGAGCGATCTCGCGCAGATCCAGGCCGTCCTCAGGCCAGGTGCGGGCGTGGCGCTGGATCTGGATGGCTATCGCTTCTTCCTGACCGGCATCCGCCGGACCGCCCGCGGCGAGTTCGAGGCAAGCTTCATCGCCACGGGCCGGGCAAAGCCCAACTGAGGTCCGGCTAGGACTTGCCGCGTACCGTCCGGAGCGATGCCGGCTCCCGCAGATCGGCCTGTTCGCCCACGCCGCCGGCGAGGCGGCCCTCGAGCTGGCGCCGGCGTTCGAGCAGGGTCGCAAGCTCGCGATCCAGGTCCGCGAGATGCGCCTGCACGTCCTCGCGTGGCTCCGAGTCGAGCCCGGGTATCGCCGCATCGCCCGGAGACGAGCCGGAAGCAGCGGGCTGGGAGAGCCGCTCGTGGATGCCGCGCAGGGCTTCGATGAAGCGGGCGCGGGTTTCCTCGGCGAATGGGTTCTCGCGCTGGATCGCCGCGAACAGATGTCCCGCATCTGCGCGTACCGCCTCGATCGACTGGGCCAGCGCGCGGAAGCTCGGCGGCGCCATGCCGAGATCGTCGGCCGCGCCGATATCGAGCAGGCCCTTGGCGACGAAGAATGCCATCGCATGCGTCGAGGCCATCGCCCGGTCGTGGCTCGCCGCATCGCGCTCGATGATTTCGCTGCCCAGCGCTTCGAAGAACCGGCGCACGCGCCGGGCGGTTTCCGGATGCCGGGGGCTGGGACAGATCACACTGCGGATCGGATCCGCACGCGCGAGGCTCAGTGGCCCGAACAGCGGATGCGTGCCGGCATGTGCGACGGCATCGCCGAGATGGCGGTCGAGCCATGCGCACGGCTGCAGCTTCACGCTGCCGACGTCGATCACCGTGTGCCGCGCGCCGAGATGCGGGCGGAGTGCGACCAGCGCGCTTTCGATGGCGGGCACCGGCACGGCGACCACGACCAGATCGGCCGCGGCGACGAGCCGGGCGAGGTCGGTTTCGGCATGGCCGGCGGGCACGCTGCCGCGGGGGTCGAGCGCCCGCCAGGCGATACCATGGCGCGACAGCAGGCCGGCAAAAGCCGCACCGAAGCGACCATGGCCGATCAGGGCGACGGAGTGGAATTCGCTCATCCGTGTGGACTCGACAGGTTCGCGAAAAGGAAGGCCGCGCGGAAATCGGCACTCATGGCCGCGGCTTGCGCGACCGGGCGCCGGCAGCGCTGCGCCGGCGCGCGCCTGCGGTGCCCGGTACTGCATCGAGCAATGTCTCGGGCAGGAAGCGGCGCAGCACGCTGCCGAGCCGGCCGAGCGTCTCGCGCGTCGCGCCGACCGACCATTCCCAGAGACGACGCTCATCCACGCCGGTGAAGGCGCGCATCGCTTCGGCGAGATTCTCGACCGGCGCTTCACGCAGGCGCGTGAAGGCCTGCGCGCGTTGGCCGATCGCGTAGGTCGCCGCGGCATTGCCGATGGCGCTGGTCAGCACGGCAGCGAGCGGCGCGAGCCGACCCGCGAGCCTGCCGCCGAAGCGGCCGAGCAGCTTGCGGCCGAGCACGTCCACGCCAAGTCCGGCGCCCGCACCGAGCGTGGCGATCTGCGCGACGAGCGGCTCGCGCACGCTGCGTGGCAGATGCAGGCCGTACAGATCGAACACGTCGGCGATCAGGGTTTCCTGGATCGACTCGACGGCCGCGACATCGGCCAGTTCCCCGGCCACGAGACGCAGCAGAACGCCTGCTCCGGGCAGGGCGCCGGCCAGTGCCGACAACGCGCCGACACCCGCCGCCTTGAGGCAGGCGAGGCGCAGGAGCGCCTCGTATTCCGCATCGAGCACCGTGGATGGGTCGCCTGCTGGCGCGGCGCGCCGTGTGCGCTTGGCCGGTATCTGTCTTGCGGTGTTACGCTGCCGGGATGCCATCCGCCACCTCGTCGTCCACGGCGCTCGCGCGCCTCTACCGCTATGCGAAACCGTACCGCCCGCGGATCCTCGCCGCAGGCTTCTGCTCGGTCGCCAACAAGCTGTTCGACGTCGCGCCGGAAATTCTGATCGGCATAGCCATCGACGTGGTCGTGCGCGGCAAGGCCTCGTTCGTCGCCGCGCTCGGCATGACCGAGCCGCTCTCGCAAGTGTACCTGCTTGGCGCGCTGACGCTCGCGGTCTGGGTCTGCGAATCGCTGTTCGAGTTCGCCTACCTCGTGCTCTGGCGGAATCTCGCCCAGGATCTGCAGCACGAGCTGCGCACCACGGCCTACGCTCATGTGCAGCGTCTGGACCAGACCTATTTCGAGGATCGCTCGAGCGGTTCGCTGGTGGCGGTCCTCAACGACGACGTGAACCAGCTCGAGCGCTTCCTCAATGGCGGTGCGAGCGATCTGATCCAGGTGTTCGTCACCGTGGTCGCCTGCGGCGCGGTGTTCTTCGCGGTGTCGCCGACCCTCGCCGTACTCGCATTCACGCCGATCCCGGTGATCCTCTGGGGTGCGTTCCTGTTCCAGCGCAAGGCCGGGCCACGATACGACCGCGTCCGCGAGCGGGTCGGCGCACTGGCCGCACGGCTCAACAACAATCTCGCCGGCATCGCCACGATCCGCAGCTTCGCGGCCGAGGAACGCGAACTCGCCAAGCTCGAGGACGAGAGCCGCGCCTACGTCGAGGCGAACCGTGCGGCGATCCGCCTGGGCGCCTCGTTCGTGCCGCTGATCCGCATGGCGATCCTGTTCGGTTTCCTGTGCACTTTCGTCATCGGCGGCAGGATGGTGCTCGAGGGCCGGCTCGAGGCCGGGTTCTACGCCGTGCTGGTGTTTCTCACCCAGCGCCTCCTGTGGCCGTTGACGCGTCTGGCGGAAACGGTGGATCTGTACGAGCGCGCAATGGCCTCGACGCGGCGCATCCTCGGGCTCCTCGAAACGCCCATCGGCATCCGCGATACCTCGATGGTGACGCCACAAGGCCCGGCCCGCGGCACGATCGCGCTGCGCGACGTGCATTTCGCCTATCCGGACGGCGCTGAGGTGCTGCACGGCCTCGATCTCGATATCCCCGCGGGCAGTACGCTGGCGCTGGTCGGTGCGACCGGCGGCGGCAAGACCTCACTGGTCAAGCTGCTGATGCGCTTCCACGAGCCGGGCCGCGGCGAGATCCGTCTCGATGGCACGCCGCTCGCCGCGCTGCCGCTCGCGTGGCTGCGTGCGCAGATCGGCTGGGTCGCACAGGACGTCTTCCTGTTCGAGGGCACGGTACGCGAGAACATCGCCTACGCGCGTCCCGATGCCGATTTCGCCGCAATCGTCGCGGCGGCGCGTGCTGCCGAAGCTGACGACTTTATCGAGCATCTGCCGCAAGGCTACGACACACGCGTCGGCGAACGCGGCGCGAAGCTCTCGGGCGGCCAGCGCCAGCGGCTCTCGATCGCCCGTGCACTGCTCAAGGATCCGCCGATCCTGCTGCTCGACGAGGCGACCAGCGCGGTGGACAACGAGACTGAAGCCGCGATCCAGCGCTCGCTGCGGCGTATCGCCCACCAGCGCACGGTCATCGTCATCGCCCATCGGCTCTCGACCATCGTGCACGCCGATCGGATCGTCGTGCTGGATGGCGGACGCATCGCCGAGTGCGGCACGCATGCCGAGCTGCTCGCGGCGCGCGGCCTGTATGCCGCGTTGTGGGCGGTGCAGACCGGTAGCGCCGCAGGCTGAACAGCGCGGACGTTTCCCGTAGGCGGGCAGGGGCGACGAGCCGACCGCTTGCGCTGGCAGGTGGCCCTGCGGGTGTCGTCGTGAGCCAGTCCGGTGCATCGGTTATCCTGCGCCGCTTCGTCCGGAATTCGCCGATGACTGATCTCGACCGCCACGATTCCATCCGCGCCGTGCAGTGGACCGGCGACCGTCTGCGCCTGCTCGATCAGCGCCGCCTGCCGGCGATCGAGACGCACATCGATTGCCGGA
>CAYYHP010000137.1:0-6656 GCA_964471815.1 uncultured Rhodanobacteraceae bacterium
GCCATTTCGGCGATACCGACGTAAGCAACGTGATCGCCTTCGGCGTTACCGCCCACTGAGCGGCCGGCGACCGGCGGACGCGCATGGGGGCACTCCGGCCATTCTCCAGCCACCGCGCGCGGTTGGTCGTCTCGGGGGCATGGGAGATCGAGCTTCTCGATTCACCGCGAGCGGTTATGCCAGACCGGCGTTCGCGGTGGCGCTCGCCGGTTGCCTGTTGACCCCGTCCGCGCTCTGCCAGGCCGCGGCCGAGATTCCGTATTACCGCGGCACACCCAGCGGCGGCGCACCGAGCGCGATCGAAGCGCGACGCCTCGCGGTCTGGCACAACAGTCTCGACGGCAGCCTGCACGCCGGCCAGTTGCTCAGCGATTTCCACGGCGCCTGCCCGCGTGCCGCCGAATCCCGCATCACCGAGCCGTGCACGGTCATCGAATGGCGCGACTGGGGTCGCGTCGGCCGCAGCGATACGCTCGGCTTCGAAGCGATCCTCTACCACACCACCGGGCAGATCGTGCTGCAGTACGCCGCGACCGGCACGGCGGGCACTCCGACCGTCGGCCTGCAGGACCGTCACGCGCGCACCGGCGGCACGTTCGCCTGCGGCGGCGCGAACGTGCCCGCGGACGGCAGCGCGATCTGCCTGTTCGACCCGCGCTACCCGTCCGGCTCGCACGGCCTCGTCGATCCGCTGTTCCGCGACGGCTTCGACGGCTAACCGGCTGTCGGGAAACAACCGGCTGGTGCGGCCCGCGGACGAAGCGCACGCAGGCCGGTCACGTTGGCGACTGATATTCGAAGACCGTACGCAGACCCGGCCCATGTCGTTCGATCGGGACTGCCGCCGGCGCACGCGCGAACGGCGGAGCGGGCGCGCAGGGCGAGCCGGGATTCGACGCGAGCAGCGTCGAAGCGCTGCCCGCGCCGGCGAGCGACTGGCCCAGGATGGCCAGGCCGGCGCCACGCACCAGGGACAGCTCGGATACGCGGCGAATCGCCGGAGGCGTTGAGCATAGTGGCAGGAAGCCCTTTCTCGACACCCTGCGTATGCGATCGCGTCAGCGCGCACCGCCCGCAAGCCGCGCGAGCTGGCGGTCGTGCCAGCGTGCGAGCAGGAGCTGCGCGGTGAGCGCGCCGATCAGCGCGAGGAACATGTCCCATTGCGTGTCCCAGGGATCGCCCTGGGTCGCGAGGAACTCGGTCGCCCCGTCGCTCGCGAGTATGGCCGTCCACCATTCGAGCAGTTCGTAGAGCGCGCTGAACGCGAGACAGCAGGCGGTGACCAAGGTCACCAGCCAGCCGCCGCGCCGCAGCGGCGTGAGGCGCAACAGCAGCTCGCGTGCGAGGATCGCCGGGGCGAAGCCTTGCGCGAAATGGCCGATGCGATCGTAGTGGTTGCGCGCGAAGCCGAACGCCTCCTGCATCCAGAAACCGAGCGGCACGCGGGCATACGTGTAGTGCCCGCCGACGATCAGGATCAGCGCGTGCAAGGCGATGAGCGTGTAGAGCAGCGGCGTCAGCGGAAAGCGCCGTGCCGTCGCGATCAGGAGCGGCGCCGCGATCAGCACCGGCGCGACCTCGAGCCACCAGGTCGCCCGATCGTAGGGCGCGATGCCGGAAACGATCAGCGCGAGCGCGACGACGGCCAGCAGGATGCCGCGCAGGCTCATGGCGCACCGTTCCTTGCAGAAGGCGCCGCCTCATCCATCGCGGAAGCCGATGCCTCGCCCGCCCCAGTAGTCGTTGCGTCACTCATCGATGCCGCCAGAAATGCTTCGAGCATTGTGAACCGCGCCTGCCAGAATGCCTTGGCCGCGGCGACGTCCTCCGCGCTCTCCAGCTGCGTCGTATCGACGACGATCTGGCATTTGGCCTCGCCCTTCGCCGTGAAGCGGACCTCGACCCGCCCGCCCTGCGTCCAGCGCGCACGCAGGTTCTTGCCGGGATTGGCCTTGGTCACGACGAGACCGGGCGCTTCGAGCCATTCCGCGGCACGCTCCGCGAACGCGGCATAGGCGCGATCAAGCGGCACGGCGAGCGTGCGCGAGACCGAGGCCTGAAACTCGCCGTGGCAGTTCTGATTCCTCGCACGCAATCCACGCGCCCGCTCGTAGCCCACGCTGATCATCTGCGCCCACCAGTCGTCGAGGCCGGGCTGCAGGCCCTTCACGCAGCGCCAGACCTCGTCATGCGCTGCACATCGTGCGGCCAGGCCTTCGCCATCGAGCCGCCTGAGCCATTCCGCCCAGTCCTGCCCGCTCGCCCGACGTACGGCCTCGTCGCCACAGGGAAATGCATCCGTCGGCGCGGGGGCCGACGGCTTCGATCCACTGCTCACGACCGGCATGGCTGAGTCCTTCGTGTACGGGGCCCGCAGAGACTAGCGCAGGTGGTGGATCTGGAGTGTGGATGGGCCAAGGTGGCCCGGTCACGGCAAGGCATCGGATACCCGCGGAACGACGACGTATGCCCGGAACCCGAGATGGCAGACTTACGGATCAGCGCAACGGAGAAGCTCCGATGCCACGAGGGGCGTGAGGAACCACGAAAGATATTTCTCGATGTGTGGAAATATATCTTGACGCAGGTCGCGGGCATGCCCACCATCCCTGCTCACACCTACGAGCAATGTCGGCGGGTCGGATCCATGGACGTTCGAGTCGTATACGGCATGAAGGTCTTGGCGGCAAGTTGTGCGCTCTGGCTGACCAGCCTCACCGCACAAGCCGACACGATCGCGGTGCAGTTGATCGGACAGGGCGCGGCGCTCGCGTATGCGCCGAGTGCGTTTCACATCGCCGCGGGTGATCGCATCGTATTCGCGGCGAGTGCCGCGCAGCCGTTGCGGTTCGACCAGAATCCCGCGCTCGTCTGCACCAGCGATTGCGTGTTCCGCTTCGCACAGGCGGGCGAGGTGTTCGCGTTCTACTCGGCGACGTCGGGCGGGCCGAGTCTCGCCGGCGTCAGTGGCAGCTTCGTGGTCGACCCAAATCCGGATCTGATCTTCACGGACGATCTCGAAACGCCGGTCGTGCCGGCGCAGCCGTTCCTGCCCACGATCGCGAGCTTTACGACGACACGCAGCAGTCTCGTCGCGGGTCAGAGCGCGAACCTCGCCTGGTCGGTCGGTGGTGCGACGGGCGTGATGCTCGATCCTGGCATCGGCGATGCCGGCGACAACGGCAGTCACTCGGTCACGGTCAGCCCGACCGTGACCACACGCTACACGCTCACCGCGAGCAATTTCTTCGGCAGTGTCTCGGCCAGGGTGCGCATCGACTTCCTCGCACTGCAGCCGGTTGCCGCCGATGCCTATCTCAGCGAGCACGCGCTGTTCCTGATCACCGATCCGGCCCAGACCAGTTTTCCGGACTATGCGAGCGTGTTCTCGCTGACCAACCTCGACGCCTATGTCGCGCGCCTCAAGGCCGTGCGGCCGGATGACTACCTCATGGTCGTGGTGGCCGCGAACGGACTGACACCGAACACCGCCCCGAACGTCATCACGCGCCGCCATCTAGCCTACGGGATCGGCGACGATGCGATCAGCGGGGTCGGTCTACCGAACCTGTGCCGCTACAACCTCGGCGGTGGCACGGTTCTCGACGGCGCCTTCGCGGTGCTCGATCACGAGGTCGGCCACAACTGGGGCGCGCGTGTCGGTCTCGAACTCGGCAATGGCCACTGGTATTCGAACAGCACGGTGCACAGTCAGCTCGCGAGCACCTATACCGGCGACGGCTACCTGACCATCAAGCAGATCGATGGCGATCCGCAGAACGGCTTCACCTGGCAGTCGATCGGCAATCTTGCCTACAACGACAGCGAAACGCTCGCCGAGCAGGACCTCTACGCGATGGGGCTCGCGCCGCGGTTCCCGACTACCTACGTGCTGGGCAACCCCGTCTATAACGCCGATGCCGGACACAGCGTTTCGTATGGCTCGGTCGCACAGTACGACCATGCCTGGATGGTGGCGAAGAACGGGCCGCGCGTGCCGGATTACACGACGAGCCCGAAACGGTTCCGCTTCGGCTTCGTCTACGTCGCGCGCGATCTCGCCGAGATCCAAACCGTGTATGCGCCGATCGAACGCTCGATCGCGCATTTCGTCGATGCCGAGCAGATCAGTCCGAAATTCCGTTTCCAGGTGCCGTTCCTGGTCGATGCGCAGTACCGGGCCAGCATTTCCGCGCGGCTTGCGGATCTCGACGGCAATGCGAGTCCACAGCTCGCGTTGACCGGGCCGGCCTATTTCTTGGCGAATGATGGCATGGCCGACGTCGGCTTCGCGGCCAGTGACTCGGACGGCCCGGCCCCGACGGTGTCACTTGTGCCGGCCAGCGCATTCGCACAGGTCGCGGCCGATCACGTCGCCCTCACGGGCTTGCCGTCCGGCGTGCATTTCTTCACGCTCAAGGCGGAGGATGCGCTCGGCAAGAAGGACTTCGCGCATTTCGTCGTGGAAGTGCCCTAGCCGGGTGTCGGGAAACGGGCTACTGCGTGCGGCTCGTCATGTCCTGTGGCTCGCCGTTCATGCACGCTCCGGCGCGCACGGTTTCTCAATCGAGCGATGCGAGCTGGCGCGCGCTCCGGGAGAGAATCCATCGCTTACGCGATCGACTCTCGGGCGATTCATCCTTGAATCGCGCTGGCGTCGCTGCTTCTCGACAGCCTGCCGGCAGGGCGCTGGATCACGCCCTGCCCGTCACACAGACGTTCGCGCCGTCACTTCCGCGCGGCAGGGGATGGCAGGGCGAGCTTGTCGTCGGAATAGATCGCGACGTGCGGTACACCGTCGGCGCCGATCCAGCCGCGATACATGCCTTCGGTGTTGAACGGCGTGGCGACGCCACCATCGGCAGTGAGGACGATCGCACCGCCGTCGCCACCGAGCTTCGGAATCTGCTTGTTGATGACCGCCTCGCCAGCCTGGGCTGCGGTTTCCTTGAGATAGGCAACGCGCGAGCAGATCTCGTGCGCGGCCGAAGCGCGGATGTAGTACTCGCCCCAGCCGGTGCCGGAAACCGCGCAGGCGCCATTCGCATAGGTGCCGGCGCCGATGATCGGCGAATCACCGACGCGGCCGTAGCGCTTGTCGGTCATGCCGCCGGTGGAGGTACCGGCGGCGAGACGCCCCTGGGCATCGCGGGCGACTGCACCGACGGTGCCGAAATGCTTGGCGGTCTCGGTATCGGCATGCGCCTGCTTGGCGGCATCTTCCTTCAGCGCCTTCTGCAGCTGTTCCCAGCGCTTCTCAGTGCGGAAATAGGATGGATCGACGAGTTCGATGCCCTGCTCCTTCGCAAAGGCTTCCGCGCCGTCGCCGACCATCATCACGTGCGCCGAATGTTCCATCACCGCACGCGCGAGCAGGATCGGGTTCTTCACGCGATGCACGCCGGCCACCGCGCCGGCTGCGAGCGTGGTGCCATCCATCAGCGAGGCATCGAGCTCGTTCTTGCCGTCGTGCGTGAACACGGCGCCCTTGCCGGCGTTGAACAGCGGATCGTCCTCGAGCACGGTGATCGCCGCGGTCACGGCCTCGATCGCGGGCTTGCCCGCGACGAGCGCTGCATGGCCCTTCTTCAGCGCCAGCTCGAGCGCGGCGCGTGCCTTGGCCTCGGTCTCCGGCGTCATCTCCTTGCGCTCCACACCGGCGCCACCGTGGATGACGAGCACGGTATCGGCAGCCGTCGCGGTCGCCGCGGCGGCAAGGGAAAGGCTGAGGGCGGCACTCAAGGTGCGGATGGAAGGCATGGCTGGGCTCCGATGTGACGACGAGTCAGTGAATGACGACGATTCTAGCGAGGCGCGGCAGCGGTGGATTCGCCGGCCTCGCGCACGCTGAGGCGGCCATTGACGACATCCGCCACGCGCTCGAACCACGGCGATTTGACGCTGAGCGTGGCGAGATCGAAGCGGCTCGCGGCATTGATGCCGGTGACGCGTACGCCGTGCCAGGTCAGCGGCTGGCCGGCGACCGCGCTCTCCGGCAAACCGGACGGCCGCACGAGCCAGGCGCCGCCATCCACGCGCGAGACGATCCGCGCCTTGCCGTCGCCCTCGACGAGTACCGCGCTCTCCTCATCGACGCCGAGACCGATCAGGTCGGTCAGGCCGGCCTGACGCCGGTTCGCCACGAAAGCGATCAACCGTCCGAGGCGGTCGCGCTTGCCAAAGTGGGTGTCGGTGACGATGTGCTCGAGCATCGGCAGGTGCAGGAAGTCGCCCTCGACGGTCATCGCCTTGCCGAGCGGATCGGCCAGCGCCTCGGGCGAAAGGATGCTGCCGCCGTCGAGCGCGCCGTAGTACTGCACGCCGAGGATGGCGAGACCGGCGCTGGTGCCGCCGATCGGCTTGCCGGCGCGCACATGCGCATCGAGCGCTGCATGCAGCGGCGTGCCTTTCCAGAAGCGCACGTAGTTCGCCTGGTCGCCACCGGCGATGAAGATCGCGTCGGCCTTGCGCACCGCCTCGACAAGCGCCGGGTCGGAAGCCGGCGCGCGCGCATGGAACACCAGCGTGCGCACCGAGGCGTAGCCGCCGATCACCTCGAAGACTTCCTTCTGCATTTCGTCCGCGCCCGAGGCGCGCAGGACCACGAGATGGCCATGTCCGGCATGCTCGGCGAGCCATTCGAACGAACCGCGCGG
>CAYYHP010000138.1:0-6629 GCA_964471815.1 uncultured Rhodanobacteraceae bacterium
CCAGCGACCTGCGCCGCTCGGTTGCGGACTTCAAGCTGCCGACCTGACCGTCGGCGGCTTGAGGAGATGACTACGCGCCAATGGCCCTCGCCCTCGGCCAGCGTCCGGCCTTCTCGCCCATGCCTGGCATGGACGATGCCGAATTCGCCCGCTGGGCGGACCTGCTCGAGCGGCGCACGGGCGTGGTCGTGGCGCCGGCGCGCAAGGCGTTCCTGGTCACCAGCGTGCGCAGCCGCATGCGCGAGACCGGGCACCTGAGTTTCGAGGACTATTACCGCGACCTGCACGATGGTGCGGAAGGAGCGATCGAGTGGACCACGCTGGTCGACCGGCTCACGGTGCACGAAACGCGCTTCTTCCGGCACCCGCCCTCGTTCGAGCTGATCGCCGGCGAGTGGCTGCCGCGGGTCGCGCAGCGTGGCAGCGAAGGCGCCCTGCATGCCTGGAGCGTCGGCTGCTCGTCGGGCGAGGAGGCCTACACGCTGGCGATGGTGCTCGACCGGCACATCCGCGCGACCGGCGCCGCGAAGCTGTATTTCGGTGTGACGGCGACCGACGTCAGCCAGCCGGCGCTGGCCACCGGACGTGCGGGCCTGTATCCGCGCACGCGTCGCGAGGAGATTCCACCCGACTACCGCGAGGCCTACACCGCGGAGATCGACGGCGATACCTTCGCGATCTGCGACCGGTTGCGCCGGCGTGTCGGTTTCGCCCAGTTCAACCTGCTCGACGTCGCCCGCGCGCCGCTCAAGCGCCTCGACCTGATCTTCTGCCAGAACGTCCTGATCTACTTCGCCCGCGAGCGGCGCCGGGAGCTCCTGGGCGCGCTCGCCGGGTTGCTCAAGCCGGGCGGCCTGCTCGTGCTCGGGCCGGGCGAGGTCACCAGCTTCGCCCATCCGGCGCTGAGCCGCGTCACCAGCCGCAACACGCTGGCCTATCTGCGCAACCCATGAGATCGCGCGCATGAGACTGCAAGACGACATCGATTTCACCACGCTCAACTGGGTCAAGCAGGAGCTCGACGAGACCCTCAAGCAGGCGCGTCAGGCGCTGGAGGCTTATGTCGAGGACCCGGCCGACTCGAGCCTGATGCGGTTCTGCGCGACCTACCTGCACCAGGTGCAGGGCACGTTGCGCATGGTCGAGCTGTACGGCGCGGCGATGGTCGTCGAGGAAATGGAGCGCCTCGCCCAAGCCCTGCTCGACGGCGAGATCCGCCAGAAGGACGAGGCCTACTCGGTGCTGATGCGCGGCATCGTGCAGCTGCCCGATTACCTCGAGCGCCTGCAGAGTGGCCACAAGGACATTCCGATCGTCCTGCTGCCGCTGCTCAACGACCTGCGGGCGTGCCGCGGCGAGGAACTGTTCTCCGAGAGCGTCCTGTTCTCGCCGGATCTCGGCCAGCCGCTGCCGTCATCTGCCGCCGGCGCCGCACAGCCGTTGCCGCCAGCCGAACTGAAATCGACCGCCGCGCGCCTGCGCACGGTCTACCAGGTCGCCCTGCTGCGCTGGCTGCGCAACCAGAATCCCAAGGCCGATGCGCGCGCCCTGCGCGATGCGCTCGGTCGCATCCGCCAGGTCAGCGCCGACGAGAGCGCGCGGCGGCTGTGGTGGATCGCCGATGGCGTGCTCGAGAGCGTCGAGCTCGGCGGCATCGAGCCGAGTCCCGCAGTGAAGCTGCTGTTCGGCAAGGTCGATCGCGAGATCCGGCGCCTGGCCGAGACCGGCGAGGCCGGTTTCGCCGCGGCGAGCTCACCGGAACTGGTCAAGAACCTCCTCTACTACGTCGCGCATGCCGGCGCCGGCGGCAGCGCGGTCGAGGAGATCCGCCGTACCTACCGGCTCGAGAGCCTGATGCCGAGCGAGAAGGAACTCGAGCATGCCCGCGGCTCGATTTCCGGCCACAACCGCGCGCTGCTCGACACGGTCTCGGCCGCGATCAAGGACGATCTGCTGCGCGTCAAGGAAGCACTCGACATCTTCCTGCGCGCGCAGGGCAGCGATCCGGCCGAACTCGGTGCCCAGATCGAGGTGCTCGACCGTGTCGGCGACACGCTCGGCATGCTCGGACTCGGCGTGCCGCGCCGCGTGGTCACCGAACAGCGCCAGATCATCGAGGACATCGCCGCCCGGTCGCGCCCGGCCGACGAGGGCACGCTGCTCGACGTCGCCGGCGCACTGCTTTATGTCGAAGCCTCGCTGGACGACAACATCGAGCGCCTCGGCGCCGAGACGCCGGAGAGCGACGCGGGCGGCATGGAACTGCCCAAGGCCGAAGTGCGCAAGATCCTCGACGCACTGATGAAGGAGGCCACGGCCAACCTCGCCCAGGCCAAGCACGACATCGTCGCCTTCGTCGAATCGCCGTGGGATCACGCCAAGATCGAGCAGATCCCGAAGCTGCTCGAAGACGTCGCCGGCGCGCTGCGCATGCTCGATCTCGCCCGGCCGGCGGAACTCATGCAGGGCGTGGTGCGCTTCATCGAGGTCGAACTGCTGCGCTGGCGGCGCGTGCCGACCGCCGAGCAGATGGACAAGCTCGCCGACGCGGTCGCTTCAATCGAGTACTACCTCGAAGCCACGCGTGACCAGCGTGCCGGACGCGAGCGTATCCTTGACGTCACCCGGCAGAGCCTCGAGGCGCTTGGCTACTGGCCGATCCCGGCCGACGAGCCGGAGGCGGCCGGGATCGGCGCGATGCCCGATCTCAGCGCGGCACTTGCCGAGAGTCTGGCGATGGCGCCGGAACCGGGGGCACCGGCCGCCGCGTCATCGACCGCCACGGAAGCGCTGCAGGCTGGCGCCCACGGCAGCGAGGGAGCCATGGCCGCCGCACCGGCCACGCCGTCGGTCGAGCCCCCGACGGCTGCCGAGCCGGCGGTCGGTGAGTATCCGTCGTTCAACGTCGACGTCCTGCCGACCAGCGGCGCGGCCGGTCTCCGCTTCGCTCACGACGAAGCCGCCCAGAACGCGCACAGCGCCGATCTGCCGAGCATCGACCTCGTCCAGCGCGGCGAGCTCGACGAATACCTCGCGCGCCTCGGCACCGACGAGACCTTGCCGGTCCCGGCAGAGGAACCGGCCGACGCCGCGCCGGAGCCGCCGCCGGCCGAACTGCGCGAAATCGTGCAGATCGCCCGCGGCGAGGGCCTCGAAGCGCTGGTCGTCGGCGAAACGCGTCACGAACCGCCGCCGGCCCATGACCTGTCCGGCCTGAAGCTGCCCGAGACTGTGCCGACCGAGCCGCCGGCAGCCACGACGCCCGCCGTACGCTATGTCGAGGTCGAGGAGGAGATCGAGGAGGAAATCGCCGATGCGGACGCGCCGGCGATCGCCGATGCAAGCTTCCAGGCCAGCGTCTCCGACGACATCGACGAAGAAATCCGCGAGGTCTTCGTCGAGGAAGTACAGGAGGAGATCGACAACCTCGCGCGCAGCGTGCCGGGCTGGAAGGCCGATGTCGCCAATCTCGAGAACCTCAAGCCGGTCCGGCGCTCGTTCCACACGCTGAAGGGCTCCGGCCGTCTGGTCGGCGCACTTGCCCTCGGCGAGTTCAGCTGGAAGATCGAGAACATGCTCAATCGCGTGCTGGATCGCACGATCCAGCCGACGGCGACCGTGCAGGCCCTGGTCGATCACGCCCTGGCAGCGCTGCCCGACCTGCTCGCTGCGCTGCACGGCGAGGGCGCGCCGCGCGCCGACATCGCCGGCATCATGGCGACCGCCGACCGCCTCGCCGCGGGCGAGGAGGCCTGGCTCGCGGCGCCCGCACCGCGCACCCAGCGCGTCAAGCGGATCGTCAAGCGGCTCGTGGCCGTGCCGGTGGAAGAAGCCGCGTCGACCGCCGCGCCCGTATCGACCGAGCCGGTCGTGGAGCTCAACGAAACGCTCGACGTCACCCGGCCACTCGAAGCGGGTGCCGAGGAGGCCGGCGTGATGGGCGACACCGCCCTGCCGCTCGCGGGCCCGTTGCCGGAGATCGATCCGGTCCTGTTCGACATTCTGCGCAGCGAAGTCGATCAGCACCTCGGCGTCATCGATGATTACCTCGCCCAGTGCGGATCCCTGCCGCTGCCGGTAACCGATGCGCTGGCCCGCGCGGTGCACACGATGCACGGTGCGATCGCGATGGTCGACATCGCGGTGATCGGCCAGGTGCTCGCGCCGTTCGAGGGCTACGTCAAGCGCCTGCGCGCGCTGGAACTGGCACCGGACGCGGCCGGCCTGCAGGCCATGCGCGACACCGCCGCGCTGGTGCGGGAGGTGATGAGCGAGCTGGAACGGCCGGCGCCGCGTCTGCCGGCCTCCGACGCGCTCGCCGGGCGCGTGATCGCGCTGCGTGACGCGCTGCCCGAGCCGGACCCGAGCGATACCCTGCGCGTGCTTGGCGTGGATGTCGCGCCGATCGACGAGCAAGAGCCTGCCGCCGGCGAGGCGAGCGACACGCCGTCCGCGGGTGAGGCGGCCACGGACGAATACGATGCGGTCGAGATCGAGCGCATCGCCCTCGACAGCGGCGACGGACCAGACGCAGCCGAGCTGCCGCCAGCCGCGACGCCGATGGACACGTCCGCGTCCGTGGACATCGCCGGCTCGGTCATAGAGACCGAGGAGATCGCGTTCGAGGACCTGCCGGAGCCGCCGCTCGCGGACGACGACAGCGGTTTCGACACGGCCGCCACCGAACGCGGCGATGCGCAGGCCTCGCATGCCGACTTGCCGGACGCCGGCGTATCCGATCCGGATGCGGTGGCCAGCGTATCCAGCGTGACGCCGGATGCCGCAGTCCATGAAACGACATCGACCGATGCGTTCGCCTCGGTCGGCCCGGCGCCGCTGCCGGATCTCGGTGCGAGTCTGCTGAGCGACGAGGAGATGGCCGAATTCGAGCGGCGTCTGCTCGGCCAGCTCGACGCGGCGCAGGCCGAGACGACGACGTCTCCAACGGAGAAGCCGGTCGAGATGGGCCATGCGCCCGTTGTCGCCGCCACGCTTCAGGAAACCGCGGACGTGGCATCCGCTGCGGAAGACGCGTCGCCGGCGCTGGATGGCGCGGCCGCTGAAGTACCCGCGACGACGGCCGAGGCGCCTGTCATAGCCGATGACGAAAGTCGTGATGCGCCGTCTACCTTCGACGAGACGGCTGACGAAACGGCTCTCGAGATCGCTGGGACGAGCGATGCGGCCATCGGCTCGGACGACGAGGCCGACTTCGAGACGATCGAACTCGCCGGTGCGGACGTACCCGATGCGGCCGACGACAGCGACTCGATGGCTGAGCCGGTGGCCGAAGCCACGGCATCCGACGTGATGCCGGTCGCGGCGGCGATGCCTGCGGATGCGACGGAATCCGGGGAAGCGGACACTCTCGCGCTCACCGCGCC
Organism: uncultured Rhodanobacteraceae bacterium; assembly: GCA_964471815.1. Lineage (GTDB taxonomy): Bacteria > Pseudomonadota > Gammaproteobacteria > Xanthomonadales > Rhodanobacteraceae > Tahibacter. Next base: position 5,385 of record CAYYHP010000138.1, read on the forward strand.
ACCCGCGGACGACACCGGCGCCGACGACGTCGCGGAGCCGGCCGAACATTACGCGCCGATCGCCGAGGACCTGCAGCCGGACGGTAGGCTCGACCTGCCGGACATGGACGAGGATCTGCTCGACATCTTCGTCCAGGAGGCGACCGACATCCTCGACCACTCGGACGCACTGATCGCGCGCTTGCGCGAGGATCCGCACGAACTCGAACTGATCACCGGGATCAAGCGCGATCTGCATACGCTCAAGGGCGGCGCGCGCATGGCCGGCTTGTTGTCGATCGGCAACCTGAGCCACGCGATGGAATCGCTGCTCGAGGCGATCGGCGAGGGCCGCCGGCGCATGGACCGCGGCACGGTCGAATCCTTCGAGCGCGGTTTCGATCGCCTGCATGCGCTGGTCCAGCGCGTGGCCCGTCGTCAGGCGCTGGCCATGCCGGCCAACGCGATCGCGCGCTTCGAGGCGCTGGTCGCCGGCGAAGTCCCGCTCACTGGGGAGCCGGCAGCCGATACGTCCGCGACGACCTCTGCCGCCGCACCGCATGCGGCGGAGCCCGCGCTGCCGGCCACGGCCGAAGCGACGCCGGCGCGCCCGGCCGTGCCGCGCCCGGCCGCGGCACCGGCGGCCGAGGAGGAGGCCACCGGCCACGTCGCGCAAGAAATGATCCGCGTGCGTTCGGACCTGCTCGATTCGCTGGTCAACTACGCCGGCGAGGTGTCGATCTACCGCTCGCGCCTCGAACAGCAGATCAGCACGTTCCGTTTCAACCTCATCGAGTTCGAGCAGACCGTCGGCCGTCTGCGTGAGCAGCTGCGCAAGCTGGAGATCGAGACCGAGGCGCAGATCATCGCGCGCTACCAGCGCGAGCATCACGAGCCCGGCGAGTCCACGTTCGATCCGCTCGAACTCGACCGCTTCAGCCAGCTCCAGCAGCTCTCGCGCGCGCTGGCCGAGTCGGTGTCCGACCTGCTGTCGATCCAGGGCCTGCTCGACGATCTCACGCGCCAGTCCGAAACGCTGCTGCTGCAGCAGTCGCGCGTCAGCTCGGACCTCCAGGAAGGCCTCATGCGCACGCGCATGGTGCCGTTCGATTCGCTCGTGCCGAGTCTGCGCCGCACATTGCGCCAGGCCGCGCAGGACCTTGGCAAGCGCGCGCAGCTGCGCGTCGAGGGCGCGCAGGGCGAAATGGACCGCAACCTGCTCGAGCGCATGAAGGCGCCGTTCGAGCACATGCTGCGCAACGCGCT
>CAYYHP010000139.1:0-6614 GCA_964471815.1 uncultured Rhodanobacteraceae bacterium
CGATCTCGTGGATGATGACGTTCAGGCCATCGTATGGATGTTCGAGATCGGCCTCGATGTCGGCCCAGGACAGGATCACCGGGCCGCGTTCCCAGGCTTCGCCGATCAGCACGTCGTCGCCCTCGGTGATCACGCCGGTGTCCTCGTCGTGGTGTTCGCGGCGCACGCGGAATTCGCCCGGGTAGACGATCACTTCGTGCCAGCCGGCAAGCGCGTCGAAACCGAGGTGCAGCACCGGCAGGCAGGCCTGCGCAGCGATGACGAGACAGCGCGCGTCGTCGAGCAGGACGCCCTGCGCGGCGGCAAACCGCTTGCGGGCGAGGAAGGTCGCGACCAGCGTGCGCAGGCGTTCGCGGTCGGAGGCCGGCAACGTACCGAGCAGCGGCGTGGAGGCCAGGGCCGCCACCCAGGCGTCGTCCGGGATCGGACGCGGAGCGGCCCAGCGCCGGCCGAGCCGGCGAATCAGGTCGAACATGCGGCGATGATGCCGTGCCGGTCCGGCACGGCCAAGCGCGGTTACTTCAGCGAACCGGGCAGCAGGGTCTGCCAGCGCGGTATCGCACGCGCACGTGCCGGCTGCGCCGGTGCCGCGCGCCCGGCATAACCGGCGGGCGTGCCGTCCGGTGAGGCCGCGGCCTCGACGGCATCCTCCGATGCGCCACTCGATGTGTGCTCGTGTGTCGCTGCCGCTGCAGTGGCCGATGGCACCACCGTTCCGCCATGCGGTATGGCGACCTCACTGCGCCCCGTGGGTGCGGACGGCGCCGCACCGGCGCCGGGATGCGGCACCGCGCCCGGCAGGAGATCGCCGGCCTGGGCCAGGGCCGCAGCCGCGACGCAGGCGAGCAGCAGGGCGAGACGCGGAGCGAAGGGCGCGGTCATGGGGGGTCTCCTTCACGGAACCGCCGCCGGGGCGGCCGCGAGCGACGGATGCTCGCATGCCCGCTCCCCGCGGGCCAGTGCATGGCAAATGGCGGGACGCATCGAAGCAGATAACGTGCCAACGCATCCCAGGCCATCACGGCGCGGCTTGCGTAGCCGGCCGGTGGGTGTCCGCGCTGTCCGCCGTGTCCGCTTTGGTCATGCCCATTCCATGCCGTACCGGCATGTCGCGGCCGGATCCCGCCGCGCCGGCCGGAAAGGTTGGTAGGGTTGTCGTGACCGAAGCCGTCTGCAGGAGACGAATCATGGGTCTGGTTGCCGTTGCGTGGCCTGTGCTGGAGTCCGACGTGGCCATGGCAACGAGCCTCCTCGAAGCGGAGGGCATCCCCTATTTCGTCCAGGGTTCGGGCATCGCCAGCGTGCTGCCCGGAGTACAGATCGGCGGCTACAACACGCGCATCCTGCGGGTGCCGGAAGAACATGCCGAGCGTGCGCGGGAAGTCCTGGCGCTGCTGGATGCCCACGATGCCGCGGATGGCGAGCCGCCCGCGCCCCGCGGCACGAGCCGGCTGCGTGTCATCCTCGAAACCCTGCTGTTCGGCTGGTTCGTTCCCGACGCCCGCCGCCGTTCGGCACGCCATGTGCCCGGCGATGACTGAATCGCCGGCCCTGCCACTCAGGGCATGCGCTGGTCGCCGACCAGCACGATGTCCGCCGGGCGGGCCGCGAACAGGCCGACACAGACCACACCGACGATCTGGTTCAGCTCGCGCTCGAGCCCGACCGGATCGGTGATCCGCCAGCCATGCACGTCGAGGATCCAGTTACCGTTGTCGGTGACCACACCTTCGCGCCAGACCGGCTGGCCGCCGCGTTTGACGATCTCGCGTGCGACGTGGCTGCGCGCTATCGGGATCACCTCGATCGGCAGCGGAAACGCGCCGAGCACGTCCACACGCTTGCCGGCATCGATCAGGCAGACGAAGGTCCGCGAGGCCGCGGCGATGATCTTCTCGCGGGTCAGCGCGCCGCCGCCGCCCTTGATCAGGCGCTTGTGCGGATCGCACTCGTCGGCGCCATCGACGTACAGCGGCAGTTCGCCGGTCGCATTGAGGTCGAGCACGCGGATGCCGCGCTCCTTGAGCAGTGCCGTGCTGCGCTCGGAGCTCGATACCGCGCCTTCGATGTCGTGCCGCCGCTCGGCCAGGGCGTCGATGAAATGGGCGACGGTCGAGCCGGTGCCGACACCGACGACGCTGCCGTTTTCGACGAAGCCGAGCGCTGCGCGCGCGGCGAGTCGCTTCTGTTCTTCGCGATTCATGTATCACCTCGATGCCGGGAAGCGTTCGGCCCGTGTTCGAGGCCGAGAATGAAGGTCCATTGTGCCGGCGTGACCGGCATTACCGACAGCCGGTTGCCGCGCCGCGTGAGCGCGAAATCGCCGAGTTCCGGGCGGTCCTTGAGTTCGGCGAGCGTGATCGTGCGCGCGAGGCGGCGCACGAAGCGCACGTCGACGAGCAGCCAGCGCGGCGCGTCCGGTGTGCTCGCCGGGTCGTGGTAATCGCTCGCCGGATCGAACTGGGTCGGATCGGGCCGCGCGGCACCGGCGATCTCGGCGAGACCGACCACACCGGGCTCGGCGCAGTTCGAGTGGTAGAACAGCACGCCGTCGCCGACCCGCATCTGATCACGCAGGTAGTTGCGCGCCTGGTAGTTGCGCACGCCGTTCCACGGCTCGATACCGCGGCGCTCGAGGTCGTCGATCGAGAATTCCTCGGGCTCGGATTTCATCAGCCAGTAGCGCATGGTCTCAGCTCTGCTCGATCGGTGCGGTGCACGGAATCAGCTCGCGCTCGGTGGCGATGAAATCGAGCGGCACGTCCCAGTGCTCCGGCTCGATCGCCGCGACTTCCTGGCAGGCCAGACCGACGCCGACCAGCAGCGTACCGGCCGGGCGTGCGCCATCGCGCAGGAACGCGAAACTCGTGTCGTAGTAGCCGCCGCCGTGGCCGAGCCGGTTGCCGCGCCGGTCGAACGCGAGCAGCGGCACGAGCACGAGATCGAGATCCTCCGGCGCCACGAGCGCGGCGATGTCCTCGACGACGGGCTCCGGAATGCCGAAACGATTTGGCCGCACGGGCATTGCGGGGTGGAACTCGGCGAAGCGCAACCGGCGTCCGCTGCCGACGACCGGCAGCAGGAAGGTCTGTCCACGCCGTGCGAGGCGGCCGACCGCGACGTGCAGCGGAATCTCGCCGTTCACCGCCCAGTAGCCGGCGATGCGCCGATCGACGAGGAAGTCCGGCAGGCGTTCGAGCTGGTCGGCGAGGCCCTGCGCGGCCGCGATGCGTTCGGCGGGACCGAGCCGGGCGCGGCACTCGCGCATCACCGTTCGCAGCGCAGTGCGGGTCACGGGCGGGCGATGCGGGATGGAAAGGGAGAGACGTTCTCCGCCGTGCCGGTGCGCAAGAAACGACCTTGAACCCTGTTGTCAGGTGGGAGGGCTGGCGAGGCCTCAGGCTTTCCGCTCGTGGCGGACATGCACACTGGCCTCGACGTCGCGATCCCTGGGTCGTTAATTAGGAACAAGGCAAATGTTTGGATGCGCTGTCGTGCACGGCAGAGAACGACGGGCCTATTTTAGGTACGAGCCGAGGGCGCCTTCAAGCTTGACCTTCATGCCCTGCAGCTGCTGCGTCACGGCCTGTTCATCGCGTTCGTCGCGCTCGCGCAGGCCGATCAGCTCGTGTGCGATCTGCAGCGCGGCGAGCACGGCGATGCGGTCGAGGCCGGGCGCGCGCGAGGCGCTGCGCAGCTCGCGCATGCGGCCGTCGAGATAGCTCGCCGCCGCGATCAGGCCGGGGCGTTCCTCCGGCGTGCAGGCAATCAGGTATTCGCGATCGAGGATACTGACCGAAACCGGTTCGGACATGTCGGGCTCCGCGCCGCTGCGGGCGCTAGGCGTTCTGTTCCAGCGAGCGCAGCCGCGCGATCATCGCCTCGACGCGCGTGCGGGCCTGCTCGTTCTTGGCCAGCAGGCCGGCGCGCTCGTTGGCGAGCTGCTCCTGACTGTGGCGCAGGCTGCGGTTCTCCTCGGCGAGGCGCTGACAGACCTCGACCAGGCGATCGATGCGCGCGTGGATCTCGCGAAGCTCGGCGAGCGTGTGGTCGGCGCTGGGCATGGGACGAATATAGCAGCCGGCCGCGACGCCTTGCATCACGGCTGCGAGATGCCCTCCGCGATGTACCAGTCGATGCCGTCGCGGGCGCGTCGCAGGAACTCCAGGCAGCGGTCGGCCGACAGCGGATGCGACACCCAGTTGCCCTGGATCTCGTCGCAGCCGCGCTCGCGCAGGAAGTGCAGCTGCTCGGCCGTCTCCACGCCCTCGGCGATGACCTTGAGATCCAGCGAATGCGCCATGCTGATCACCGTCGTGGTGATCGCCGCGTCGTCCGGGTCGGCGCCGATGTCGCCGACGAAGGTCTTATCGATCTTCAGCGTGTCGATCGGCAGGCGCTTGAGATAGCTCAGCGACGAATAGCCCGTGCCGAAGTCGTCGATCGCCAGCGACACGCCGAGCGCCTTGAGCTCGTCGAGCGTGCGTAGCGCCTGCACGGCGTTGGCCATGACCATGCTCTCGGTCAGTTCCAGCTCGATGCGCGCCGGTGGGATGCCGTGATCGGCCAGGATTTCGCCGAGGCGCGTGGTGATCTCGCCACGCAGCAGCTGTGGCACCGAGAGGTTTACCGCCATGACCACGCCATGCACGCCGGCCTCCTGCCAGCTCCGCAGCACAGCGCAGGCGCGGTCGAGGACGAATTCGCCGATCTCGATGATCTGGCCACTGTCTTCGGCGACCGGAATGAACGTGGCCGGCGCGACCTCGCCGAGTTCGGCGCTGTGCCAGCGCAGCAGTGCCTCGACACCGGTGATGCAGCCATCGGCCAGCGATTGCTTGGGCTGGAACACCAGGCGGAACTCGTCGCGCTCGATCGCCCGGCGCAGAGCAGCGATCATCCCGGCGCGCCGCCGTGCGGCGGCATCCATCTCGGGCGCGTACACCATGTACATGTTGCGGCCACGTTCCTTGGCCTGGTACATGGCCGTATCCGCGAACGTCAGAAGATCGCTAGGCACTGCGCCGTGGTCTGGGTACAGACTGATGCCGATCGACGGCGAGATCACCACTTCCTGGCCGGCGTCGAGTTCGAGCGGCTGGGTGAACGCGGCGAGCAGGTTCTGCGCCATGCGCTCGGCCTCGGCGACGTCGGCGATGTCCTCGAGCACCACGGTGAATTCGTCGCCGCCGAGCCGCGCCACGGTATCCGGCGCCGGCACGCTCTGGCGTAGGCGCTGGCCAGCGGCCTTCAGCATGCGGTCGCCGGTGGCGTGGCCCATCGAGTCGTTGACATGCTTGAAGCGGTCGAGGTCGAGGAACAACACCGCGAGCCGCAGACCGTGGCGGCGCGCGTGGATAATCGCGTCACCGAGCCGCACACTCAGCAGGCTGCGGTTCGGCAAGCCGGTCAGGGTGTCGTAGTTGGCGAGGTAGCGCAGCTCCTGCTCGGCGCGCTTGCGGTCGGTGATGTCGGTCAGCACGCCGACGTAATGCGTGCACTCGCCGTGCGCGTCACGCACCTCGGCGACCTCCAGCCAGACCAAGAATTCCTCGCCGTTCTTGCGCCGCTGCCAGATCTCGCCGCGCCAGTGGCCGGTGTCGGCGACCACGCGGCGCATCTGTTCGTAGACCTCGGGCGTGTGCTGGCGGGAATTCAGCAGCGCGGCGCTTTGGCCGAGGACCTCGGCCTCGGCGTAGCCCGTGATGCGCGTGAACGCCAGATTGATCGAGCAGAAGCGGTAATCGAGATCGGTGACCGTGACCGCCTCGGACATGTGGCGGATCACCTCGGCGGCGATGCGCCGCTCGCGCTCGGCGAGGCGCGAGGCGGTGACGTCGCGTGCCGTGCCGCAGATGCGCAGCGGCTGGCCGTGTTCATCGCGCTCGACGACCTTGCCGCGCGACAGGACCCAGATCCATTCGCCATGCGTATTCAGCACGCGGTGTTCGGATTCGAAGTGGTCGGTCCGACCGGCGACGTGCTCGGCGAGCGCATGCTCGACGCGCGGCAGGTCCTCGGTGTGCACGACGTGCAGGCGCCAATCCTGGGCAGTGAGGCTCGATTCGCTCGGCCCGCCGAGGATCTGGTCCGCGCCGATCCGGTACAGCCGGTCGGTGTGCGTGTCCCAGTCCCAGAACTCGTCGCCCGAGCCCCATAGCGCGAGACGCAGGCGATCCTCGCGCTGCTGCAGTTCGGCTTCGTGGCGACGCTGCTCCCGGCGCTTCTCGGCATGGTTGCGCCAGACCATCCAGAACAGACCGCCGATGCAGACCGCATAGACGAGCTTCATCGCGGGCGTCGCCCACCAGGCCGGAGCGACCGTGAGCGCGACCGTGGCCCCGACGTCGTTCCAGACGCCGTCGGCATTGCTGCCACGCACGCGGAACACGTAATCGCCAGGATCAAGGTTGGTGTAAGTGACCTCGTGGCGCGTACCGGCATCGACCCAGCCTTCGTCGAAACCTTCGAGGCGGTAGGCGAAGCGGTTGCGCGCTGGCGTGGCGAAATCCAGCGCCGCGAACTCGAAGCGCACCAGGCGCGCGGCCTGCGGCATGGCCAGCGCGAGATCGGCACTTTCACCCAGCGCACGGCGCTCGGCGCCGACGGTCACT
>CAYYHP010000140.1:0-6569 GCA_964471815.1 uncultured Rhodanobacteraceae bacterium
GCCGGCTGCGCGGCGAGGTGAAGATCCCGCTGATCGCCACCAACCGCATCAACATGCCCGAAGTCGCCGAGCGCGTGCTCGCCGCGGGCGAGGCCGACATGGTCTCGATGGCGCGCCCGCTGCTCGCCGATCCGCAGTGGGTCAACAAGGCGAAGGCTGGCCGCCCGGCTGAAATCAACACCTGCATCGCCTGCAATCAGGCCTGTCTCGATCACGTGTTCGAGAATCGCGAGGTGAGCTGTCTCGTCAATCCGCGCGCCTGCCACGAGACCGAGCTGGTCGTGCGCCCGGCCGAGACGCGACGGCGCATCGCCGTCGTCGGCGCCGGACCGGCCGGGCTCGCCTGCGCGACCACGCTCGCCGAGTGCGGTCACCGGGTCGTGCTGTTCGATCGCGCCCCGGTGATCGGCGGCCAGTTCAATCTGGCGCGGCGCATCCCCGGCAAGGAGGAATTCCAGGAGACGCTGCGCTACTTCGCACAGCGTCTCGTGGCGACCGGGGTCGAGCAGCGCCTCGCGACCGAAGCGACGGCCGGGCAGCTCGCTGCCGAAGGATTCGATGCGGTCGTGGTCGCCACGGGCGTCGTGCCGCGCCGTCCACAGATTCCGGGCATCGACCATCCCAGCGTGTTGAGCTATCTCGACGTGCTCGCCCACGATCGCCCCGTCGGCCGGCGCGTCGCGATCATCGGTGCCGGCGGCATCGGTTTCGATGTCGCCGAATTCCTCGTGCAGCCGCATCCCTCGCCGAGCACCGACGTCGCACGCTGGTCGCGCGAATGGGGCGTGGACATGATGCACGCGACGCCCGGCGCACTCGCCAAGCCCGCGCCCGAGCCGCCGGCACGCGAGCTATGGCTGCTGCAGCGCAGCGCCGGCAAGCCTGGCGATCGACTCAACAAGACCAGTGGCTGGGTACATCGCGCCACGCTCAAGCACAAGGGCGTGACGATGCTGGCCGGCGTGAGTTACGAGCGCATCGACGATGCCGGCCTGCACATCCGGATCGGCGAGGAACCGCGCCTGATCGAAATCGACAACGTGGTCATCTGCGCTGGCCAGGAGCCGGATCGGCGGCTCGCCGAGGCGCTCGCGTCGACCAACCTGCCAGTGCATCTGATCGGCGGGGCCGACGTCGCCGCAGAGCTCGACGCCAAGCGTGCGATCGCGCAGGGTACCCGGCTCGGCCTGCAGTTCTGAACTCCCAGCCCGGACGCGGCGGCGCCGCATTCCGCACTGGCGGGTGCGGATCAACCGGGTGGCCTCCTCGCGGGCGTGAACGGATTCACGGCGCCGGGTGGAACCCGTTTCGCCGTCCAGCGCGCGGTGTTTCCTGTCCGCCTGCCGTTTCGCGTAGTAGGCTTCGTCCGCCTCATGGGGAGGTCTGGGGGTAATCATGAAACGCTCTCGTCGCACCTGGCGCCGCCGGGCGCCGCATCTCGTCGCCGTCATCACGACGGCGCTCCTCTGCCACTCCGCCAATGGCGCCTCCGGAAGCTGGAGCACCACCGGGCCCTACGGAGGCTCCGTCGCCGCGCTGGCGGTCTACGAAGCGAGCCCGAACACGCTCTGGGCTGCCGGCCGTGGTGGCGTGTTCCGCACCACCAACAGCGGCAGCACGTGGACGCGCATCGAGGTGGGTCTGCCAGGCTCGTCCCTGCCGGCCGACCTGGTCGCGGCGACCGGCTCGCCGGTCGTGTATCTCGGCACCGGCTCGAACCAGGTTTTCCGTTCCGGCAATGGTGGCGACCTGTGGGTGCCGACGGCGCTCAGCGTGCCGTCCACGGATGTCATCGCCGATATCGCGATCCAGCGCGCCACCACGAACAGCATCGCCGTGGCGACCTTCAACGGCGCCTATGTCTCGACGAACGGCGGCAGTTCCTGGGTTGGCCCCGGCAGCTTCTCGGGTAGCCCGCAGTTCACCAGCATCGAATACGCGGCGGATGGGACGCTGTATCTCGGTGTGAGTTACTACGCATCCGGGAGCGGCAGCGATCCGGTGCTGTTCAAGAGCACCACCGGGGGCAGCAGTTGGACGCCGGTCTCGGCGCTCACGGAAAGCACCTTCTTCAGTGTGACCCGCGTGGTCACGGCACCGACCAGTGCCAGCCGCGTCTTCGTCAGCAACGGCGGCAGCGTGCAGACCAGTCCGGACGGCGGTGCGACCTGGAACAACGTGACGCCACCCCCCTGCAGCGGCGGCATCACCACGATCCAGCCTCATCCGACCGCCGCGACCGGCCTGATCATCGGCTGTCGCAATACGGGTGTTGCGATCACCTCGGATGCCACCGTCGCCTCGCCGACCTGGACCACGTTCGGCGCGGCGACGGGTCTGACCGCGAACGGCACGAATGCGGTGCAGGCGAGCACGATCGCCGCGCATCCGGCCTTTCCAGTTACGGCGACCCTCTGGGTCGGCACGCAGGATGGCGGCCTGTTCGCGAGCAGCAACGGCGGCACGACCTGGACGGCGATTAACAACGGCTACCAGTCGGCGAACATCCGCGCCCTGGCCACACATCCGCTCGACACCGGCAGTTCGACCGTGATCCTCGCCGGTTACGGCGATGCGTTCACGACGACGCATGCGATCTACCGTTCCACGGACAACGGCACGACCTGGGCTGCGTCGGACACGAACCTCAACGCCGAGCAGATCCGCAGCATCGCCATCGATCCGACCACGGTCGACAACAACGCGCTGACGGCCGAGAACTTCACGGTGTACGCCGCCGGGCGTTCGGAACGCATCCCGACAATACCGAGCAAGGATGGCGGCATCTACAAGAGCACGGATGCCGGCCAGACCTGGACCACGATCGACAACGGCATCGCCCAGTTCACGCAGGGCGCATTCACCTACCGCGACATGGGCACGATCCGCACCGTGGCACTCGATCCGCGCTCGTGCCTCGTGCCGCCGCCGAGCGGTCCGTGTGCGATCGGCACCGGTCCGCTGCAGACGCTGTACGTCGCCGGTGGCGGCCGCCCGAACCTGAGCGCGGCTGGTCAGCCGTATCTCTCGGCGCGCCTCTACAAGAGCACCAATGCGGGCGCGAACTGGTCGCCTTCGGAAAACGGCCTGCCGCTGCCGCAGGATCTGGGCCCCGCACCGAGCGTCAATCTCGCCTACACCGGCGTGGTGCCGCTGGTGATCGATCCGGGCAATCCCCAGACCCTCTACATCGGCACGTTCATGAGCTACGACAGCACGATCGCCGGCACGGCCGAACCGACGCTCGCCAACGGCGTGTTCAAGTCCACCGACGGCGGCGCGACCTGGACGCACATGAGCAACGGCCTGCCGCGCATCGGCGGCCCGGCGAGCTCGCACTGGGATACGCTGGCCCTGGCGATCAACCCGGCGAATACGCAGGTTCTCTACGCCGGTGTCATCGACTTCTACGCACCGGTCTGGGCCGGCCATGTGTACAAGACCACTGACGGCGGAGCGAACTGGGCGGAGGCGGACATCGGCATCGCCGGTCAGGACGTGCGCGCGCTGTACGTCGACCCGAGCGACGCGACCGGCAACACGGTCTACGCGGCGACCGGCGGCACCGCCGCGAATCCGGGCGGCGTCTATCGCACCACCGACGGCGGCGCGACCTGGAACAGCTTCAGCATCGGTCTGCCGGCCGATGCCGCGACCGCACTCGCCCTGCCGAAGCAGCCCACCGGCCAGCCGACGCGCGTGCTGACGGGCACCAATGCCGGCGTGTGGGACTACACCTTCGCTCCCGACCCGGACGCCGACGGCGCACCGTCGAGCATGGAACAGTCGGTGCAGTCGGGGGATGGCAACGGCGATGGCCTACCGGATGCGAACCAGACCAGCGTCGCCTCGCTCGACGCACCGGCGAGCAGCTCCGGACCGATCGGCATGGCCAGTCCGAATGCCCCCTCGAACGTGACGATGACCACCAGCATCGTCGGTGGCACGTGCACCCAGCTCAACAACGTCAGCGACCTGCAGGCCAGCCTGTATCCGCCCGATCCGATCGGCAGCGCAACCAGTCATGACCCGTGGGGTCTGGTCAGCTTCTCGCTGCCCGGCTGCAGCAGCGCGACTGTGCGCGTGAAGTTCCACGGCGCCAACTTCGGCAGCGGCTGGTTCTGGCGCAATTACGGCCCGCGGCTGCCCGGCAACAGTGCGAGCTTCGGCTGGTACACCTTCTCGGGCGCCCGGCTGATCGATGCGCAGACCTGGGAACTCAAGATCGACGCGAGCCGCCAGGGCAACTACCGCAGCGATGCCGACAACATCCTGTTCATCGGCGGCCCGGCCACGCTACCGGATCTCGTATTCGACAACGGCTACGAGTGACGCTTCGTCCCACACGTTCCTGAAACGAACGAGGGGGCCGCATGGCCCCCTCGTTCGTTTCCTTGCCCGGCTGCCGGCAATCAGGACGCCGGCCAGGCCCCGATTCAGCGCTTCTCGATCGGCAGATAGGCGCGATCGTCCGGGCCGACGTAGTTCGCGCTCGGGCGGATGATCTTGCCGTCGATGCGCTGCTCGATGATGTGCGCGCTCCAGCCGGAGGTACGCGCGATCACGAACAGCGGCGTGAACATCGGCGTCGGCACGCCCATCATGTGGTAGCTCGAGGCCGAGTACCAATCGAGGTTCGGGAACATCTTCTTGATGTCCCACATCAGCGTCTCGATGCGCTCGGAAACCTCGAACAGGCGCGGGTTGCCGCCTTCCGTACACAGCTTGCGGCTGATCTCCTTGATGATCGGATTGCGCGGATCGCCGATCGTGTACACCGGATGGCCGAATCCGATGATGATCTCCTTGCGTTCCATGCGCGCACGGATGTCGGCCTCGGCCTCGTCAGCCGTACGGTAGCGGGCGATGATTTCCATCGCCACCTCGTTCGCGCCGCCGTGTTTCGGGCCGCGCAAGGCCCCGATCGCACCGGTGATGGCCGAGTAGAAGTCACTGTTGGTGCCGGCGATCACGCGCGCGGTGAAGGTGCTCGCGTTGAACTCGTGCTCGGCGTAGAGAACCAGCGACTGATCGAGCGCACGGGCATGCAGCTCGCTCGGCTTCCTGCCATGCAGCAGGTGCAGGAAATGCCCGGCGATGGATTCGTCGTCGGTCTCGGTCTCGATGCGCCGGCCGTTGTGGCTGAAGTGGTACCAGTACAGCAGTATGGAACCGAAGCTCGCCATCAGCCGGTCAGCGATATCGCGTGCTTCGGCAATCGGGTGTGAATCCTTTTCCGGCAGCACGGTGCCGAGTACCGACGCGCCGGTGCGCATCACGTCCATCGGGTGGGTCGCCGCCGGCAGCAGCTCGAGCGCGCCCTTGACCGGCTGCGGCAGGCCACGCAGGCGCTTGAGCTTCTCGCGATATGCCTTGAGCTCGGACCAGGCCGGCAGGTGCTCGTGGACCAGCAGATGGGCGACCTCCTCGAACGTGGCCTTCTGCGCCAGATCGGCGATGTCGTAACCGCGGTAATGCAGATCGTTGCCGCTGCGCCCGACGGTACAGATCGCGGTATTGCCGGCGGCCACGCCGGACAGCGCCACCGATTTCTTCGCCTTGGGGAGAACCTGCTGGCCCGATTCGCTCATGGTCTGCATTCCTTGGGGTCGAGGGTCGCGACGGGCGACCCGATCGGCGCGCATTGTAGCCTCGTGCGCCGGCATCGCCGACGCAGGCGGTCTTCTACCAAAGTCAGGGAGTCACCATCGATCGGCGGCATGCGGGTGCCCAGTGCGCCGCCCGAATCTGGCGGCGCACTAGGACAGACGGCCGTCATGAGCGCCTGCGGCAAAGCGGCACAGCCACGCGCCGCTCAGGCCGTGGAACCCGGCAGGGTGTAGTCGAATTCGTAATGATGCTGCCCGCCGGTGATGGTGATCTGCATCCGGCCGCGCAGACCGGCCAGCTCGCCCTCGGCGGAATCCGGAACCACGGCGATCGACTGCGCTGGCACACCACGCTCCAGGGCCGAGGCGTGCTGCAGCACGAAGCTGCCGGGACGCCCATCGAGCGTGCCGACGAACTTCTCAAGCGCGACATACGCGGCCGAGCCCTGCACCGCCGTCATGAAGGCGAGCATCTCGCCGTGACTCACACCGTCGAGTGCGCCATGGAAGTGCTTCTCGATGCTGCGCCGGCCGAGTCCGTCCGTGACGCCCGGCGCTTCGGGCTCGAGCGCATCCAGCTTCACGTCAAAGGTGCCGCGTGCCTGCCGGCTCATATCAATCTCCAGAGTGGCCTCGGGCCAGCCGCCTACGCCGATGCGACCGGCCCTCGCGCCGCCTCACTTGCGCTGGCCGAACAGCGTGTCGAGCTTCTGTTCGAAGGCGTGGTAGCCGATGCGATCGTAAAGCTCTTCGCGGGTCTGCATCAGGTCGATCACGCTCTTCTGATGACCGTCGCGACGGATCGCGGTATAGACCGCCTCGGCCGCCTTGTTCATCGCGCGGAACGCGGACAGCGGATAGAGCTGGATCGCCACGCCGACCGAGGCCAGCTCGTCGCGCGTGAACAGCGGCGTCTTGCCGAACTCGGTGATGTTCGCGAGCACCGGCACCTTCACGGCC
>CAYYHP010000141.1:0-6568 GCA_964471815.1 uncultured Rhodanobacteraceae bacterium
TACGTGGCGGCGATCCGTGCGGCGCAGCTCGGCATGAAGGTCGCGTGCGTGGATGCGACGCGCGCCAAGGCCGACGGCAAGCTCGCCCTTGGCGGTACCTGCCTGAATGTCGGCTGCATTCCCTCCAAGGCGCTGCTCGACAGCTCGCGCCAGTTCCACAACCTCACGCACATGTTCAAGGATCACGGCATCAGCGCGAAGGATGCCGCGATCGACGTGCCGACGATGATCGGCCGCAAGGACAAGATCGTGAAGCAGTTCAACGGTGGCGTCGCGCAACTGTTCAAGGCCAGCAAGATCACCGCCTTCCACGGCTTCGGCACGCTGCATCCGGACCGCGTGGTCAAGGTCAAGGGTCATGACGGCAGCGAGACCGTGCTTCAGGCGACCAACGTGATCCTCGCCTCGGGCTCGGTGCCGATCGAGCTGCCGTTCGCGAAGTTCGACGGCCAATACATCGTCGACAACGAGGGTGCGCTCGACTTCGCCCGCGTGCCGAAGCGCCTCGGCGTGATCGGCGCCGGCGTGATCGGCCTCGAACTCGGCAGCGTCTGGAAGCGCCTCGGCGCCGACGTGACCATCCTCGAAGCGCTGCCCGATTTCCTCGCGGCCGCGGACACCGACATCGCCAAGGCGGCGGCGAAGGAATTCAAGAAACAGGGCCTCGAGATCAAGCTCGGCGCGAAGCTCGTCAAGGCCGAGGTCAAGAACGACGCCGTGCACCTGACCTACACCGATGCGGCCGGCGAGCATGCGCTCGTCGTCGACAAGTTGCTGGTCGCGGTCGGCCGTCGCGCGAACACCGCGGGCCTGCTCGCCGAGGGCACCGGCGTGCAGCTCGACGAGCGTGGCCGCGTCGTCGTCGACGATCACTGCCACACCGGCACCGACGGCGTCTGGGCGATCGGCGACTGCGTGCGCGGCCCGATGCTCGCGCACAAGGCCTCCGAGGAAGGCATCGCCGTCGCCGAATGGATCGCCGGCAAGGCCGGGCACGTCGATTTCAACACCGTGCCGTGGGTCATCTATACCGAACCGGAAATCGCCTGGGTCGGCAAGACCGAGCAGCAGTGCAAGGCCGAAGGCATCCCGTACAAGGTCGGCACCTTCCCGTTCGCCGCGATCGGCCGCGCCGTCGCGATGAACGAGACCGCCGGTCTCGTGAAGGTCATCGCGCACGCCGAGACCGATCGCATCCTCGGCCTGCACCTGTGCGGTGCGAACGTCTCCGAGCTGGTCCACGAGGGCGTGGTCGCGATGGAGTTCAAGGGCTCCGCCGAGGATCTCGCGCGCATCTGCCACGCGCATCCGACGCTCAGCGAAGCCGTCCACGAAGCCGCACTGGCCGTGGACCGACGCGCAATCCACAAGGCGAACTGAGCATCCGGGCGGCCGTGCCGGCACGGCACGGCCGCCCGGGCCATGCGCCGCCTGCAGACGGCTCCGATGCGCGTCCTCGTCACCGGTGCCTACGGCTTCATCGGTGCGCACGTCGTGGCGGCGCTGCTCGCGGCGGGCCACACGGTCACCTGTGCGGTACGCGGATCGCGACGCGGCGAGCGCTTTCCGGGTATCGCGCACATCGCCTGCAATTTCGCCCGTGACGTGCGTCCCGGGGACTGGTTGCCGCGTCTCGACGGCATCGATGCGGTCGTCAACGCCGCCGGCATCCTGCGCGAGACACGCGCCGACCGGTTCGAGGCGATCCACCACGACGCGCCGCTCGCGCTCGCTCAAGCCTGCGCCGCGCGTGGCATCCGCCGCTTCGTACAGATTTCCGCACTCGGCGACCCGCGCGATGGCGAGTTCATCGCCTCCAAGCACCGCTTCGACGCCGCCTTGCTCGCGCTCGACCTCGACGCGCTGGTGATCCGCCCGTCGCTGGTCTATGCGACGCGCGGCAGTTACGGCGGGACCTCGCTGCTGCGCGCGCTCGCCGCGCTGCCGTTCATACTGCCGCTGCCCGGCCAGGGCGATGCCGCGGTGCAGCCGATCGATGCCGAGGACGTCGGCCGCGGCGTGGCGCTTGCATTCGGAATGACCACGCCGCCGCGCGACATCGCCGAATGGGGCGGGCCTGAAGTGATGACGTTGCGCGAGTATCTGCTCGCCTGGCGCCACTGGCTCGGCTTCGGATCGGTCCGGACGGTGCCGGTGCCCTGGCCACTGATCGGCCTCGCCGCGCGACTCGGCGAGAACTTCGGCAGCGGCCCGCTCGGCATAACCATGCAGCGCATGCTCCGGCGCGGCAACGTCGTCGGACCGATGCCTCCGGGCACGGCCACGATCAAGCATTTCGCGCCGCGGACGCTCGGCGATGCGCTGCGCCGTACGCCGAGCCTCGTCCAGGATCGCTGGCACGCGCGGCTGTATCTGATCGCGCCTCTCCTGCGCGTTTCCCTGGCAGTCACCTGGATCGTCTCGGGCATGATCGGCCTCGGCGCCGATGCGGATACGATGCGCCCGGTGCTCGACGACACGGTGTTCGCTCCGGCGACCTGGAAACCACTCGCAATGCTCACCGGTCTCGCCGATCTCGCGCTCGGCCTGTGGCTGCTCGTCGGACGTGCGCCACGTCCGGCCCTAGGCGCGATGCTGCTGATGACGCTCGGCTACACGCTCGGCCTCGGGCTCCTGAAGCCAATGCTGTGGATCGAGCCACTCGGCGGCCTGCTCAAGAACCTGCCCCTGCTCGCCGCGCTCGGCGCGGCCTGGGCGACCGCGGAACGTCGCTGATGGAGCTCTACGCGCTGATCAAGCTGTTACACGTGCTCGGCGCCAGCGTGCTGTTCGGTACCGGGCTCGGCATCGCCTATTTCATGTGGACCGTGCACCGCAGTGGCGACGTGGCGGCCATCGCGACCGTCACGCGGCGTGTCGTGCTGGCCGATTTCCTGTTCACCGCGCCGGCCGTCGTGCTGCAACCGCTGACCGGCGCCTGGATGGTGCAGGAAGCGCATTTCGCGTGGACCAGCCCGTGGATCGTCGCAGCGCTCGCGCTGTATCTCCTCACCGGTGCGTGCTGGCTGCCGGTGGTCGGGCTGCAGATGCGCGCGGCGCGGCTCGCCAGAGAGGCCATGGCGAGCGGCACGCCGCTGCCGCCCGGCTATCATCGCGCCCTGCGCTGGTGGTTCGCGCTCGGCTGGCCGGCCTTCGTGGCGGTGCTCGCGATCTTCTGGCTGATGATCCGCAAACCGATGGGCGCCTGAGCGCCCGCCCTTCCGAACGAGGCCTTCCGATGAACCTCCCACCCTTCCGCGCCTTCCGCATCCACAACGACGCGAACGGCTATCGCAGCGGCATCGAGACGATCGGCCTCGACGCGCTCTCGCCCGGCGAGGTCGTAGTCAAGGCCCAGTATTCCTCGGTGAATTACAAGGACGCGCTGGCCGGCACCGGCAAGGGCAAGATCCTGCGCGAGTTCCCGCTGACCAGCGGCATAGACGTGGCCGGCTATGTGGTCGCCTCGACCGATCCGGCGATCCGCGAGGGCGACGCCGTGCTCTGCACGGGCTGCGGGCTCAGCGAACATCGCGACGGCGGTTACTCGGAATATGCGCGGCTCGAGGCGAAGTCGACGATCCCGCTGCCGGGCGGGCTGACGCTGCGCGAGGCGATGATCCTCGGCACCGCCGGCTTCACCGCCGGCCTCTCGTTGCTGCGCATGGAGCAGAACGGCCAGACGCCCGCGATGGGTCCGGTCGTGGTGACCGGCGCGACCGGTGGCGTCGGCATGCTCGCGATCGACGTGCTGACCCGCGCCGGCTACGAGGCCCATGCGATCAGCGGCAAGATCGAGCACTTCGATTTCCTGATCGGCCTCGGTGCGCGGCAATGCATATCGCGCCGTGACCTGCACTGGGGCCAACGCCCGCTCGAGACCTCGCGCTGGGCCGGTGCGATCGACAACGTCGGCAGCGAGATGCTCGCCGGCCTGACGCGCGTGATCCATCCCTACGGCAACATTGCGTCCTGTGGCCTCGCCGGTGGGTACGATCTCGCGACCACGGTGATGCCTTTCATCATCCGCGGCATGAGCCTGCTCGGCATCGCCTCGGCAGGCACGCTGCGACCGATCCGCGACGCCGTCTGGGAGCGGCTCGCAGGCGCCTGGAAGCCAGCCCATCTCGAACGGATCTGCACCCGCGAGGTCACGCTCGACGAGCTGCCGGACGTGTTCGGGACGATGCTCGCCGGCGGCTCGTTCGGCCGCACGCTGGTACGGATCGGTACCTGACACGACGCGTGTGGGAAGGCACGAGGCGACATCACCGTGCGGCATCGCGCGCCGTGGCGTGCGATTGGACTGGGCACAGCGGCCCGGTAGAATGCGGCGGCCGCTCGACGGGGGCGGAGCGGAGCAGAACAAGAGGCACTCATGGCACGAATCCTGATCGTCGATGACTCGCAGTCCCAGCTACTGGGGCTCAAGCGCATCGTGGAGAAGCTGGGGCACGAAGTCATCAGCGCCGAGGATGGCGCCGCTGGCGTGGAGGCCGCCAAGCGTGAGCTTCCGGATCTGATCCTGATGGACGTGGTGATGCCGAACCTCAACGGCTTCCAGGCCACCCGGACGATCGCCAAGGAGCCCAGGACCAGCCACATCCCGATCGTGCTGGTCACGACCAAGGACCAGGATACCGACCGCGTGTGGGGCATCCGCCAGGGTGCCAAGGCCTACGTGACCAAGCCGGTCAACGAGGCGGAACTCAGCCGCACGATCACCGAACTGCTGCCGAAGTAACTGGATCAGCGGTCATCGCATCAGGCACGGACGGGGGCTGTAGCCCCCGTCCACATTTCGGGCGCTGCCTCACCAGCGCCTGAAGGCGAACTCGGACGCCATCCGCTCGTACAGTTCACGCTGTGCCTCCGTGGCCGCCGGCGGTGCGTGCACATCGAGCACGACATACTGATCACCGGGCGGCTCGCCCGGCAGGCCGCGCCCCTTGAGCCGCAGCTTGCGGCCGGTATCGGAGCCGGCCGGGATGCGCAGCTCGACGTCACCCGCGAGCGTCGGCACCGTCACCGCCGCGCCGAGCGCGGCCTCCCACGGTGCGACCGGCAGGCGCAGCACGAGGTCACGGCCATCGAGCTGGAAGCGCGGATGCGGGCGGATCGCGACCTCGAGCAGCAGGTCGCCGGCCGGTCCGCCGTGCAATCCGGGACGCCCCTGCCCGGCCAGACGGATCGTGCGTCCCGGCTGGATGCCTGGCGGAATCTTCACGTCAATGGTGCGCTCGCCGATCGCCAGGCGCTGCACGCTACCGCGAAACGCGGTATCGAGGTCGATCTCGACCTGCGCGCGCACATCCTGGCCGCGGCGCGGACCGCTGCGCCGTCCCGGGTGCACGCCGTGCCGGCCGAACAGCGATTCGAAGAAGTCGCTGAAGTCACCATGCCCGTGCATGCCCGACAGATCGAATTCGAAACCGTCGCCGAAATCCGGCGGCGGCTGGAACTCGTCGCCCGGACGATAGCCGCGCGCGCGCAGCTTGTCGTAAGCCTGGCGCTTCTGTGGATCCTTGAGCGCCTCGTAAGCCTCGTTGACTGCCTTGAACTTGTCCTCGGCGCCCTTCTCCTTGCTCACGTCCGGGTGGTACTTCCGGGCGAGCTTGCGGTAGGCGGACTTGATCTCGGCCTGCGATGCCTCGGGCTTGACGCCGAGCACCTCGTAATAGTCCTTGAACTGCATGCTGCCTCCTCGAGTGCCCCTTCCCGATGTGAAAAGGCCCGCGGCAGAACCCTACCGCAGGCCTCGTCACGCCGACCGCCGGCGGCAGCCGTCATTCACTGCTGATGGCAATGCGCCGCGGCGTGGTTTCCGGCTTCTTCGGAATGCTGATCTCGAGCACGCCGTGCCGCCCGGCCGCGGTGATGCCCTCCGGATCAGCACTGTCCGGCAGTGCGAAACGCCGGTAGAACAGACCATGACTGCGCTCGATGCGCGTCAATTTGCCATTCTGCTCCTTCGATTCCGAGCGGCGCTCGCCCTTGATCGACAGGATGCCGTTGTCCATGTGGATTTCGATGTCCTTCGGATCGACGCCCGGAACGTCGGCGAGGATCACGAAACGCCTGTCCTCTTCCTTGATGTCGACGCGCGGCGTCCACTGGCTCGTGACCACGTTGGACTGGTCGCTCTCGTCGATGTCGAAGAACCGGTCGAGTACCTGCTTCATCTCGTCCTGCAGGCGGTTGGAAAGATTCCAGGGGTTGTAACGGGTGATGGCCATGCTAGTTTCCTCCATAGTCACCGGCGCACCGACGCGCCCTTCACTGCCCCTCAGGTAAGGTTGTGACGCACGACTTCAAGGGGCCGGGGATGGCACCGGAGCTGCCGCCTCCCGGCCCGCTCACCAGTCAGGACACGCTGAGACCGACATGACCATCCAGGTAGGAGAACGACTCCCGGCCGGCACGCTCAACATCCTCCGCGATGGCGTGCAGGCGATCAGCACCGACGAGATCTTCGGCGGCCGCAAGGTCGTACTGTTCTCGGTTCCGGGCGCCTTCACGCCCACCTGCTCGGCCAAGCACCTGCCGGGCTATGTGGAGAAGTTCGAGG
>CAYYHP010000142.1:0-6524 GCA_964471815.1 uncultured Rhodanobacteraceae bacterium
CAGAACGACATCAAGCGCGTCGTCGCCTATTCGACGCTCTCGCAGCTCGGCTACATGACGGTCGCGCTAGGTGCCTCGGCCTACTCGGCGGCCGTCTTCCACCTGATGACACATGCCTTCTTCAAGGCACTGCTGTTCCTCGGTGCGGGCTCGGTGATCATCGCCATGCACCACGAGCAGGACATGCGTCACATGGGAGGCCTGCGCAGGTACATGCCGGTGACCTTCCTCACCGCCTGGATTGGCACGCTCGCGCTGACCGGCATGCCGGGTTTCTCGGGCTTTTATTCGAAGGACGCGATCATCGAGGCGGTCAAGGAGTCGCACCGCTGGGGTTCGGGTTATGCCTACGCCTGCGTCCTGCTCGGCGTGTTCGTGACGGCGTTCTACAGCTTCCGCCTGCTGTACCTCACGTTCCACGGCAAGGAGCGTTTCGTCGTCGATCCGCCGAAGCATGGTCATGGCCACCAGCATGCAGCGCATCACGACGCGGCGCATGACGACCATCACGGCCACCATGCGCCCGGACACCTCGCGCATGCACCGCATGAGTCGCCGTGGGTCGTGACCCTGCCGCTGGTCCTGCTCGCGATTCCGTCCATCCTCGTCGGCGGCATCCTGATCGGGCCGATGCTGTATGGCGATTTCTTTGCCGGCGCGATCCAGGTCCATGAAGCCAACGACGTGCTGAAGGAAGTCGGTAACGAATTCCATGGCCCGCTCGCGATGGCCCTGCACGGCTTTACGCAGTGGCCGTTCCTGCTCGCATTCGCGGGCTTCGCTAGCGCGACCTATGTGTACCTGTTCAATCCGGCTCTAGCCGGGAAGGCCGCGGCCGTGTTCGCGCCGCTCGTACGCCTGCTGCAGAACAAGTACTGGATCGACGAACTCTACTTCGCGCTGTTCGCGCGCGGCGGCGTACTGCTCGGTCGTGGCCTCTGGAAGGGCGGCGACGTGGCGGTGATCGATGACGGTCTCGTCAACGGCTCGGCAGGCCTGGTCGAGCGTTTCGCCCTCGCACTGCGCCGCGTGCAGTCCGGTTTCCTCTACCACTACGCCTTCGCCATGATCCTCGGCCTGGTCCTGCTGCTCGGCGGACTCTGGCTGGCGGCACGCTGAGGAGCTAGGGAATACAACGATGCTTGCGAACTGGCCCCTGTTGAGCCTCCTGATCTGGCTGCCGATCGTTGCCGCCGTGCCGGTGCTGGCCGCCGGCCAAGCCCGTGCCGATACCGCACGCTGGCTCACGCTGCTGACCACCCTCGCCGTGTTCGCCCTGAGCCTCGGCCTGCTCGGGCGGATCGACCTCACGGACCCGACGATGCAGATCCAGGAGAACGCAGTCTGGATCGAGTCGCTGAAGGTCAATTACCACCTCGGTGTCGATGGCATCTCGGTCGCCCTGATCCTGCTGACTACGTTCACCAGCGTGCTGGTGGTGCTCGGCGCCTGGGACTCGGTGGAACAGCGCGTGCATCAGTACATGGCCGCGATGCTGATGCTCGAAGGCCTGATGATCGGCGTGTTCTGTGCGATGGACGCGCTGCTCTTCTACGTGTTCTTCGAGGGCATGCTGATCCCGATGTTCCTGATCATCGGCATCTGGGGCGGCCCGCGGCGTGTCTACGCGACACTGAAGTTCTTCATCTACACCTTCTTCGGCTCGATCTTCATGCTGGTCGGGCTGATCTACCTGTACTTCAAGGCCGGCACCTTCGATCTCGCCACGCTCGCGCAGGTCGGGCTCAGTGCGCGCGAGCAGGCCTGGCTGTTCTTCGCCTTCCTGCTGGCGTTCGCGGTCAAGGTGCCGATGTGGCCCGTGCATACCTGGTTGCCGGATGCGCACGTCGAGGCGCCGACCGGCGGCTCGGTAGTGCTGGCCGCGATCATGCTGAAGATCGGCGGCTACGGCTTCATCCGCTTCTCGCTGCCGATCACGCCGGATGCGAGCCAGGAATACGCCTGGGTCGTGATCGCGATGTCGCTGGTCGCCGTGGTCTACGTCGGCTACGTCGCGCTTGTCCAGGAGGACATGAAGAAGCTCATCGCCTATTCGTCGATCGCGCACATGGGCTTCGTCACGCTCGGCATCTTCGTTGCGCTGGCGCTGACGCGAAACCTGTCCAATCAGGATGCCGCGCGCCTCGGCCTGCAGGGTGCGATGGTGCAGATGATCTCGCACGGCTTCGTATCGGGCGCGATGTTCTCCTGCGTCGGTGTGCTCTACGACCGGCTGCACACGCGCATGATCAAGGACTACGGCGGCGTCGTGAACGTGATGCCATGGTTCGCCACGTTCATGGTCCTGTTCTCGATGGCCAACACCGGCCTGCCGGGCACCAGCGGCTTCGTCGGCGAGTTCATGGTCGTGCTCGCCGCGTTCCAGTCGAACCCGTGGGTCGCGGCCCTTGCCGCCTTCACGCTCATCATCGGCGCGGCTTACACGCTGTGGCTGGTCAAGCGCGTGATATTCGGCGACATCGACAATCCGAAGGTCGCCAAGCTCGAGGACATCAACCTGCGCGAAGCGCTCGTGCTCGGCAGCTTCGCCACCGCGGTGCTGTTCTTCGGTATCTGGCCCAAGCCGCTGACCGCGCTGATGGACGCCCCGATCGCCCACCTCGTGCAGCAGCTCGTGCTGAGCAAGGCCTGAGCGGAGGAAGTAGCCTGCCATGATCAACCTCAACGACATCCTCCTGCTCGCGCCGGAATCCTTCCTCACCCTTGCGGCCTGCGTACTGCTGCTTGTCGATCTGTTCGTCAAGCCGGCCCAGCGCAGCGTCACGCACTATCTCGCGATCGCTATCCTCGCTGCGACCGGCGGCCTCGTCCTGCACGGACCGGGCGCGGCGGGCGGTGTGGCCTTCGGTGGCGCCCACGTCGTCGATGGCGTCGCCGTCGTGCTGAAGCTGTTCGTCCTGCTCTGCGTGGCCGTCGTGTTCGTCTATGCACGCCCGTACCTGCGCGACCGGAACCTGTTCGTCGGCGAGTTCTACGTGCTCTGCCTGTTCGGCGCGCTCGGTACCCTGTTCCTGGTGTCCGCCGGCAGCCTGGTGATGGTCTACCTCGGGCTCGAACTCCTCACGCTCTCGTCCTACGCGCTGGTCGCACTGAATCGCGATTCGCCGCTGTCGTCGGAGGCCGCGATCAAGTACTTCGTGCTCGGCGCGCTGGCTTCGGGCATGCTGCTGTACGGCATGTCGATGATCTATGGCGCAACGCATACGCTGGATCTCGCCAGGATCCACGCGGTGGCGGCATCCGCCGAGCATCCGAAGCTGCTGCTGTTCGGCGTGGTCTTCGTGGTGGTCGGCATCGCCTTCAAGTTCGGTGCGGCGCCGTTCCATATGTGGCTGCCGGATGTCTATCAGGGTTCGCCGACCGCAGTCACCGCCTTCATCGGCTCGGCGCCGAAGCTCGCCGCGTTCGGCATGGCCTACCGGCTGCTCGAGAGCGGCCTGGGTGGGCTGGTGGCACACTGGAACGAGATGCTCGCCGTGCTCGCCGTGCTCTCGCTCGCGATCGGCAACATCGCGGCGATCGCCCAGTCGAACCTCAAGCGCCTGCTCGCCTATTCGACGATCTCCCACGTCGGCTTCCTGCTGCTCGGTCTTTGCGCGGGCACGCCCGCCGGCTACTCGGCGGCGATGTTCTATGCGATCAGCTACGCGCTGATGGCGATCGCGGCGTTCGGCATGATCCTGCTGCTCGCCCGGGCCGGCTTCGAGGCCGAGGAGATCGATGACTTCAGGGGGCTGAACCAGCGCGCACCGTGGCACGCGTTCCTGATGTCGTTGGTGATGTTCTCGCTGGCCGGCGTGCCGCCGCTGTTCGGCTTCTATTCCAAGCTCGTCGTGCTCAAGGCCGCGATCGAAGCCGACAAGCTCTGGCTGGCCGTGACCGCGGCCGTGTTCGCGATCATCGGCATGTTCTACTACCTGCGCGTGGTCAAGGTCATGTACTTCGACGCGCCTGCCGACGACCGGCCGATGGCTCCCGGCGCTGACGCACCGGCGCGCTGGGTCCTGTCGGTGAACGCGCTGGCGCTGCTCGCGCTCGGTGTTTACTGGGGACCTTTGTTCGCCTGGTGTGGCCGGGTCTTCGGCCTGTAGTCCGCCAGGCGCGTAGATCTGTTCAGAATCGGCGTTCGGGGCTTGCGCCCCATGCCGCGGTTGATTAAACTTCGCGGCCTCTGATGCGGGGTGGAGCAGTCTGGCAGCTCGTCGGGCTCATAACCCGAAGGTCGTAGGTTCAAATCCTACCCCCGCTACCAGGTTCGAGTGGAAAGGCCTCCTCGTGAGGCCTTTTTGCTAGGCGCAGGGAATGCGCGAGCGGGTCGTCGGGACGTCTGATGCCGTCCCGACCCCGTTCCAGGCCGATGTTGGGAAGCGAGACAACGGCGGACTACGGAATGGGCCTTGCGCCCATTTTTTGTTTGTGCGGAAAGGAACGTGAAGGACGCAGAACTCCTCCAGCTCGTGTCGCCGGCGATCGCCGACCTCGGCCTCGAATGCCTCGGCATCGAGTACGCGCCGAGTCGCGGCAACAGCCTGCTGCGCATCTACATCGATGCGCCGGAGCGGCCTGTCACGCTCGACGATTGCGAGGCGGTGAGCCGCGAGGTCAGCGCCATCCTCGACGTGAACGATCCGATCAGCGGCCGCTACACCCTCGAGGTGTCCTCGCCGGGCATCGACCGCCCGCTGTTCACCCCGGCACAGTTCGCGCGGTTCATCGGTCAGGTCGCCAAGCTGAGCCTGAATCTGCCCGTGGACGGTCGGCGCCGGTTGCAGGGGCCGATCGTCGCGGTCGAGGGCGATACCATCACCCTCGAGCAGGACGGCACGGCCGTGGCCGTGACCCACGACAATATCCAGAAAGCGCGCCTGGTGCCCGATCTCGTGGCGTTGGGCCTCGCTGCGGAACCGAAGAAGGGCGGTCGGTCGCCCGCGCGCAAGCCGAACAAGTGAGTCGAGACGGGCGCCATGGTGCGGCCCGCGGAGCGGAAGAACGATGAGCAAAGAACTGCTGCTGGTAGTGGACGCGGTCGCCAACGAGAAGGGCGTCGCCCGCAATGTGATCTTCGAGGCCATGGCGGCCGCGCTCGCGTCCGCGGCAAAGAAGCGCTACGTCGATCAGGACGTCGCGATCCGCGTCTCGATCAATACCAACACCGGCGAATACGAGACTTTCCGCCGCTGGGAAGTCGTGGCTGACGACGTGGTGATGGAGTCGCCCGATCGCATGACCCGTCTAATGGATGCCATCGAGGAAAAGCCCGGCATCCAGGTCGGCGAGTTCGTCGAGGAGCGCATCGAGAATCCGGAATTCGTACGCATCGCTGCGCAGGCGGCCAAACAGGTCATTGTGCAGCGCGTGCGTGAGGCCGAGCGCGCCCAGGTCGTCGTCGCTTTCCAAGATCGTGTGGGCGAGCTGATTACCGGTGTGGTCAAGCGCGTCGAGCGCGGCAATATATACATCGATCTCGGTGGCAACGCCGAAGCTCTGATCTCGCGCGACAAGGCCATTCCACGTGAGGTGGTTCGTGCCGGTGACCGCGTGCGCGGCTATCTGTACGACGTGCGTTCCGAAATGCGTGGCCCGCAATTGTTCGTCTCGCGCACCGCGCCCGAATTCATGATCGAGCTGTTCAAGCTCGAGGTGCCCGAAGTGGGCCAGGGGCTGGTCGAAATCCGCGCCTGCGCACGCGATCCGGGCGACCGCGCGAAGATTGCGGTGTTCTCGAGCGACACCCGCACCGATCCGATCGGCGCGTGCATCGGCATGCGCGGCTCGCGCGTCCAGGCCGTGTCCAACGAGCTGAACGGCGAGCGCATCGACATCATCCTGTGGAACGAGAACCCGGCCCAGTTCGTCATCAACGCGATGGCGCCGGCCGAGGTGCAGTCGATCATCGTCGACGAGGAAAAGCATTCGATGGACATCGCCGTGGCCGAAGAGCGCCTGTCCCAGGCGATCGGTCGCGGTGGCCAGAACGTGCGTCTCGCCAGCAAGCTCACCGGCTGGCAGCTCAACGTCATGACCGAGGCGCAGGTGCGCCAGAAAAGCGAGGCCGAGCAGGAAGCCGCGCGCAAGCTGTTCATGGAGCGGCTCGAGGTCGATGCGGAAATCGCCAACATCCTCGTCCAGGAGGGCTTCTCGACGGTCGAGGAAATCGCCTACGTGCCGACCGGCGAGCTGCTCGCCATCGAGGGCTTCGACGAGGACATCGTCGAGGAGCTGCGTGCACGTGCGCGCGATGCGCTGCTCACCGAGGCTCTGGCGGTCGAGGAAGACATCGAGGAGCACAAGCCTGCGGAGGACCTGCTGGCGGTGGAAGGCATGGATGACGGGCTCGCCTACGAACTCGCCCGCCACGGTATCGCCACGCGCGAGAATCTCGCCGATCTCGCCACGGACGAGCTGATGGAACTGGGTATCGACGGCCTCGACGAGGAGCACGCCTCCGCGCTGATCATGGCCGCACGTAATGGGCAGGCATGATCCGCAAGCGCTTCATCACG
>CAYYHP010000143.1:0-6491 GCA_964471815.1 uncultured Rhodanobacteraceae bacterium
GGTCTATGCGCTCGCGAACATCGTCGGCAAGCCGGTAGAGAACCAGACCGGCCAGGCGTCGGTGTATCTGGATGGTTCGCGCGACAACCTGGCTATCGATCCGCTGTTGACCGCCACCTATCATCCGGGCGCCGGTTCGCCTGCGCTGAACAGCGGCGCGCCCCTGCGCAGTCTGCTGCCCGCCACGGACATGCTCGGCACCAGCCGCTGGACCTACGACTCGCCGGAGCGTGGCGTATACGAGCAGTTCGTCAGCGGGGTCCAGGTCTATCACGTCTCCACGGCGGTCGACTCGATCGCCAATCCACCGAACGGCAGCCTGCGCAAGGCGATCCTCGATGCCAATGCCTCGGGCCAGCCGGCCTGGATCCAGTTCGATACGCTGGCGCAGAACTGCAGCGCGCCGTGCACGATCCAGCTGGCCGGAGCGCCACTGCCCGACCTGACCGTTTCGACCTTCATCGACGGCTATTCCTATCCCGGTGCGGCGCCGAACACGCTCGACATCGGCAGCAACGCGAGCATTCGCTTGATCATCGCGGCCAATCCGTACGACGACCCGCAGGTGGCCAGTGCGCTCGTGGTTCCGGCAGCAGCCAGCAAGGTACATCTCGAGGTGGCCGGCATCGCCTTCAGCGGGTTCGGGGATTACGCGGTTTCACTGCAGGGCGGTATGGCCCACTACCTGCACGGCAACACGTTCGGAGTGGCGCTGCCCTCGACCGGTCCCCTGTTCGCCAATGGTGGCGGAGTCGCCATCAACAGCACGCTCGCGGGCTCCGCGACCGGCGTACAGGTTGGCGGTGTGCTGCCTGCAGAGGCGAACCTAATCGGCAATGCCAGCGGCACGGGGCCGGGCTTCGGCATCGCCGTGGCTGGGCCGGCGGCCCGCCTCATCAACAACAGTGTCGGCACCGATGCCTCAGGGACGGCTGCTGCAGCGAATACCGCGTACGGCATCGGCATCATGGGGCCTTATGCGGACATCCAGTCGAACGTCATCTCCGGCAACACACTGGGCGGCCTCTGGCTCGCTGCCAGCGTGGGCGCACAGGTCCAGAACAACGCAATCGGCCTCACCTGGATCAACGGTGCTCTCGGCAATGGCGGCCCCGGCATCCTCGTCGATTACAACTCGATCGGCAACGCGATTGGTCATGCCGGTTTCTACCAACAGCAAAACGGCAACCGGATTGCGTACAACAACGGCGCTGCAGTCCACGTCAGCTCGGGAAGCAGCAATTTCATCGCCGGCAATTCGATATGGAGCAATGCCGGCCTCGGCATCGACCTCGACACCAATGGGCCTACAGCGAACGATGCGGGCGATACGGACAATGGCCCGAACGGTCTGCAGAATACGCCGGACCTGACCAGCGCGCTGGCGATCGGCCCGTTCAAGTCGCGCTTCACGACCAGCCTGAATTCCACACCTCAGATGAACTATCGTCTCGACTATTACCTGTCGGAAGGTCAATGCACGGACCCCGGCATGCTCGGTCAAGGCGAGATCTGGCTCGGCAGTGGTTACGTGACGACGGATAGTTCCGGCAATGCGACGACCACGACGGATCTGCCGAATGCCTATACGTACTGGATGACCGACAGCACGCCGCTCTTCATCATCGCCACGGCCTCGTCGTACTTCGGGGATACCTCGGAGTCGACCACCTGCCTGCCGCTGACCAAGGATTTCCTGTTCGTCAACGGGTTCGATCCGGTTTACTAAGTGTCTACCCCGGAAGGAGGCACTCGGCCAAGCGAGCCGAATGCTACAAGTCACTGACGCCGCTTGGTCTTACGTGGGGGGCGGGTTGTACCTAGGATAATTATCCAGAATGGCGTATTTCCCGAGGAAAACCGGATGAAATTTCAGCGTGTCGGCATGTTGCTCCTATTCGTTCTGTACAGTGTTGGCATGGTCGGTGTGGCCAAGGCCAATGCCCAGGTGACGGTCTGTGTGAACGACATTGTCGGGCTGCGGCAGGCGCTCCTGAATTGGATCGATGCGGTCAAGACGCCGGATGGCACAGACACGACCATCAAGCTCGTGCGCGGCAGTTACGTGATCGATAATGCGAAGACGACGCACAAGCTTGGTGTCTTTCACCGGAGTGCGCTGACTGGTGGGCTGCAGATTCTTGGTGGATATGGAGTCGGCTGCGATGAGGCGGGACGTGTTGTCGATCCAACCAATACTGTCATCGATGGTAACAGCCAGATGAATTCAGAGCTTACCGTCTTGGGTATCCTTGGTGATGCCTTGATCGAAGGCATCCGCTTTACGAGGATGGATACGGGCGTCCGCATCGTGCAGCTTTACTCACCGGGCGGAGTGGCATATGAGTATGTCATGCGCCGGATAAGGGTCGATCACAACCTTTTCGCTAACACTATCGGCGTGCGTATTCACGCCACTGGTGGGCCGAGCACGGTTGTGCTCGACAGTAGTGTGATCGTGAACAATAGCGGGTCAGGCACGTACTTCATCGATGTGACTACCGGTACGGGCGGTACTACTAACGTGATTGGCAATACCGTCGCGAACAACAAGGTGGACCTGAACTATTCATCGTCACCAGCGGTAATGCTTGTGCAGGACTATTCGACTGCCGTCACAGAAAACATAGAAAATAATATATTGTGGGCGAACAAGGGTCTGTCAGGGTCGACCGCCATTGGTGATGTCGACGTCAGTATCGCTGACAGTCCAAACACTGGGTCTACAGTCAATGTGGCCAACAACGTTTATTCGCTGCTCTTGGGGGCGGTGGTAACATCCCAGAATAATCTGAATGTCGATCCGCGCTTCGTATTCCCTGGCGGCGGTGATTTCCACCTTTTGTCGGGCTCGCCGGCGATCGATGCCGGCCTCGATATGCTCCCGGGTGGCCTGCCGGCGACCGATGTCGAAGGCAATCCACGCCTCAACGGCACTCATGTGGACATCGGTGCCTACGAGTACGGCCCACTGACCGATCGCATCTTCGGAGACGACCTGGGTGGCTGAGGCCGCTTTCACGGTAATTGCCGGGTCCTGTCCGGCGTCTCCACCGGCTCGCGATGCGGCATGTATGGAACTGTAGTCTGTTCTGCCAGACGGGGTACAAGAGCGTTACCGAAAGCCGCACGGGTCTGTCGAAGCACTACATGATCATTAATGAGTCCGATAGCATGCCGGCTGGGCTGGGCACGTCGATTCCGGGCACGACGATATCGCTCTGCGTGTTCGCTTCATGTGCCACAATCCATTGCATGCGCAGGTGATTCCTACTCGGGGTGCTTCAATGCCGTTCTCAAAGCGGGCTCTCGTTATCGCGAGCATGGTGATGGCTGGCCATATGCATGCAGCGGAAGCTGCCGATGTCGTGACCTGCGTCGCCGACGTCGCCGGTCTGCGCCAGGCGCTCGTGGACTGGACCGATCCGATGAAGACGCCGGATGGCACCAACACGATCATCAAGCTCGTGCGCGGAAGTTATGTGATCGACAACGCGCAGACGACGCACAAGCTTGGCCAGTTTGATCGGCAGGCGCAGAACGGAACGCCTCAGCCACTGACCGGGTCGCTTCAGATTCTAGGAGGATATGGCGTGGGCTGCGCCGAGTCCGGTCGCGTGGTCGATGCCTCGAACACCGTCATCGACGGTAACAACCAGACCGGTGCCGGGCTATCGCTCTATGGGATGCTTGGCGACGGTTTGATCGAAGGCGTTCGATTCACGCATATGAATGCCGGCATCTACATGGTCCAATACTATCTAGACTGGCCTACAAATTATCACTACATCATGCGCTCTGTGCTGATCGATCACAATGTGTTCGGTGGTGGCTACGGCTTGCGCATCCATGCCACCAGCCCTGCCGGTTTGGTTGCCGTCGAGAACAGTGCAATCGTTAACAACGATGCCGCGGTATCAAATTTCGTCGATCTGACTACGGGCGCTGGTGGAACCACGAACTTCATCGGCAACACGGTGGCCAACAACCGCGCAAGCCTGAGCTATGCCCCATCGCCGCCGCTCTACATACGCGCGGCAGTACTCCTGCAAGAGTATTCCGCAGCTATCACCATAAATATGGTTAACAACGTATTCCACCACAACACGAGCCTGGTGAATGGAGTTGCACTCGCGGATCTCGACGTGAGCATGAGCAATGCCACCAATGCATCCGCCGTCGTCACGGCCGCAAACAACATCTACGGCACCTTAATCGGCACGACGACGAGTGCGACGGGCAATCTCGACGTCAATCCGCGTTTCGTGTTTCCGGGTGGTGGTGATTTCCACCTGCTCGCCGACTCGCCGGCGATCGATGCCGGGCTCGATACGCTCCCGGGTGGCCTGCCGGTGACCGATGTCGAAGGCAATCCGCGCCTCAACGGCGCGCATGTCGACATCGGTGCCTATGAGTACGGTCCGATGATCGACCGCATCTTTGGTGACGACCTCGGCGGCTGAAGGCGCCTCTGCGGCTAACCGCCAGGCGACGGTCAGCCGGTCGTCTCGATCCTTTCGACGCGCTGGAAACCGCGCGGCAGGAGATTGCCGCGTCCCGCACGGTTGCCGCCGTACTCGACGAGATCGGCCCACTTCAGAATCAGCTTGCGCGCACCAGCGTAGAGCGTGATCTCGCCCGCGCCTTCGGCGACTACGGCCACGCCCGCGACGCGCTCGCCGGTGGCGAGTTTGGCCTTCGGGATCTCGACGAGCTTGTTGCCTTTGCCACCATTTTCGAGTTCGGGTAGTTCGGCCACCGAGAACATCAGCACGTGGCCTGCGTTCGTCGCGATGACGATGCGGTCGCGCGCACTGTCGGCGACCGGGACCGGCGTGAGCACCGCCGCACCGTCGTCGAGGTTGATGAGCTGCTTGCCGGCCTTCTTGTTGGCGAGCATGGCCGTGAACTTCGTGACGAAGCCGTAACCGTAGTCCGAGGCGAGCACGAAGCGTGTATCGGATTCGGCGATCGCGAGCGTAGCGAAGTGCGCACCCGCTGGCGGCGTGAAGCGTCCGGTCAGTGGCTCGCCGTTGCCACGCGCGGAAGGCAGCGAATGTGCCGGTGTCGAATAGCTGCGCCCGGTCGAGTCGATGAAGGCGACCTGCTGGGTCGTGCGGCCGCGACCGGCGGCGAGATAGCGGTCGCCCTCACGATAGTTGAGCGCCGGTGCATCCACGTCGTGCCCCTTGGCCGCGCGTACCCAGCCCTTCTCGGAAAGCACCACGGTGAGCGGTTCGCTGGCGACCAGCGCGGTCTCGTCGAGGGCCTGCGCGGCTTCGCGCTCGACGATCGGCGAGCGTCGCTCGTCGCCGTACTTCTTCGCGTCTTCCTTGAGTTCGTCCTTGATCAGCGTCTTGAGCCGTGCCTTCGAGTTCAGCAGCACGTTGATGCGTGCGCGTTCCTCTTCGAGCTCGTCACGCTCGGCGTTGATCTTCATTTCCTCCAGACGCGCGAGCTGGCGCAGCTTGGTCTCGAGGATGTAATCGGCCTGTTCGTCGCTGAGCCGGAAGCGCTTCATCAGCACCGGCTTCGGCTCGTCCTCGCTGCGCACGATGCGGATGACCTCGTCGAGGTTCAGATAGGCGATGCGCAGGCCTTCGAGGAGGTGCAGGCGCCGTTCGACCTTGGCGAGCCGGTGCTGCAGACGGCGCGTGACGGTGTCTGTGCGGAAACGCAGCCACTCGCCGAGGATCTGCCGCAGGTTCTTGACCTGCGGCCGCCCGTCGAGGCCGATCATGTTCAGGTTGACTCGATAGCTCTTCTCGAGGTCGGTCGTCGCGAACAGATGTTGCATCAGCTCGTCGAGGTCGATGCGGTTCGAGCGCGGCACGAGCACCAGGCGGATCGGATTCTCGTGATCCGACTCGTCGCGCAGATCCTCGAGCATCGGCAGCTTCTTCGCGCGCATCTGTGCGGCGATCTGCTCGAGGATCTTCGATGGCGAGACCTGGTAGGGCAGGGCGGTGATGACGACGTTGCCGTCCTCGCGTGTGTAGACGGCGCGACAGCGCACGCTGCCGGTGCCGGTTTCGTAAAGCGCGAGCAGGTCGCTCTTCGACGAAATGATCTCCGCCCGGGTCGGGAAATCCGGTCCACGGATGTGCTCGCAAAGATCGCGCACGCTTGCATCCGGGTCATCGAGCAGGCGGATGCAGGCGCTGGCGACCTCGCGCAGATTGTGCGGCGGAATGTCGGTGGCCATGCCGACCGCGATGCCGGTCGAGCCGTTCAGCAGCACATGCGGCACGCGTGCCGGCAGCCATGACGGTTCCTTCAGCGTGCCGTCAAAGTTCGGCGTGAAATCGACCGTGCCCATGCCGAGCTCGGCGAGCAGCAGCTCGGCGATCGGCGTCAGCTTCGCCTCCGTGTAGCGCATCGCGGCGAAGCTCTTCGGATCGTCCGGCGAGCCGAAGTTGCCCTGGCCATCGATCAGCGGATAGCGGTACGAGAACGGCTGCGCCATCAGCACCATCGCCTCGTAGCAGGCG
>CAYYHP010000144.1:0-6454 GCA_964471815.1 uncultured Rhodanobacteraceae bacterium
CCCCGGCGTCGCCACCGCACCCCCACCACCGAACCTTCGCTCGGCTGTAAGGGGGGGCGAATCCTAGCGGCGGACACGAAGAAAGAAAAGCCCCTTTCGAGGATCAACCGGACGCGACCAGACGCACGCGTGCAAAGCCGCGCTTGCCGAGCTGGATCAGATGTTCGGTACCTGAAAGGAAGACGCGCTCACGGTCCTCGACGACCACACCGTCGACGCGCACCGCTCGCTCGGCCAGCTTGCGAAGCGCTTCTGAGTTGCTCGGCGCGAGGCCAGCCGCCTTCAGCAGCGGCCCGATCTTCAGGCCGGCGGCCGGAACGGCGAGATCCTGCGTGACGATGTCCTGCGGAATGCCGCCTCCCTGAACCACTTCGTTCCAGTGACGGATCGCCACCTCGGCAGCTGCGAGGCCGTGGAAGCGCGCAGTCAGCTCGGTCGCGAGCTGCATCTTGAAGTCGCGCGGGTTGGCCTGCCCGGCGGTGGCCGCGTCACGCATCGCACGCAAGTCGCCGATCGATTTCGCGAACGACAGCAGCTCGAAGTACCGCCACATCAAGTCGTCACTGATGCGCATGGCCTTGCCGAAGATCTCGTTCGGCGGTTCGTTGATGCCAATGTAGTTGCCGAGCGACTTGGACATCTTGTTGAGGCCATCCGTGCCCTCCAGGAGTGGCATCGTGATGACGATCTGCGACGCCTGACCGGAATCTGCCTGCAGCTGGCGGCCCACGAGCAGGTTGAACTTCTGGTCGGTGCCGCCGAGCTCCACGTCGGCCTCGAGCGCCACGGAATCGTAACCCTGCACCAGCGGATATAGGAATTCATGCACCGCGATCGGCTGCTCGGCACGATAGCGCTTGGCGAAGTCGTCGCGCTCGAGCATACGCGCCACTGTGTACTTAGCTGCAAGCTTTACCATGTCGGCGGCCTGCATGCGATCGAACCACTCGGAGTTGAAGCGCACTTCAGTGCGCTCGCGATCGAGCACCTTGTATACCTGCTCGGCATAGGTACGCGCGTTCGCCTGCACGTCCTCGCGCGATAGCGGCTTGCGCGTGACGTTCTTGCCCGTCGGATCACCGATCATTCCGGTGAAGTCGCCGATCAAAAAGATCACGCGATGGCCGAGGTCCTGGAACTGGCGCATCTTGTTGAGGAGCACGGTATGGCCGAGATGCAGGTCCGGCGCGGTCGGGTCGAAGCCCGCCTTGATGCGCAGCGGACGGCCGAGCTTGAGCCGCGCTTCGAGATCCTCGCGCTTGATGATTTCCTCGGCGCCGCGACCGATCAGGTCGAGCGCTGCAGTGACTTCCGACATGAAGTTCCTCGTTCGTGGATGTCTGAGGCCGCGTCTTCTTGCGACATCCTGCCGCGCCTCGTGAACTGGATCGCAAGTCG
The DNA here is from genome assembly GCA_964471815.1 of uncultured Rhodanobacteraceae bacterium. GTDB lineage: Bacteria > Pseudomonadota > Gammaproteobacteria > Xanthomonadales > Rhodanobacteraceae > Tahibacter. Next base: position 1,399 of record CAYYHP010000144.1, read on the forward strand.
TGAAAGGCGGCCTTGCGGTTAATTATTCGTTAACTGAACAACGTCACGCAAACCCTTGTCACTGCTGGCGTTGACGCGCTTCGAAACCAGCCGCTATGGTACGGGCCGCACAGCCGGATTGCGACCGTGACCGAGACCCTAGCCGAACATTCACGCGCACGCCGAATCAGCCGCCGGCTGGCCCTGCGGCGCAAGGCACTTCGTAGACACTTCCACTTCTACTCCCGCGTCGGCGCCTGGGACTTCGGTCGCATGCTGCCGCCCGCCAATCCGGTTTCGTGGCGGCGCGAGCATTGGCTGCTCGCCAGCCTCGTCGCGGCCCTGTCGGTGTTCGCGAGCCTGGTCATGCCGACCTGGGCGAGCGCGGTGCGGCATGACGTCGCCGCGCCGGGTCGCACTACGCTCGAACTCCCGCTGCCCACGTACGATCAGGCGATCACCGCGCACCCGAGCGCTGCCATCGACCCGGTCGCGGATGCCGCCGGCTCGGCAAACGAAGACTGGCGCGTGCTCGAAGTGAAGCGCGGCCAGACACTCGGCGAGTTGTTCCACGCGCAGGGGCTTTCGGCAACCGACCTGCAACGCATCCTCGATGCGCATGTCGACAACGGTGCACTGAGCCATATCCATCCCGGCGACGAATTCGCGTTCCGCACGACCGCCGACGGGCATCTCGCGGCGCTGCGCTTCGACCGTGACGAGCACACGCGGGTCGTCGTGCGCCTCGACGGCGACAGGCTGCGCACCGACCTCGTCGAACGCCAGGTCGAACAGCGCGTGCACGTCGCCCACGGCATCGTCGAGAGCTCGCTGTTCGATGCCGGCACGCAGGCCGGAATGAGTGACGCGATGGTGCTCAAGCTCGCCCAGGCATTCGGGTATGACATCGATTTCGCCCAGGACCTGCGCGTCGGCGACAGCTTCACGGTCATCTACGACGACATCTATCGCGAAGGCGAGCGGCTGCGCGACGGCGACATCGTCGCGGCGACGTTCATCAATGCCGGCAAGCGCTATACCGCGGTGCGCTACGTCGACAGCGAAGGCAACGTGTCGTTTTACAGCGAAGACGGCAGGCCGATGAAGAAGTCGTTCCTGCGCACGCCGGTCGACTTCACGCGCATCACGTCCGGCTTCAGCGCCGGCCGCCTGCACCCGATCCTCGGCACGATGCGCGCGCACCGCGGCGTGGACTACGCCGCGCCGAGCGGCACGCCGATCTATGCCGCCGGTGACGGCCGGATCGGTTTCGCCGGCGTGCAGCCCGGCTACGGCAATGTGATCGTGATCCAGCACGCCGGCAACTACAGCACGCTGTACGGCCACATGTCGCGTTTCGCCGCGGGTCTCGCGCAGGGCCAGCGCGTGCGCCAGGGCCAGCTCATCGGCTACGTCGGCATGACCGGTCTGGCCACGGGACCGCATCTGCACTACGAGTTCCGCGTCGCCGGCGTGCACCAGGATCCGCTCAATGTGACCCTGCCCAAGCCCGAACCGCTGCCGGGTCGCGAACTTGAACGGTTCCGCCTGCAGGCGCAGCCCCTGCTCGCGCGCCTGAAGACGCTCGAGGCTCCGCTGCTGGCCAGCGCGCATTGAGCGACATCCCGGCCGAGCCCGCGCTGTACCTCGGCCTGATCTCCGGCACGAGTGCCGACGCGATCGACGTCGCATTGGCAAGCTTTACCGGGACGCCACGGCTGCTTACCGGCCGGGCGCTAGCCTATCCGCCCGCACTGCGCACTCAGGTGCTCGATCTCGCGCGCTCGACCGCTGCGCTCGATCTCGATGCGCTCGGCGCGCTCGACGTGGCGCTCGGCCATGCCTTCGCCGAGGCAGCAGCGACGCTCCTCGACCATGCCGGCGTCCCCGCGACAGCCGTGCGCGCGATCGGCTTGCACGGCCAGACCATCCGCCACCGGCCGACCGGAGCGCATCCGTTCACGCTGCAGCTCGGCGACCCGAACGTGATCGCCGAACGCACCGGCATCCTCACCGTGGCCGACTTCCGGCGCCGTGACGTCGCGGCCGGCGGCCAGGGCGCGCCGCTCGTACCGGCCTTCCACGCGGCATTGTTGCGGGATCCGCGGGAGACGCGCGCGGCCCTCAACCTCGGCGGCATCGCCAACCTCACGCTGTTGCCGGCGGGCGCCGACGCCCCCGTCACCGGCTTCGACACCGGCCCGGCAAACTGCCTGCTTGACGCCTGGGCGGTTCGACATCTCGGTACGGCCTGCGACCTCGACGGCCGCTGGGCCGCGACGGGGACCGTGGACCACGACCTGCTCGCGGATCTGCTCGCCGAGCCCTACTTCGCCCTGCCGCCGCCGAAAAGCACCGGGCGCGAGCTGTTCAATCTGGACTGGCTCGAACGGCATCTCGCCGGCCGTGCACCCGCGCCGGCCGACGTGCAGGCCACCCTCGTCGCACTCACCGCGTGCAGCATCGCCACGGCTGTGCGTGCCCAGGCCGGCGCGTTGCGCGAACTGCTGGTCTGCGGCGGCGGCGTGCACAACCCCGTGCTGATGCGGGCCCTCGCTGCGGCGCTCGCACCCTTGCCGGTGCACAGCACGGCCGAGCACGGCATCGATCCGGATCATGTCGAGGCGATGGCCTTCGCGTGGCTTGCCGCCTGCCGTCTGGACGGCATGCCGGGCAACCTGCCGAGCGTGACCGGTGCAGCCGGACCACGCGTGCTTGGCGCGCTCTACGCGGGTTTCTGAGGATCACGCGCCTTCGGCACGGCGGCAGGCAGTGGATCGCCATCCATATTCTGCAGGGCTTCGAGCGCGGCGCGGAAGGCAGCGCTTTCCTGGGGTTCCCAGGTACCGCTCAACCGGGCGATGTCGTGCGGCTCGTGACGCGGCGGCGCTTCACCGCCATGATCGGCACCGACGAGCCCGAGCCCTTGGCGCAGCAGATGCAGGACAGCCTCGTTGAGGGTCCAGCCGTGCGACCGGGCGATGGCCTTGATGCGCTCGGCCATGGCCTCGTCGATGTGACGTACCACGATGTCCGGCATGCGGTCCGTTCGCTCCCCCGAGCGCGGCGTACAGATGCGGTGCGGCGGATTCTGGCAGCAATCCCGCAGCGTTTCACGAGGACCACGGTGCGGCGCGATGCCCGCGATCAGTCCATGCGCTGCGCGGTCGTGCCATGTGCCGATTGCCAGCGGTCCAGCCAGCGCAGCAGCAGCAGGGTCGGCACGATCGACAGCGTGCTGAACAGGAAGAAGCCGGTGTAGCTCCACGCATCGACCATGTAGCCGGACAGGCCGCCGAGCAGCTTGCCCGGCAGATTAGCGAGCGAACTCAGCAAGGCGTATTGCGTCGCCGTATAGCGATGGCTGGCGAGGCCCGACATGAATGCAACCAACACCGCACCGGCGAAACCCTGGGCGAAGTTGTCGCCGGAGATCGCCAGCACAAAGGCCGCGAGCGCTCCGGGGTACAGCGACATCACGATGTAGAGGAGATTCGACCCGGCCACCGCGAGTGCGGCCGGCAGCAGCAGGCGGCGCGGTCCGAACGCGGCCACGGCCGCGCCGCCGAGCATGGCGCCGGCGATGCCGATCCACACGCCATAGATCTTCGACACCGTGGCGATCTGGGATTTCGTATAGCCGGTGTCGTGATAGAACGGACCGGCCATCACGCCGAGGATCTGATCCGGCAGCTTGAACAGGCCGACGAAGCCGAGCAGCGCGAGGGCCAGCACCACGCCGTTGCGGCTGAAGAACTCGCGGAACGGACCGACGAACGCATCGGCGAGCGGAACCACCGGCTCACACGCGCCGGGCGTCGCCTCGGGTTCGCGGGAGAGCAGCACGGCCACCATTGGCATCACCATCAAGCCGGCCGTCACCAGATACGCCTGGCGCCAGCCGACCGCATCGGCGAGATACAGCGTGCCGGCACCGCCGGCGATCAGGCCGAGCCGGTAACCGAGCGTGTACATGGCGGCGAGCGCGCCCTGCGCCTCGAGCGGCGCGATCTCGATGCGGTAGGCGTCGACCACTGTGTCCTGCGTCGCACCGGCCAAGGCAGCGAGCGCCATCAGTGCGACGAACACGCCGAGCGCCGGTGCCGGGCCGAACGAGCCCATGCCGGCGAGCGCCAGGGCGAGCAGGAGCTGGGCGAGGAACATCCAGCCACGCCGTCGGCCGAGCCAGCTGAAACCCGGTGCCGGCACCCGGTCTAGCAGCGGCGCCCAGACGAATTTCAGCGTGTAAAACAGACTGACGTAGCTGACCAGGCCGATGACACCGAGATCGAGCCGCACCTCGCGCAGCCAGATCGACAGCGTGTAGCCGACCAGCAGGAACGGCAGACCGCAGCCAAAGCCGAGGAACAGCAGACTCGGCGCGGATGGCGTGGCGAAGGCGGCGAGCGTACGTCGCCAGCGCCCTTCGCGGCGCGCCAGCGCGCCGTTCGCCGTGCTCACGCCGGATCCACCGCGTAATCGACCGTGTACGGCGCGTGGTCCGAGAAGCGCGGATTGCGCGCGATCGAGCAGGCGCGCAGCCGGTCCTTGAGGCCCGGCGTGGCGAGCTGATAGTCGATGCGCCAGCCGACGTCATTGGCGCGCGCCGCGCCGCGGTTCGACCACCAGGTGTACTCGGCTGCTTCCGGTTTCAGCGCGCGAAAGGTGTCGATCCAGCCCTGCGCCGGCGCTGGCGTGCCATCGCCGCAGGCATCGGCGATCAGGCCGTTCAGCCAGGCGCGCTCGGCGGGCAGGCAACCCGAGTTTTTCTGGTTCGAGCTCCAGTTGCAGATGTCGTTGCGCGCCCGGACGATGTTCCAGTCGCCACACAGCACGTAATCGCGACCGCTCGCGAGCCAGCCCTTAAGGATGCCGGCGAACCAGGCCATGACCTCGAACTTGAAGCGCTGACGCTCCTCGCCGGAGGAGCCCGACGGGATGTACAGCGAGACCACCGACAGCTTGCCGTAACGTGCCTCGAGGTAACGGCCCTCGTCGTCGAACGGCGCCCAGCCGAGCGCAGTGCGCACCTCGTCCGGCTCGCGCCGCGACCAGATCGCCACGCCGCTGTAACCCT
>CAYYHP010000145.1:0-6443 GCA_964471815.1 uncultured Rhodanobacteraceae bacterium
CGCACGAAGGCCATGCGCCCGTCACGCGGCGGCCGGTTGATCGTCACGCCCAGCGCCTGGAGATGCGCGCAGGTGGCGTAGATGTCCTCGACCTCGAAGGCGAGGTGGCCGAAGTTGCGCGCGCTGTCGTACGCCTCGTCGTCGTAGTTCCAGGTCAGCTCGATCTCGACCTCGGGATTCGCCGGCGCACCGAGATAGACGAGGGTGAAGCGACCCTGCGGGTAGTCCTTGCGGCGGTTCTCCCTGAGGCCGAGGCCGTCGCAGTAGAAGCGCAGCGAGGCATCGAGGTCACGCACGCGCACCATGCTGTGCAGGAATTTCATGGATAGTCTCCGAAATGGCCCAGGCCGATCTGCCGGCGGGTGGCGAGTGGCGAGCCTGTCAGGCCGCCGAGAAACGCGATCCACGGATGGACCGCGCGCCAGTCGATCGCACCAGCGGTCGATCTGCGGTGAGCGTACGTCACTGGCATCGACCGAAGAAGGCGGCTTGTGCCAGTGCACGCGAACGGCGGCACCGGCCCGCAGGACGAGCTGCAGGATGCCGGATCAACGGGAAGGGTCGAGTCTCTCGGCGACCCGCTGCCGGGCGGTCAGCGCGCCGGTCAGGCGCACGGGCCTCAGGCGCGCTGGAAGCGCGGCAGCCAGCGCATGAGCTGGGCGAGCCGCTCGCACGGATCGGCGAGCTGCAGGAGCTGCTGGCGTTCGACGTTCGTGATCGGCAGCCGCTCGGCGAGACGGAAACCGACCCAGCTCGCATCATCGAAGCGGGCGCGTTCGGCGCTCGCGCAGGGGTCGCCGGCGTGCTCGGCGAGCCGCTCGAGGATCTGCGCGAGCAGGCCGAACTCGGGCGGCACCGGCAACACCGGTTCGTGCGGCCAGAGTTCGGCCATGCCATGCATCAGCCCGTTGTCGCGCACGCGGCTGCCGAGCATGCGGAAGCGCTGGCCGCCGATGGCCACGATGCCGAGCAGGCCGTCCGCACGCGTGTGGAAATCGACGATGTGCGCGAGCGTGCCGATCGCGGCCGGCTGTACCGGCGTACCGGCCTCACGGCCCGCGAGGATCAGGCAGACGCCGAAACCGGTGCCCTCGCGCGTGCAGTCGCGCACGAGGTCGAGATAGCGGCGCTCGAAGACACGCAGTTCGAGCCGTCCGCCCGGGAACAGCACCGTGTCGAGCGGAAACAGCGGCAGGTCGATCGACGGCATGCACTCAGGCGCGCGTGCCGAGCAGCGCGAGGAACCGGCGCGGTGCATTCTCGAAGCCGCCATTGGACATGAACACCACGTGGTCGCCTGGCGCGGCCGTGGCGGCGAGCGTGGCGAGCAGCGTAGCGACATCGGCCGCCGTCGTGCCGCGCCCGCCGAGCGCATCGGTCACGTGCGTCGCGTCCCAGGCCAGTTCCGGGCGCCTGAGGAATACCACGCGATCGGCATCGGCGAGACTCGGCGCGAGCTCGGCCGCATGCGCACCCAGGCGCATCGAATTCGAGCGCGGTTCCATGCTGACCAGGATGCGCGCCGTACCGACCCGTGCACGCAGGCCGGCGAGCGTGGTCGCGATCGCCGTCGGATGGTGGGCGAAATCGTCGTAGACGCGGATGCCGGCGTGCTCGCCGACGAGTTCGAGCCGCCGCCGCGCGCTGCGGAAACCGCCGAGTGCGGCCATCGCGGCCGCGGGTGCGACGCCGACCGCATCGGCCGCGGCGAGCGAGGCGAGCGCATTCATCACGTTGTGCCGACCGATCAGATTCCAGCGCACCGTGCCGAGCGTCGCGCCGAGGCGCAGCACCTCGAACGACGAGCCATCGGCCGTCGTGAGTCGCGCCTGCCAGTCGCCCTGATCGATGCCGAAGCGCGTGACTGGCGTCCACGCGCCCATCGCCAGCACCTCGGCGAGCCGCGGATCCTCGGCATTGACGATCAGCCGGCCGTTGCCCGGCACGATGCGCACGAGGTGATGGAACTGGCGCTGGATCGCGGCCACGTCGGGGAAGATGTCGGCGTGGTCGAATTCGAGGTTGTTGAGGATCGCCACGCTCGGCCGGTAGTGGACGAACTTCGAACGCTTGTCGAAAAACGCCGTGTCGTATTCGTCGGCCTCGATCACGAACGCCTCGCCGGTGCCGAGTCGCGCCGAAATGCCGAAGTTCTCCGGCACACCGCCGACGAGGAAGCCCGGCGCACGACCGCAGGACTCGAGGATCCAGGCCAGCATCGCGGTCGTCGTGGTCTTGCCGTGCGTGCCGGCGACGGCGAGCACTCGGCGCGTGCCGAGCACGCTCTCGCCGAGCCACTGCGGACCCGACACATACGGCAGGCGTTCGTCGAGCAGATGCTCGACCGCCGGATTGCCGCGCGACAGCGCATTGCCGACGATGACCCGATCCGGTGCCGGCACGAGATGCTCGGCACGATAGCCGGAGCACAGGCGGATACCGAGCTCTTCGAGCTGGGTGCTCATCGGCGGATAGACGTTCGCATCCGAACCTTCGACGTCGTGGCCGAGTTCGCGCGCCAGTGCCGCGATGCCGCCCATGAACGTGCCGCAGATGCCGAGGATGTGCAGGCGCATGTCAGGTGCCGCCCCCGCCGGACAGGCTGCGACCGACGAGATAGTCGGCGACCGCCCAGAGGAAGGCGAGCAGGAAGGCTGCCGGAAATGGCAGCTCGAGCGCGTGGCGCAGGATGTGCGCATCCACCGCGAGCTTCCAGACGACGAGGCCGAGCATGGCCCAGCCGGTCAGCACCTGCAGCGGGCTCATGCCCGTGGCGCTGGCCGGCGGCGGTCCGCTCAGGAGCAGTATCGGCATCAGCACCAGGGTGAAGACGATACCGGTCAGGAGCAGCGCGAGCGCAGTCTGCACGAAGCGGTTGTGGAAATGGCGCACGCGCAGCAGGCCGTAGAGCAGCAGCAGCGAGAACGCCGTGCCGACCAGCACGCGCGGTACCGCGCCCGCCGCCATACCCCCCTCGCCCGACAGCGCACCGACGCCGAGATCGAGGCCAATGCCGAGCACGACGAGCAGGGCGAGCAGCGTCGGTGCGTACGGCAGATCCTGCGGGCCGCGCCGCAGGCGGCACAGGTCGAGGACGATCAGCAGCAGTTTGCGCATGCGCCGGGCCGGCCCGCTCGGCCTCGCATGATCAGGCGGCGCGACGCGGCACGGCGGCGAGGATGCGCTGGAACACCTCGCCCAGCTCGCCTACACCATCGAGCACGACGAGCTTGCCCTGGTTCGCGTAGTAGTCGGCCACCGGCGCGGTCTGCTCGGCGTACACGCGCAAGCGCTCGCGGACCGTCTCGGGCTTGTCGTCCGCACGGCCCTCGGCTTGGTAGCGGATCTCGCAGCGACCGACGATGACTTCGTTCGGCACATCGAGCTTCAGAGCGACCTCGACTGGCTGGTGCAGGCGCGTGAGCAGCGCATCGAGCGCATGGCACTGCGCAATGTTGCGCGGATAACCGTCTAGGATGAAACCGGCGCGCGCATCGGGCTCGGCGAGGCGTTCCTCGAGCATGCCGAGCACGATTTCGTCGGAGACGAGCTGGCCGGCTTCCATGACCGCCTTAGCCTTGAGCCCGAGCGGCGTACCGGCCTTCACCGCGGCGCGCAGAAGGTCACCCGTGGAAATGTGCGGCACCTTGAGTTCCGTCTTGAGCATGGCTGCCTGGGTGCCCTTGCCCGAACCGGGCGCGCCGAGAAGAACGATACGCATGGGATCGATTGTCCTGGATGGGCCGCGGAGCCCCGTCGGCCTTGGGTTAGACTCGACCCAGAACGCTAGCGACAGCCAGCCACTTAGTCAAACCGCGCCCGTACGGTCGCCGATCAGCGGATCGCGCGGGTGTGCAGGAGGCCTCCCGATGAAATCCGGAAAACTGCTTTATGCCCAGTCCGGCGGCGTGACCGCCGTCATCAACGCCACGGCCGCCGCGGTGATCGAGACCGCACGCAAGCGCAAGGTGCCGGTGCTGGCCGCACGGAACGGCATCATCGGCGCGCTGCGCGAGGATCTGATCGATACCGCGAAGGAACCCGCATCGGCCATCGCCGCGCTCAAGTACACGCCCGGCGGCGCATTCGGCTCGTGCCGCTTCAAGCTCAAATCGATCGAGCAGGACCGGGCCCGCTACGAACGTCTCATTGACGTCTTCCGTGCGCACGACATCCGCTACTTTCTCTACAACGGCGGCAACGATTCCGCGGACACGACGCACAAGGTTTCGCAGATCGGCAAGACGCTCGGTTACGAGGTGGCCTGCATCGGTGTGCCGAAGACGGTCGACAACGATCTCGCCGTGACCGACAACTGTCCGGGCTTCGGCTCGGTCGCCAAGTACACTGCGCTGTCGATCCTCGAGGCCGGGCTCGACGTGGTGTCGATGGCGGAGTCTTCGACCAAGGTCTTCATCATGGAAGTGATGGGACGCCACGCCGGCTGGATCGCCGCCGCCGCGGGTCTCGCCGCGAAGTCGCCGGACGAGCCGCCGCACCTGATCCTGTTCCCGGAAGTGCCGTTCGACGAGGCCGGCTTCCTCGCCCGCGTGAAAGCCACGGTCGAGCGCGTCGGCTATTGTGCGGTGGTCGCCTCGGAAGGCCTCAGGACGCCGGACGGCCGGTTCCTCTCCGAAGCCGGCACCACCGACGCGTTCGGGCATGCCCAGCTCGGCGGCCTCGCACCGGTACTGGCCCAGCTCGTCAAGGCGAAGCTCGGTTACAAGTATCACTGGGCGCTGCCGGACTATCTGCAGCGCTCGGCGCGCCACATCGCCTCGCACACCGACTTCCAGCACGCCTGCGCGGTCGGCGAGGCGGCGGTCGAGTTCGCACTGGCCGGCCGCAATGCGGTCATGCCGGTCATCAAGCGCGTGGCGGATGCGCCCTACCGCTGGAAGATCGAGGCCGCGCCGCTCGCGAAGATCGCCAATCACGAGAAGAAACTGCCGAAGAATTTCCTGACCCGCGACGGCTACGCCATCACGGCTGCCGCGCGCCGCTACCTCGAACCGCTGATCCGCGGCGAAGCCTATCCGCCGTACGGACGCGACGGGCTGCCGAAATACGTGCGCCTGAAGAACGTCGGGGTCAAGCGCAAGCTGCCGGCCTACGAGATCGCCGACAGGTGACGTGTCGCCCGGTGATGTCGGACGGCCTGCCGCACGCCGACCAAGGCATCCCGGCAGCCGCGCACAGCGGATCCGGAAACACCTTGCGTCACGCCCTCGGGCAAGCCGGACCGCATCCTCCGGTGGAGCGTGGCGATGACGCCGCGGCCGCGCGGGAACCCTGGCGGACGAGAAGCACGCGGACATCGAGGAACCCACAGGTCGGCCGGCCGACCTACCGAATGGCACAGCCCATGTCTGTCGCCCGGGGCAGCCGTGAGATTGCCAGCAAAAACTGGCGGGCACCCGCGGCCTTCGCCGCGGGACGACAGGCTCGGATGGTCATCCCGGGGACCGGCGGAGCCGGACAGCGCAAAAATCGGCACGCATTCACCGAGAGGGCCGGAGCACCCCGCCGGGACGATCGGGGCCACATACCCGCAAGCCGCGCCTGCGCTATTGCGCCGCACAACGCACGCGACGGGCGGCTGGCTATACTCGGTGCGCTGTTCCTGTCGTCCTTCCATGAAGGTTTCGCGGAGCGGCCTGCCCTGGGGAGCATGGCGGGCTGCGCCGGCCATGCCGCGCTCGTTCACCGGCAGCCGGATCCGCCGACGCCTTCGTCCTGCCCTGATACAGCCGAATCGAGGTCGATGCCGATGTTGCAAGAATACGGTTTGTGGATAGCGCTGGTTTGTGCGGGAATTGCGCTGGTATACGGCGCCGTCTCGATCAACTGGATTCTCGGCCGGCCCGCCGGCAACGAACGCATGCAGCAGATTGCGGCGGCGATCCAGGAAGGCGCGCGCGCCTATCTCAACCGCCAGTACACGACCATCGGCGGCGTCGGCGTGGTGCTGTTCGCGGTCATCGGCTTCGCGCTGAACTGGGGCACCGCGGTCGGCTTCGCGATCGGCGCGGTGCTGTCCGGCCTGGCCGGTTACATCGGCATGAACATTTCGGTACGCGCGAACGTGCGCACCGCCGAAGCAGCCCGCGGCGGCCTTGCGGCAGCACTCGACGTCGCGTTCCGCGGCGGCGCGATCACCGGCATGCTCGTGGTCGGCCTGGGCCTGCTCGGCGTGGCCGGCTACTACGCGGTCCTGCTGCGCCTCGGTGCGGACGTCAACCACGCGCTGCATGCGCTGGTCGGTCTGGCGTTCGGTTCGTCGCTGATCTCGATCTTCGCGCGTCTCGGCGGCGGCATCTTCACCAAGGGCGCCGACGTCGGTGCCGACCTGGTCGGCAAGGTCGAGGCCGGCATTCCAGAGGATGATCCGCGCAACCCGGCGGTGATCGCGGACAACGTCGGCGACAACGTCGGCGACTGCG
>CAYYHP010000146.1:0-6429 GCA_964471815.1 uncultured Rhodanobacteraceae bacterium
TGGCGGGACATGGCAGGATGTGTGGATGAGGCCGGCGCATCCTACGCAGGCCGTCCGATCGCGGCCAGCCGGATCATCACCGGGGCGAGCAGGCCCGGCGGTCCGGCCTGCCGCTGCGCAGCGCGCTCGGCCCGAGGAACACGGCCTCGGCCGTCGCCGGCCTGCCGCAGCGCCAATCGCAGCGGGCTACACTGCCGCCACCCGTGTGTCCGTTACCGCTTATGCCCGAAGCCGCCCGCATCGTCTTGCCTCGCGCACCCGACGGACTCGTGCCGCCGGTTCCGGCGGATGCGGGGCGTCTACGTGGACTGCTCGCCGAATCCATGGCGCTCGGCGTGCCGCGCGATTATGCGCGTCGGCATCGTCTGCGCCGCGTGCGCGAGCCGCAACGTCTCGCTTTCGCCGGCCTCGACATCCAGGCTCGCCCGATATGGCTGGTGCCGCGCGCCGCACGCGCCTGGCTCGCACTGCGCCGTGCGGCCGCCGGCGACCTCATCGAGCTGCACGCGGTCTCGGCGTTCCGTTCGGTCGAGTACCAGCTTGGCCTGATCCGCCGCAAGCTCGAGCGCGGCCTCGGCATCGACGAGATCCTGCGCGTCAGCGCCGCGCCCGGCTACAGCGAACACCACTCGGGCCGTGCCCTGGACCTGACCACGCCCGGCTTCGCCCCGCTCGAAGAGGAATTCGAGCGTTCCGCCGCCTTCGCCTGGCTCATGCGCCATGCCGGCGCGTTCGAATTCCGCCTGTCCTATCCATGCGGCAACCCGCACGCGATCGCCTACGAGCCGTGGCACTGGTGCTGGCATCCCGCACCGCGCGCCTGAGCGGCGGGTGACTCATTCAGGCGGCTGGCAGGCCGCCGGGAAACGGCCTGCTGGTGCGGCCCACGGCAGGGCTGCACGGAGGTCAGGCGCGCCAGCGACCGATTCCCGGAGAACGTACACCAAGCCCGGCTTGCGTCGTCCGATCGGGACTGCGCGCGCCGGAGCACGCGCGAACGGCAGAGATGGCCCGCCGGGCGAGCCGCAGGACGCGGCGGGTCGAGAGGCGGGACGTCCCTTTCTCAACAACCCGGCAAGTCCGCGAGTGCCGGGAGATGGGCCGCATAGTGCTGCCAGCGGCCGATCGAGCGCGTGTAGACCGCCTGTCGCGCTTGCCAGACGCTCGCCGTGGCGATCGCTCCGCCGCCGCGCTCGTCGAGTGCAGCCGGCGGCAGTTCGAGGAAGTCGAACAATGCGGTGAGGCTGGCATCCGGCTCGCGCACGAGCCGCTCGTAATCGAGATCGACGAGTCGCCCGCCGAATCGTGTGCGTGCGGCCTCGACCAGTCGTGCCTCGTCGTCGGCGACAGCGGCGATGTCCGCGAAGTCGTAAGCCCAGGCCATGTCGGCGTGCGCGAAATGCTGCATCCACAGCGACAGCGCGGTATCGCGCCGGTCGCGCCGGCAGCGGATCACGCGTGCGTCCGGGAACAGCGCCGCGATCAGGGCGAGATGGCTGAAGTTCATCGGGTTCTTGTCGATGTACACGCGCGCAGGCGCGTCGTCCTGGCGCATCTGCGCACGCACGAGATCGGCAGCCTGGGCGAGCACGGCACGCTCGGACGTTCCGCCGAGGTGGCGCGCGAGTGCGTCGATCCAGTTCAGCTCGCCGCGGTTGCGCACTTCGGGATGACGCGCCAGCAGGCTGGCGACGAGGGTCGTGCCGCTGCGCGGCAGGCCGACGACGAATACCGGCCGGAACGCCGGATCGGTCGCGACGGCGGGCAGGGCCGGCGCGGTGAGGCGCGCGGCGACGGTCGCTTCCCAGGCCGTGCGCGCCCAGGGTGCGAGCGCGCGCTGGCGCCGGTTAGCCTCGGTGAGGATGGCCGCTGCCTGCGCGCGCTCGCCGAGATCATCCAGCGCCTTGCCGAGCGCGAAGCTGACACAGACCGCGACCTCGGGGGCTGCCGCGGGATCGTCGAGCGCACGGGCGAAACGGCCGAGATCCGGATCGTCGGTCGAGGCAAACCGGCGCGTATGCGCGAGCCGCAGCCAGGCCGCCGCACGGCCCGGATCGCACGCGAGCGCACGCCGCAGGCGCGTGGCGGCCGTTTCAAAGCGACCGAGCGCCTGTGCGATCTCGCCGCCGAGTTCGTTCAGTGCGGGATCGTCGGGATGGAGTGCCAGCGCCGCGGCGGCTACTTCTTCGGCGCGCGCGTGCCGCTGGCATTCGACGAGGAAGCGCAGGATCCGCAGCACATGCTCCGGCGTGCGCGGGTGGCGGCGCCACAATCCGAGAATGGTATCGCTGGCGGCATCCAGGCGACCCTGCTCGCGCAGCAGGAACGCCAGCGACAGCGCGGCGTCCGTGTGATCGGGGGCCGACTCGATCACCGCGCGCAGCTCGCGCTCGGCGCCCGGTGCATCGCCCGCCAGACGTCGGGCGTTGCCGAGCCGGTAGCGCAATGCGATCGAGGCGGGATGCCGGCGCGATGCGGCGTCCAGCAGCGGCACGGCGAATGGGGCCTCGCGCCGCGCGAACAGCAGGTCGGCCACCCGCAGCCAGCTTAATTCATCCGCGTCGGCGAGGCGTGCGACGAGATCCGCGAGCGCGGGACCGAGGCCATGCGCGCTGCGCTCCGCGACGAAGCGATGCAGCACGGCCTCGGCTTCCGCCGTGCTCCAGGTACGCGTCGGGCTCATTCCTGCGAGCGTGGTGTCGGCACGGTGGTCTGCTGCGCGGCGTCGGCGATCTTCCATAGATAGAAGCTCGCCAGCGTGCGGTACGGACCCCAGCATTCGCCAAGCGCTTCGAGATCGCGCGGCGCGGGTGGGGCGTCCAGCCCGCGCACGACCTGCGCGCCCTTGCGCACGCCGAGGTCGTGTACGGGCAGCACGTCCGGCCGGCCGAGCCGGAACATCAGCATCATCTCGACCGTCCAGCGCCCGATGCCGCGCACCTGGACGAGATGCTCGACGATCTCGGCGTCGGCCATGCACGCGAGCCGGCGCGGCGTCGGCACCACGCCCTCGATCGCCTTCGCGGCGAGATCGCGCAAGGCGGCGATCTTGTTGCGCGATACGCCGCAGCCGCGCAGCGCATCGTCGTCGAGCCGGGCGATCGCCTGCGCATCGAAGCGTTTCGCACCCATCGCACGCTCGACGCGGCCGACGATCGTGGCGGCCGCCTTGCCGGAGAGCTGCTGGTAGAGGATCGCCCGCGCCAGCGCATCGACCGGATGGAGCGGTCTGGAGAAATCGTGCTCGAGCGGGCCGATCCGGCGCATCCACGCGCCGAGTGCGCGATCGCGCCGCGCCAGGTGCCGGCGTGCCGCTTCGCCGTCGAAGCCGCGGGGAATCGGAGCCATCGCATCTTCCTTCCGTCGGGGCCGGCACTGAGCCATGTCGCGCGGGTGCCGTCAAGGCACACCGCGGTGGCACGGGACGACGGCCACGCCGGGCGGGCCTCCTGCGCCGCCGACAGCGACCGCGATAGATCGTTTCCTGCGCGATCGATGCGATGACACGCGTCGTGCGCCATGTTGGCCCGTGACATGCACGGTTGTGTGCATTTGGATGCCCGTCATGCGCATCGCCCAGGTCGCGCCGTTGTATGAGTCGGTCCCGCCGCGGTTGTACGGCGGCACGGAACGTGTGGTGTCCACGCTGACCGAGACGCTGGTCGCGCTCGGCCACGACGTGACCCTGTTCGCTTCCGGCGATTCGCGCACCACCGCGCGGCTGGTGGCGACCTGCCCCGAGGCCTTGCGTCTCGGCAGTGCCGCACGCGATCCGATGCTCTGGCACGTCCTGCATCATCAGGCCGTGCTCGATCGCGCCGACGAGTTGGACGTGATCCATTTTCACACCGACTACCTGCATTTCCCGCAAGCACCGCTACTGCGCCGTGCGCGGCTGACCACGCTGCACGGGCGGCTCGATCTGCCGGACCTGGAGTTCCTCTACGGGCGTTTCCGTCATGAGCCGGTGGTGTCGATTTCGACCGCGCAGCGTCGGCCGCTGCCGATGGCGAACTGGATCGGCAACGTGCCTCACGGCCTGCCGCAGGATCGTTTCGCGGCGGGTGCGGGCCGCGGCGGCTATCTCGCCTTCCTCGGCCGAATCTCGCCGGAGAAGCGTGTCGACCGTGCGATCGCGATCGCACGGCGTGCCGGCCTGCCGTTGCGGATCGCGGCGAAGATCGACCCGGCCGATCGCGATTACTACGAGCGCGAGATCCGTCCGCTCCTCGCGCTGCCGGGTGTCGAGTTCCTCGGCGAGATCGGCGAGGCCGACAAGCAGGCCTTTCTCGGCGAGGCCCATGCGCTGCTGTTCCCGATCGACTGGCCGGAACCCTTCGGTCTGGTGATGATCGAGGCCCTGGCCTGCGCCACGCCGGTGATCGCGTTCCGGCGCGGCTCGGTGCCGGAAGTGATCGAGCACGGCCGCAGCGGTTACATCGTCGACTCCATCGAGGCGGCAATCGAAGCGGTGAGGCATCTGGGAGCGATCCGACGGCAGGACTGTCGTGCCGCGTTCGCGGCGCGATTCACGGCCGAGCGCATGGCGCGGGACTATCTCGACCTGTACGCGCGCCTCGCCGCGCGGCACGCGCGCGCGGCGGCCGGTCTGCCGGCGGCATGGCAGGCGTCCATCCGCAGCGCCGGGCGGCTCGTCCACGACACGCCGGCCGGGGCAGGCGAGGGCGCGGCATGAACGACACGGTCGGCGAAGACATCATCCGCCACGGTGACCGCTACTACATCGCTGCGGATTCGAGCTATGCCGATGATCGTGCGTGGGTGCTGAATCATGGCGACACCTTCGCGGTGTTCGATCGCTGGGGCGACATCCACGCGATGAGTACGGTGCAGGGTCTCTATCATCGCGACACGCGCTACGTGTCCGGGCTCGACCTGCGCCTCGGCGGACGCCGTCCGCTGCTCCTGTCGTCCGCGCTGCGCGAGAGCAACGAGGCGCTCAGCGTCGATCTGACCAATCCGGTCCTGCTCGACGCGGAGGGCGCACCCGTCCCGCAGGGTGTGATCCACCTGCGCCGCGACAAGCTCGTGCACGTCGGCGTGCACTACGACGAGCTCAGCATCGCCAACTACGATCAGGCGGCCCACGACCTGGCGGTGAGCCTGCACCTCGCCTGCGACTTCCACGACATCTTCGAGGTGCGCGGCACACCGCGCGCACGGCGGGGTCAGACATTGCCGCCACAGCGTGCGTCGGATCGCCTGGTTTTCACGTATGTCGGCCTCGACGGTCGCACGCGACACAGCGAGTTCGCTTTCGAACCACCGCCGGAGCGCCTCGGCGCCGGTGTCGCGACCTTTCGGCTGCGCCTCGCGCCGGGCGAGCGCCGGCGTGTCGGCTGCTCGGTGCTGTGCCGCGAGGACGAGGTGCCGGCAAATCCCCTGCGCCGCCGCGAGGCGCTCGTCGCGCGCACGCGTGCGCTGCGCGAGTCCGGCGCGCGGCTCGCCGTCGTGCGCACCAGTCACCAGCGTTTCGATCGCTGGATCCAGCGCGCCCAGGCCGATCTCGCCTCGCTCATCGCCGACACGCCGCACGGACCGTACCCGTATGCCGGCGTGCCCTGGTACAACACCGCATTCGGACGCGATGGCCTGCTGACCGCGCTGGAGACGCTCTGGCTCGCGCCGGAACTCGCGCGCGGTGTGCTGCGCGTCGCCGCCGCGAACCAGGCCAGCGAAGAGGATGCCGCACGCGATGCCGAACCGGGCAAGATCTTCCACGAGCTGCGCAGCGGCGAGATGGCCGCGCTCGGCGAGGTGCCGTTCGCACGCTATTACGGTTCGGTGGATGCCACGCCGCTGTTCGTGATGCTCGCTGGCGCCTATCACCGGCGCACCGGCGATCTCGAACTGATCCGCGAACTATGGCCGAACCTGCTCGCCGCACTCGCCTGGATCGAGCGCTACGGCGATGCGGATGGGGATGGCTTCGTCGAGTACCGCCCGCGCGGACCGGACAGCCTCGGCAACCAGGGCTGGAAGGATTCCTGCGATGCCGTCTCGCATGCGGACGGCACGCTCGCCGCACCGCCGATAGCGCTATGCGAGGTGCAGGGTTATGTGTATGCGGCGTGGCGCGAGGCAGCCGGCCTCATGCGTCATCTCGGCGAGGCGGATAGGGCGACGCGGCTCGAGCGCCGGGCTGCCGCGTTGCGTGTGCGGTTCGATGCGGCGTTCTGGGATGACGAGCTCGGCTGCCCCGTGCTGGCGCTCGACGGCGCGAAACGGCCGTGTCGTGTGCGCAGCTCGAACGCCGGCCACTGCCTGTGGACCGGCCTCGTCGAGCCGCTGCGTGCCGCGCGTCTCGCAGCGACCCTGATGGCGCCGGAGATGTTCTCGGGCTGGGGCGTGCGTACGTTGGGCAGCGATGCGGCGCGCTACAACCCGATGTCCTATCACAACGGCTCG
>CAYYHP010000147.1:0-6427 GCA_964471815.1 uncultured Rhodanobacteraceae bacterium
CTGCCGAGGGCGTGAAGGAGATCGACTACAAGGATCTCAACACCCTGCGCCAGTATCTCGGCGAGACCGGCAAGATCGTGCCGAGCCGCATCACCGGCACCAAGGCGCGCTACCAGCGCCAGCTGACCAAGGCGATCCAGCGCGCACGCTTCCTCGCCCTGCTGCCGTACTGCGACAACCACTGATCCGGGCCGCTGCGCCTGGCGCGCAGCGGATCCGCGCGCTCCGACCGCGTTCGGGGCGCACGGCGTCTCCCGCCGGCAACCCGGCATCGCTCTCGTGGCGAGCCGGCGCCTGCGATTCGGACAACCACGCGCTGCACCGGCGTTCCGGTGCTAACGAATCGGGAATCACACCATGGAACTCATCCTCCTGCAGAAAGTGAAGAACCTCGGCAACCTCGGCGACAAGGTCAAGGTCAAGCCGGGCTATGGCCGCAACTACCTCGTGCCGCAGGGCAAGGCCGTGCCGGCCACGCCGACGAACGTCGCCGAATTCGAGAAGCGCCGCGCCGAGTTCGAGGCCAAGGCCAATCAGATCCTGTCTGGCGCCGAAGCGCGCAAGGCGGCCCTGGAAGGCGCCTCGGTTACGATCAAGGCCAATGCGAGCCTCGAGGGCAAGCTGTTCGGCTCGGTCGGCCCGCGCGACATCGCCGAGGCGTTCACCGCTGCCGGCAAGCCGCTCGAGAAGAGCGAAGTCGTCATGGGCGAGGGCCCGCTGCGCCACATCGGCGAGTTCGAAGTGCAGATCCATCTGCACGCCGACGTGCACACCGCAGTCAAGGTCGTGGTCGCCGCGGCCGACTGATCCAGCTGTTTCCGCCCAGGGCGGAACTGCGATCGCGACGACGGGCGCCCCGGTGGCGCCCGTCGTCGTTTCGGTGGCACGCAAGCGCCAATGGCGATTTGCGCAGGGATTTGAACGAATCCATGTCGGGCCTATCGGCCCGCACCGGGTTCGGTACGGGTGCGAACTCGGCTATGCGGCATCGAGCGCTTGCGCGCTGGATGCGCGGAACGCCGTCCCTGGCGCATGGAACATCTGAACTTCCTCAGGGGTTCCACAGGCTGTCCACAGCTTGTTGTCTCGACTTGCGAGACGCGCCTTTGCATGATCGGTATCGCCCCCCGCCCCCCGCTCCCGACCATGTCCGTCATCGCCGACCGCAAGCCTGCCGCGCGCATCGATGCGTTGCGCGTGCCGCCGCACTCTCTCGAAGCCGAGCAGGCCGTGCTCGGCGGCCTCATGCTCGCCCCGGAGGCCTGGGACCGCGTCGCCGACAAGCTCGTCGAGGACGACTTCTATCGCAGGGACCACCGCCTGATCTTCCGCGCGATCGCGGAACTCTCGAACAAGGGCATGCCGTGTGACGCGGTCACGCTCGGCGAGTGGTTCGAGTCGAACGGTCTCGCCGAACTCGCCGGCGGTTCGGCCTATGTGCTGCAGCTCGCCAACGCGACGCCGAGCGCGGCGAACATCCTCGCCTACGCCGAGATCGTGCGCGAGAAGTCCGTGCTGCGCCAGCTGATCGATGCGGGTACCGAGATTGCCGGTGACGGCTTCCAACCGGAAGGCCGCAGCACCCAGGAGATCCTCGAGTCCGCGGAACAGAAGGTGTTCCGCATCGCGGAGTCCGGCGCGCGCGGACGCAAGGGTTTCGTCGCGATGCGCAACGCGGTCAAGGAAGCGTTCCAGATCCTGCACCAGCGCTACGAGAACCGCGGCGCGGTAACCGGCATGCCGACCGGCTTCACCGACCTCGACGAGATGACGGCCGGCTTGCAGCCGGCCGACCTGATCATCGTCGCCGCGCGTCCGTCAATGGGCAAGACCGCGTTCTCGCTGAACATGGCCGAATACGCCGCACTCAAGACCAAGAAGGCGGTGGCCGTGTTCTCGATGGAGATGTCGGCCTCGCAGCTCGCCTTTCGTCTGATCTCGTCGATGGGCCGCATCAACCAGCAGCATTTGCGCACCGGCGATCTGCAGGAAGAGGAATGGCCGCGCGTGACCAGCGCGATCACGTTGCTGTCGGAGACCCGGATCTTCATCGACGACACGCCGGCGCTGTCGCCGTCGGAGCTGCGCGCGCGTTCGCGCCGGCTCAAGCGCGAGCACGATCTAGGCCTGATCGTGATCGACTACCTGCAGCTCATGCAGGTGCCCGGCAACAAGGAGAACCGCGCCACCGAAATTTCAGAAATCTCCCGCAGCCTGAAGGCCCTCGCGAAGGAGCTGAACGTGCCGGTGATCGCGCTCTCGCAGTTGAACCGCTCGCTCGAGCAGCGCACCGACAAGCGCCCGGTGATGGCCGACCTGCGCGAGTCCGGCGCCATCGAGCAGGATGCCGACGTCATAATGTTCATCTACCGCGACGAGTACTACAACCAGGAATCGCCCGACAAGGGGCTTGCGGAGATCATCATTGGCAAGCAGCGCAACGGCCCGACCGGCACCGTGAAGCTGACCTTCCTCGGCCAGTACACGAAGTTCGAGAACTACGCGCCGGATTCGTACCTGGGCTCCTACGAGTGAGCGGGTTGCCTGCCCCACGGCACCGCCGTGACGTAGATCCGTACCGCCGAACGCGCCCATGAGTCGCGCTGCCGTCGCCACTATCCATCTCGGCGCGCTGCGCACCAACCTCGCGCGCATCCGTGATCTCGCCCGGGGCGCGAAGGTCATGGCCGTGATCAAGGCCGATGGCTATGGCCACGGTCTCGAGCGGGTCGCGCGCGTGCTCGCCGATGCCGATGCGTTCGGTGTGGCGGCGATCGCCGATGGCCAGCGCCTGCGTGCGGCGGGATTCGCGCAGCGCATCGTCGTATTGAGCGGCCCGGACGAGCCGGCCGACCTCGCCGAGATGCGCCGCCTGCGGCTCGATGCGGTGATCCACCATGATTCTCAGCTCGCCTGGCTCGAGGCCGACGGCGATCCGCGCCCGCTGCGTGTCTGGTTGAAGATCGACTCCGGCATGCACCGCCTCGGCTTCGCGCCGGAGCGCGTGTGCGACGTGCATGCACGCCTGCGCGCGTTGAGCTCGATCGATCCTGACATCGCGCTCATGACCCATTTCGCCGCCTCGGAGGAGTTCGACGGCACCACGACATCGGCGCAGATCGCGCGTTTCGAGGCCGCCACGCACGGCCTGCCCGGCGAACGCTGCCTGGCAAACTCGGCCGGGGTGCTCGGCTGGCCTGCGGCACGCGGTGACTGGGTGCGCACCGGCGGCATCCTCTACGGTCTCTCGGTCGCCGCGGGCCGCACGGGGGCCGAATTGGGCTTCGCACCGGCGATGACGCTGTCCACGCGCCTGATTGCGATCAACCGGCTCGCCCGTGGCGAGCCGATCGGTTACAACGCGACCTGGCGCTGCCCCGAGGACATGCCCATCGGTGTCGCCGCAATCGGCTACGGCGACGGCTATCCGCGCAGCGCTGCCTCCGGTACGCCGGTGCTCGTGCGCGGCCGACGCGCGTGCCTGGTCGGCCGCGTGTCGATGGATCTCATCACCATCGATCTCCGCGGAGTGCCTGACGCCCTGGTCGGCGACCGCGTGGTGCTCTGGGGGCCGGAACTGCCGGTCGAACGTGTCGCCGCGCAGGCGGGCACGATTTCCTACGATCTGACCTGCGGCATGACGAAACGGGTATTTTTCGTCGAGGACAGCGGTTGAAATGGAAATACTGAATACTAGCGCCGAAAAAAGACCGAGTCGCCCGTCCTGATGCGGCTCGGTCGGTTATCGGCAGAACCGATCATGGGTTTATCCTGCCCGTATCATGATTCCGGGCATGTCATGCCAGCCGCTGCGGGTAGTTTCATTGTCCGCAGCGTGCCTTGCACGTGGCGTAGTTTCTGTAGCACGCCGCCTTCTCGGCGCTGATGTTGCCGAGTGATCGGTCGGCAGCCTGAGTGCAGGCGTGTAGCTCGTAGCTGCATGCGCTGACGCAGTCGTATGGGCTCTTGGGCGTTTTCGATGCGGCATGGCCCACGCCGCATCCGATGGCGAAGAGGACGGTTATGCCGAGCAGGAAGGAAGTCGAGCGCATGAGTTTCTCCCGTTGGTTGTGACGCATTCGTCACGTCGGTGGTGAATGTCCGAAAGGACGTGGCGATGCTAGCATCAGCCCCGATTTTCGAACGCCGTATGTTGGTCGGGTAATTTGCGCATCTTGCCGCGGCTTATGATCGATTTATTTTTCTGCTGCGGAGGTGGATCGAAGCATGGCCAAATCGAAAACCGCCTACGTCTGCAGTCAATGCGGTGCCGAGCATGTGCGCTGGCAGGGGCAATGCGCCGAGTGCGGCGCCTGGAATGCGCTGAGCGAGTTCAGCGTGTCTCCGGTCCGGCCGATGGCCGCGGCGCGGCGCGGTGGCTATGCAGGCGACGCGGCCGGGGCGGCGCGCGTGCAGCCGCTCGCCGTGGTCGCCGAACAGGCCGAGGTGCGTACCTCGATCGGCATCGGCGAGTTGGATCGTGTGCTGGGCGGCGGGCTCGTCGATGGTTCGGTGGTGCTGATCGGCGGCGATCCGGGCATCGGCAAGTCCACGCTGCTCCTGCAGATGCTCGGAGCGCTCGGCGAGCGCCTGAGCGGCCTGTACGTCACTGGCGAGGAATCGCTCGCCCAGGTGGCGTCGCGGGCACGCCGGCTCGGTCTGCCGCTCGCACCGTTGCGTGCGCTCGCCGAGACCTGCATCGAGCGGATCGTCGAGCAGGCCGCGGCCGAGCGACCGCGCGTGCTGGTCGTCGATTCGATCCAGACGATCTGGACCGAGCTGCTTACCGCCGCACCGGGTTCGGTCAGCCAAGTGCGCGAGTCGGCGGCGAAGCTCACCCGCTTCGCCAAGGAGAGCGGTACCAGCGTGTTCCTGGTCGGCCACGTCACCAAGGAGGGCGGCATCGCCGGGCCGCGCGTGCTCGAGCACATGGTCGATGCGGTGCTGTACTTCGAGGGCGAGTCGGGCAGCCGGTTTCGTGTGCTGCGCGCGTTCAAGAACCGCTTCGGCGCGGTCAACGAACTTGGCGTGTTCGCGATGTCCGACAGGGGGCTGCGCGAGGTGCCGAACCCGTCGGCCATCTTCCTTTCTGCGCATGCCGGGCCGACGCCCGGCAGCGCGGTCATGGTCACGCGCGAAGGCACGCGGCCGCTGCTGGTCGAGGTGCAGGCGCTGGTCGACCAGTCGCCGCTGGCGAATCCTCGCCGGGTGGCGCTTGGTCTCGAGCAGAATCGTCTGGCCATGCTGCTAGCGGTGCTGCATCGTCACGGCGGCATCCAGGTCTACGACCAGGACGTGTTCGTGAATGTGGTCGGCGGCATTCGCGTGCAGGAGACCGCGGCCGACCTGCCGGTGCTGCTCGCCGTGCTGTCGAGCTTTCGCGATCGCGCCCTGCCGGAGAAGCTCGTCGCGTTCGGCGAGGTCGGCCTCTCGGGCGAGATCCGCCCGGTGCCGAATGGCGAGGAACGGCTCAAGGAGGCCGCGACGCACGGATTTCTGAAAGCCGTCGTGCCGAAGGCCAATGCGCCGAAGAAGGGGCGGATCGGCGAGATGGAAGTGATCGGGGTCGAGCGCCTCGCCGAAGCGATCACGGCGGTCGTCTGATGCAGCGCGGCCGGCGCGATGGAGCCGGCGCCGGTTCCTAACCGAGTGCCGACAGCTCGCGGTTGAGCAGATCCGGATCGCCGAGGTTCAGTTCCACGAGCCGCTTCAACTGCGCGAAGCTGTCGAGGTCGATGCGATCCCAGCGAAAGCCGATGCGGTGCGGCATGATGTGCGCGGCGCTCACGCCCATCGAGATGATCACGCTCTGGTTGATGCGCAGATCCATGCGGTATGTGCCACCGACCTTGCCGTTCCACTCGGCCGGGCGTTCGATCAGCACGCCCTTGAGGGAAATATCCACGAGCCGCGTTTCCCACATCGCGTTGCCCGAATAGAGGCGTACCGAGCCTTCGATGTTGAAGCGGTGGAAGCGGCGGCGATCGGCACCGGAGTTGTCCTGGCTCATCGGCAACGCCATCCCTAGAGTGGGCAAATGGGAATGATGCGGCGATTCTGCGCGCGCGACCCGGTCTGTCAAGCTCAGGACGGTCGGCGCAGGATGAGTTCGAGCACGAACTTCGAGCCGAAGAACGCGAGCACGAGCACGGACATGCCGATCAGGGTTAGGCGTACCGCACGCCGGCCGCGCCAGCCGTAGCGCCAGCGGCCATAGAGCAGGGTACCGAATACTAGCCAGGCGGCGACCGAGAGCGCGGTCTTGTGGGCGAGGTGCTGGGCGAACAGGTTCTCAACGAACAGCGCGCCGGTCACCAGGGTCAGGGTCAGCAGCGCGAAGCCGGCGCCGATCAAGCGGAACATCAGGGTTTCGGTCAGCGTGAGCGGTGGCAGGACGCGGACCAGGCCATGTCCTGCATTGCGCCGG
>CAYYHP010000148.1:0-6373 GCA_964471815.1 uncultured Rhodanobacteraceae bacterium
GCGATGATGTTGATCGCGCCCATGATCGAGCTGATGCCCATCATGTGGATGGCGAGGATCGCGAAGGCGACCGAGTAGCCGCCCTGCAGCGACAGCGGCGGATACAGCGTCCAGCCGCCGGCCGGTGCGCCGCCCGGCAGGAACAGGGTCAGCAGCAGCAGCGTGAACGCGAACGGCATGATCCAGAACGACCAGTTGTTCATGCGCGGCAGCGCCATGTCCGGCGCGCCGATCATCAGCGGCACCATCCAGTTCGCCAGGCCGACGAAGGCCGGCATCACGCCGCCGAAGATCATGACCAGCGCGTGCACGGTGGTCATCTGGTTGAAGAAATAGGGCTGCACGAACTGCATGCCGGGCTTCAGGAGTTCGGCACGGATCACGCCGGACATCGCTCCGCCGATGCAGAACATGATGAACGAGAACACCAGGTACAGCGTCCCGATGTCCTTGTGGTTCGTGGTGAACACCCAGCGGTCGAGGAAGCCCTCGGGCTTGTGATCGTGCGCGTCGTGGTGGACGGCGGCGTGGCTGGCCATGACTGGTGACCTCTGCGAACGGGTTAGCCCTGCGGGCCGGCAGCGGCCGGCGCGGGAGCGGCGATCTGGGCGGTGGCGGCGGCCTTGTCGAGGCTGGCCTGTTCGGCGGCGAGCCACTGCTCGAATTCGGCCTTCGGCTTGGCGATGACCACGATCGGCATGAAGGCATGGTCCTGGCCGCAGAGCTCGGCGCATTGGCCACGATAGATGCCGGGCTGCTCGATGTTCACCCAGGCATCGTTGATGATTCCGGGGATGGCGTCCGACTTCCAGCCGAACGCAGGCACCCACCAGGCGTGGATGACGTCGTCGGCGGTCAGCACGAAACGGATCTTGGTGTGGGTCGGCACGACCAGCGGCTTGTCGACGTTGAGCAGATAGGCCTGCTCGCCGTCGGCCTTGACGGCATGCGGGTCCAGACCCGAGTCGAGCTGGCGCGTACGGTCGCTGTCCGCATCGAGGCGCGAGACGAAGTTCACGCGCGCCGGCTTGCCCTGGTAGTCGAGATACTGGTAGCGCCACTTCCACTGATAGCCGGTGACCTGGATGGTCATCTCGGCATTGTTGGTGTCGGCCTCGGCGACCAGCATGCGCGTCGCGGGCATCGCCATGCTCACGAGGATCACGATCGGGATGATCGTCCAGACGATCTCGGCCTTGGTGTTGTGGCTCCAGGTCGCCGGCACGGCACCACGCGACTTGCGGTCACGGAAGATGGCGATGAACATCGCGCCGAACACCAGCACGCCGATCACCACGCAAATCCAGAGTGCGATCATGTGCATCTGGTAAGCGTTGTGCGCCGTCTCCGTGACGCCGGGCGTCATGTTGAGCTGCCACGGCGCGGGCATAGCGGAAGCCACTCCCGCCATCAGCGCCGATGCCGCTGCCAGCAGGCCCCTGCCGACACGCGAAGTTCCCCGATAGGTCATTGCCATCACCTTGCGCCTGCGAATCCGTATCCACTGTCTGCCTTGTCCGATACCTGCGCGATCAGCGCAGCGAGGCGACGCGCGAGTTCACTGCGCTCGTCCTCGACCAGGAAGGCTCCAATCTCGACCTCATGACCGTGCGAGGTCAGCACGAGCCGCTGTGTCCCGCCCCGCCCCGGCTTGAGCAGCACTCGCACCCAGTACGGATGGAAGTGCCGCGGCACCGCATCCGGTGCACTCGCCACCACAAGGCTGTCGCGGTCGAGGGTGATGCGCTCCTCACGGTCGCCGCGGCGCCACGCGAGATGCATTACCCAGGCGACCAGCGCCGACTCGCCCGCCGCAAACAAGGGCGCGAGCACGTTCCCCTGCGATGCGCTGATCAGCGCCGTCACCAGCATGGCCGCAATCAGCCAACCCGAGAAAACCGTGAGCCCGCGCCGCGACAGCGAGCGGTTGGGTCGCAACCGCAACGCGAACCGGAGCTGTCCCGCGAGCGGCGCCTCGACCTCGATCATCGCCGGCCTAGCACATTAGAATTCAAATGATAATGATTCGGGTCACTACCAGCAACAAACCCCGGCCCGGAAAATACGCAGAATTGCCGTGACGGTCCCGCCGCGCTGCAGCATGCAGCGAGCCCTTCCGCGCGGCATCCGCCACACCGGGCGGACGCGGCGGGAATCGGCGTCGCCGCTTCGTTTCACACGGCCTTGGCCGCCCTGCGGGAGCGGCCTACAATCGCGGCCCCGCCATGCCGGATTCTGGCCTTCCGGCCCGCCTGTATCCGAGACCTCCCGTGACCCCGATCCTCAGCCCCGAGCTTCCCGGCGCGGCCGATGCCGCCCGTGCCCGCATCACCGCCGCCTACGTCCGCGACGAGACCGAAGCCGTCAATGACATGCTCGCGCAGGCCGCGCTGCCGCCCGCCGAGCGCGATCTCGTGCTGGCCCGCGCCGCCGAGCTGGTCGCGCGCGTACGCGCCAAGGTCGGCCAGCAATCGGCCGTCGAGTCCTTCATGCGCGAGTACGACCTCTCCTCCGAGGAGGGCGTGCTGCTGATGTGCGTGGCCGAGGCGCTGCTGCGCATCCCAGACAAGGACACCGCGGACCGGCTGATCTCGGACAAGCTCGGCGAGGCGAACTGGGAAGCGCACCTCGGCAGGAGCGACTCGGTACTGGTTAATGCCGGCACCTGGGGCCTGATGCTGACCGGCCGGCTCGTCACGCTCGCCGAGGAAACGCAGCGCAACTTCGTCGGCGCATTGAAGCGCCTCGTCGGCCGCGCCGGCGAGCCGGTCGTGCGCCTCGCGGTGCGCCAGGCGATGCGCATCATGGGTCACCAGTTCGTCATGGGCCGCACGATCGGCGAAGCACTCGACCGCGCGGCCGACAAGGATAACCGCGCCTACCGGCACTCCTACGACATGCTCGGCGAGGCCGCGCTGACCGCACCGGACGCCGAGCGCTACCACCGCGCCTACAAGGATGCGATCGCGGCGCTCGGCGCGCGCGGACCGTATGCCGACGTGCTCGATGCACCGAGCATCTCGATCAAGCTGTCCGCGCTGCATCCGCGCTACGAGGTCGGCAAGCGGACACGCGTGATGCGCGAGCTGACCGCGAAGCTGCTCGAGCTCGCCCGGCTCGCGAAGGCGCAGGGCATCGGACTCACCGTGGATGCCGAGGAGGCCGACCGCCTCGAACTCTCGCTCGACGTGATCGCGGCCGTGCATGCCGATCCGTCGCTCGACGGCTGGCACGGCTACGGCCTCGCCGTGCAGGCGTACCAGAAGCGCGCGCCGTTCGTCATCGACTGGCTCGCCGAGCAGGCGCGCAGGGTCGGGCGGCGCTTCTGCGTGCGTCTGGTCAAGGGCGCGTACTGGGATTCCGAGATCAAGCGCGCCCAGGAAAGCGGCCACGCCGGCTATCCGGTGTACACGCGAAAGCCGAATACGGACGTCTCCTACCTCGCCTGCGCGCGCCGCCTGTTCGACCACGGCGAGCTGTTCTATCCGGCCTTCGCCACGCACAACGCGCACACCATCGCGGCGATCCATCACATGGCGCGCGGCCGGCCGTTCGAATTCCAACGCCTGCATGGCATGGGCACCGACCTGTATGCCGAGGTGATCGGCGCAAAGAACCTCGCCGTACCGTGCCGCGTATACGCCCCGGTCGGCAGTCATGAGGATCTGCTGCCCTACCTGGTGCGTCGCCTGCTCGAGAACGGCGCGAACACCAGCTTCGTCAATCGCATCGTCGACGAGAACCTGTCGATCGCGGAACTCGTCGCCGACCCGGTCGAGGTCGTGCGCCACTTCACCACCAAGCCGCACCCGCGCATCCCGCTGCCGGCCGGCATCTACGGCGAACAACGGAAGAATTCGATGGGCATCAATCTTGCCAATGACAATGAACTGAAGGCGCTGGCCGAGGCCATCGCCAGCATCCCGCCGCAGTGGACCGCGACGCCGCTCGTGCCGGGCGTGTCGTCCGGCGGCGCCCTGCACGAGGTGACCAACCCGGCCGATCGTCGCCAGGTCATCGGTCGCTGGCAGGCCGCCGACGCGGCGACGGTCGAGCGCGCGCTCGCCAATGCTGTCGCCGCGCAGGGCGACTGGGACCGTCTGCCGGCCGCCTCGCGCGCCAAGGTGCTCGAGTACGCGGCCGACCTGCTCGAAGCGCGCCGCGCCGAGTTCATCGCACTCGCCGTGCGCGAGGCCGGCAAGACCGTGCCGGCCGCGGTCGCGGAGGTACGCGAGGCGGTGGACTTCTGCCGCTACTACGCCGGTCTCGCGCGCAGGCTGATGGGCCAGCCGGAGAACCTGCAGGGCCCGACCGGCGAAACCAACCAGCTCTCGCTGCACGGGCGCGGCGTGTTCGTCTGCATCAGCCCGTGGAACTTCCCGCTGGCGATCTTCTCGGGCCAGGTGGTCGCCGCCCTCGCCGCCGGCAACGCGGTGATCGCGAAGCCGGCCGAGCAGACCACCCTGATCGGCCATGCCGCGGTCAAGCTGCTGCACGAGGCCGGCGTGCCCGAGGCCGTGCTGCAGTTCGTGCCGGGCGACGGCGCCACGGTCGGCGTGGCGCTCACGCGCGATCCGCGCGTCGCCGGTGTGGCGTTCACCGGCTCGACCGAGACGGCCTGGGCGATCAACCGTGCGCTCGCCGCGCGCAATGCACCGATCGCCTCGCTGATCGCGGAGACCGGCGGACAGAATGCGCTGATCGCCGATTCCTCGGCGCTGCCCGAGCAGGTGGTCAAGGACGCGGTGACCTCGGCGTTCGATTCGGCCGGCCAGCGCTGCTCCGCCGCCCGCGTGCTGTTCGTGCAGGAAGACATCGCCGACAAGGTGATCACGATGCTCGCCGGCGCCATGGACGAGCTCGTCGTCGGCGATCCGGGCCTGCTCTCGACCGACGTCGGTCCGGTGATCGACGAGGACGCACGCCAGGTGCTGCTCGCGCATGCCGAGCGTATGAACTGCGAGGCGCGCCTGATCCGCGAGGTGAGGCTCGGCGAGGGCTGCGCGCATGGCAGCTTCTTCGCACCGCGAGCGTACGAGATCGCCTCGCTCGCCCAGCTCGAGCGCGAGGTGTTCGGTCCAGTCCTGCACGTGATCCGTTGGAAGGCCAGCGAGCTCGACCAAGTCATCGCGGCGATCAACACGACCAGCTACGGCCTCACACTCGGCGTGCACAGCCGCATCGACTCGACCATCGAGCGCATCAGCCGCAGTGCGCACGTGGGCAACTGTTACGTCAACCGCAACCAGATCGGTGCCGTGGTCGGCGTGCAGCCGTTCGGCGGCGAAGGCCTGTCCGGTACTGGCCCGAAGGCCGGCGGTCCGCACTACCTGCTGCGCTTCGTCACCGAGCGCACGCTGACGATCAACACCACGGCCGCCGGCGGCAATGCCTCGCTGCTGACCCTCGGCGAATGAGCCTAAGTCCGCCGGATGGCGCGGTGCATGCGCCTCCCGTTGGCAGACAATTTGCACAAGGCTATCGTCTTCACCTACGCGGCGCGCTTCGGGTATAGGATCGCGCCGACCAGGGCACTCCAGCGAGGGGGAGGCGCATATGGCGAGCGGAGCGGATGGCAGGCTCGAGTGGGCCTCCGTGGCCGACGTGCCGGGCGGCGTATTGCGCATGGTGGTCGAGGCCGCACCGAATGCGGTGCTGCTCATTGATACCAACGGGCGCATCGTGCTGGTCAACGCGTCCACGGAGAAGCTGTTCGGCTACTGGCGCGAGGACCTGCTCGGCCGTCCGGTCGAGATGCTGATTCCGGAGCGCTACCGCGGTCGACACCCGGAATACCGGGCCGGATTCCTCGACCTGCCCGGCAATCGCCCAATGGGTCGCGGCCGCGACCTTTATGCATTACGCAGCGACGGCACGGAGATTCCAGTCGAGATCGGCCTGAAGCCGCTGGATACGCCGGTCGGACGTTTCGTACTCGCGTCGGTGGTGGACATCAGTGAGCACAAGCGTGCCGAGGAGCGCCTGCGTGCGATCGTCGAGGCCGCACCGACTGCCGTCCTGCTGGTCACCTCGAGCGGCCGCATCGCGCTGCTGAACAGCCAGGCCGAGACGCTGTTCGGCTATGCACGCGGCGAGCTGCTCGGCCGGCCACTCGAAGTGCTCGTGCCGGAGCGCTTCCGCGCCTCGCACGTCGGTCTGCGCGACATGTTCATGCGCGCACCGCAGTCGCGGCCGATGGGCGCCGGACGCGATCTGTTCGGCCTGCGCCGTGACGGCAGCGAAGTACCGATCGAGATCGGCCTCAGCCCGCTGGAAACGCCGGAGGGCCGCAGCGTGCTCGCCGCGATCGTCGACATCACCGAGCGCAAGCGCGCCGAGGGCGCGCTGGCCCACACACTGGCCACACTGAGCG
>CAYYHP010000149.1:0-6357 GCA_964471815.1 uncultured Rhodanobacteraceae bacterium
CGGATAGCGGTACGAGAACGGCTGCGCCATCAGCACCATCGCCTCGTAGCAGGCGCTATCGCCGTGCGGATGGAACTTGCCGATCACGTCGCCGACGGTGCGCGCGGACTTCTTCGGCTTGGCCGCGGCATCGAGACCGAGTTCATTCATCGCATGCACGATGCGTCGCTGCACCGGCTTGAGTCCGTCGCCGATGAACGGCAGGGCGCGATCGAGCACGACGTACATCGAGTAATCGAGGTAGGCGCGTTCGGCGTAATCGCGGAGCGGGATCTGTTCGAAACTGGCTTGCAGGCGCATCGGGCGTGACTCGCTTGCCCCGTCGGACGGGGGCGCGGATTGTGCCGTAATCGGCAGGGACGGTTAAGCGCGACGGCCCTGCGGCGAGCGGGCCGGTGTGCGCCGTACCGGAGTCAAGCGTCGCGGCCGAGCAGACCGAACTCGACCGGATGGCGTGCGTACACGACCGCGGCGCCGGCTTCGCGGACGAGGGTCAGCAGGCGCTCCGCCTCGGCCGTGCCGAGCAGGAACTCGACCTTCACCGTCAGGGTGCCGGCCAGCTCGAAGAAGTGCTGTTCGTGCAGCAGGCCGTGGCGGCCGAAGCCGGCCACCGCGCGGAATGCCGAGCCGCCCGGCAGGCCGATACGCCGGGCTTCCTCGAGCAACCACTCGTAGAGCAGCCGTCCGGCATGGCGGGCGCTCTCGTGCACGAAGAACTCCAGGCGTTCACCCGGCAGGCCGGACTGAGCGGGTTCGGTCATCGCGATCTCCTCAGGTGCGCAGGACGAGGCGGACCAGCGCCATGCCCGCGAACGCGGCGAGCAGCGCACCGACGACATGCAGCACGGTGTGCGCCGCGGCCCATGGCCACTGGCCGCGCAGCAGCAGGGTCGCGGATTCCGCCGAGAACGTGGAGAACGTGGTCAACCCGCCGAGGAAGCCGGTGGTCACGAACAGCCGCCATTCGGGGCCGAGGCTCTCAAACTGCGCGAGCGAGGCCATCGCCATGCCCATCAGCAGTCCGCCGCCGAGATTCGCCGCGAGCGTACCGAGCGGCAGGATCGGAAACAACGGGTTGAGCAACAGGCCGAGGATCCAGCGCAGCCACGCGCCGCAGGCGGCGCCGCTGCCGATGGCGATCCAGGAAAGCGCATTCATGCGGGCTCGGCTCCGGTCGGGAAGCGACGACACCGGCGCCGCCGGGCGCGGCAGTACCGTACACGAGGATGCTAGCGCGGGCGTGGCGACTCACGTCAAGCCTCGCGGCGACATCCATGCGGAGGCAGTGCGCTGCTGCCTGCGCCTCGACAGGCGCGGCTGCGCATCGGCGACGTCCCCGGCGACGCGCGACCCGCAGCACGTGGATCGGCGGTCAGCGGCTAGAATGCAGTTCCATCCGCAGCGACGTTCCGATGCATTCCCGCGCCCGTCATGCCGGCATGGCCGTGCTGCTCGCCGCACTGGCCATGTTCGGCCCGTTCTCGATCGACACGCTGTTTCCCGCGTTCCCGGCCGTGGAGGCGGAATTCGGCGCGAGTGCGTCCGCGATGCAGCAGACGCTGTCGATCTATCTGATCGCTTATGCCGGCATGTCGCTGTTCCATGGGGCCATCTCGGACAGCCTCGGTCGCCGCGGCGTGATCCTCGCCGGCGTCGGCGTGTTCACGCTCGCCGCGGTCGGTGCGGCGCTCTCGACCTCACTCGGCATGTTGCTCGCGTTCCGTGTGCTGCAGGGGCTGTCGGCGGGTGCCGGCCTGATCGTCGGCCGCGCGATCATCCGCGACCTGTACGATGGCCCGGAAGCGCAGAAGCTGATGGCGAGCATCTCGCTGCTGTTCGGCATAGCGCCCGCGGTCGCGCCACTGATCGGCGGCTGGGTGCTGCTGGCCGGTACCTGGCGCTGGATCTTCTGGTTCCTCGCCCTTTGGGCCGGGGTATTGCTGCTGGCCTGCGTCTGGCGGCTGCCTGAGACCCATCCGCACGGTCGGCGTCAGCCCTTCAGCGTGCGCAACCTGTTGCGGGGCTATGCCGGGATGCTGGGGGATCGGCAGTTCTGGCCGCTGGCCATCGCCGGCACCGGCAACTTCAGCGCATTGTTCGTCTACATCTCGGCTGCGCCGGCGTTCGTACTCGATCTGCTGCATCTCGATCCACAGCACTTCGCGTGGCTGTTCATTCCCGCGATCAGCGGCATGATGCTCGGTGCATTCCTGTCCGGCCGGCTCGCCGGCAAGGTCAGCGCCGAGCGCACCGTCGGCATCGGCTACGCGATCATGCTCGGCGCCTCGGCGCTCAACCTCGCGACGAGCGTCGTGTTTCCGGAACCGCGTCTGCCGTGGTCCGTGCTGCCGATCGGCCTGCATGCGATCGGCATTTCGCTGACCTTTCCGACCCTGACCCTGCTGCTGCTCGACCGCTTCCCGGAGCGCCGCGGCGGCGTGTCATCGATGCAGGCCTTCGTCAGCCTGCTGATCAACGCGGTACTGGCCGGCGCGATCGTGGTGCACCTGAGCGATGACGTGCGCAAGCTCGCAGCGGGTGCGGCCGTCTCGACCGTCGCAGGTTTCGTCGCCTGGCTCGTCTATCGCCGCCTCGCGCGGCGCGAACTCGCCCGCGAGCGGGCGGCCGGCCCCGAGGACTACGCCGAGGAGGCCGAGCCGTTCTGAGCCGCTCAGCCGGTGGACGTGGCGCCGAGCAGGTTCTTCAGCAGGCCGAGGATTTCCTCCTTGCTGCCGGCGATGGTGATGTGGCGCTCGCGCGCAAGCTCGGTGCCGATGTTGACCGAGTAGCCGAGCCCCAGGTCGTTGCCTTCCTCGTCGTAGCGCGGAAACGACTCGACCTTGCCGATGTACATGATGCGGCTGGCGTCGAGGTAGCGACCGTCGTGGAGCTTGATCCAGCGTTGCATGGCGTTCTCGTCCTTGTGCGCGGGCTGCGCCGGGGTCACGAGCTTACGCGAGCGGCCCGCGCTGCGGTCAAGCGGGCCTGGGCTCCGCTGGCGCGGCGGCGCGCGCGGAATCCGGAGTGGCCGAATCCCGCGCGCCGGAACTGACTCTGCGGATCACGTGGCCGGCCGCGCGTCAGCTCTGCCAGCCGCAGTCCCGGCCCTGGTTCTGCTGCTTCAGCCAGGCATGCAGCGGGGCGAAGTAGTCGAGGATCGCGCTCGCATCCATCTCGCGCTGGCCGGTCAGGCCTTCGAGCGTGTCCTGCCATGGCTGCGAGGCGCCCTTCTGCAGCATCGCCCAGAACTTCGCGCCGGCCTCGCGGTTGCCGTAGATCGAGCATTCGTGCAGCGGGCCCTGATGGCCGGCCGCGGTGCACAGCGCGCGCTGGAACTGGAACTGCAGGATATGCGCGAGGAAGTAGCGCATGTACGGCGTGTTGGCCGGCACGTGGTATTTGGCGCCCGGGTCGAAATTATCCTCGCTGCGCGCCACGGCGGGGCTCACGCCCTGATACTTGCGCTTGAGCGCCCACCACGCGGCGTTGTAGTTCTCCGGCTTGATCGAGCCGTCGAACACGCCCCAGCGCCACTCGTCGATCAGTTTGCCGAACGGCAGGAAGGCGACCTTCTCGAGCGCGAGCTTCATCTGCGCATTGAGCACGACCTGCTCGCTCTGCCGCGTCGCGCCGGCGAGGCCGATGCGGCTGAGATAGGCCGGCGTGAGGTTCAACTGGACGGTATCGCCGATCGCCTCGTGGAAGCCATCGTGTGCGCCGGACTGGAACAGCGGTTCGAGCGGGTTGTAGGCGAGGTAGTAATAGATGTGCCCCATCTCGTGGTAGACGGTGCGGAAATCCTCCTCGCCGACGTCGATGCACATCTTGATGCGCACGTCTCCCTGGAGATTCAGATCCCAGGCGCTCGCATGGCAGACGACCTCGCGGTCGCGCGGGCGCACGAACTGCGAGTTGGCGTAGAAGGATTCGGGCAGGGCCGGGAAGCCGAGCGAGCGGTAGAAGTCCTCGGCACGGTGCACGATCGCCGGCGGCGTGTATTTCTGGCGCTTGAGGGCATTGTCCACGTCGAGGTTCGACACGCCCGGGTACGGCTGCAGCAGCGGATACAGCGCCGACCAGTCCTGCGCCCACATGTTGCCCATCGCGTGCGCGGGCAGCGTGCCGTCGGTCGGCATCTTCGCGCCGTACCGTTTCGCGAGCCGGCCGCGCGCATAGCACTGCAGGTCCCTATACAGCGGCTCGACCTGGCTCCACAGACGGTCCGTTTCCGCACGGAACGTCGCAGGACTCATGTCGTAGCCGGCCCGCCACATCTCGCCCGCATCGGCATAGCCGATCTCGCGCGCGCCCTCGTTGACGAGTTCGGCGAAGCGCACGTAATCCTGACGCATGCCGCGACCGACCGTGTGCCAGCCGGTCCAGGCCTCGAGGTCGGCATTCCAGTCGCGGTTCCTGGCCAGCGTGTCCGAAAGCTGGTTCAGATTGCGACAGGTGTCGGGTTTCGACGGGTCCTTGCAGTACTTGCCGGCGCCATAGGCTGCCGAGAGTCGCGAGGCGATCGCGGTCAGTTCGGCGAGTTTCTGCGGATCCTTCGGCGCTGGCATCGCGGTCTGCAGCTTGAGCAGGTCGAGGCTGCGCCGTGTGGGTGGCGAAAGGCCATCGGTGCCAGCGAACTCGCGCGCCTTGTCGATGTTCGCCGAGAGCATCGCGAGCGCCCGCTCGTTCGCTTTCGAGACGAGCAGTTCGGTATCTGCATTGATGTAGGTCTCCGAGACCCACTGCGCCGCAGTCTGTTCCGCGTAGTTGTCGCGGATCTGCCGGTTCACGCCGGCGATGAAACGGTCCGCGTCGCCCGGTCCTGGTGCCGGCTTCGCCGCGGCGGCCGCTGGCCGGTCCGCATCGGTCTGCCCGGCCTTGTGCGGTGGTGACTGGCAGGCGCCGAGGGCGAGCAGCAGGGCGACGGCGAGCGGAGTGACATGCTGGCGGTTCATCGGGAGGCCTCGGAACGGCGGCGATCGAGAGCGGGCAGGCTAGTGCCTGTCCACCGGCAGCCGCAAGGGCAAAGCCGCATGAAGACGCGCGGCGGCTTGCGCAATCCGCTTAGATCGTCGCGCCGGGCAGCAGGCCGCGCTCGGCGAGCCAGGCTTCCGCGTTTTCGGCGTCACGCTCGAACCAGGCGCGCGTCGAGCCGAGCCGGAAGGTGTAACCCCACGCATCCATGTCGGCCATCATGCGGTCGCGGCCCACGCCGGGCAGTGCGTCGCCGAGCAGGATCTGCAGATAGCAGGTGGCGTCCTCCTCGGGCACCGAATCGGTCGCGTCGGTATGCACCGCGGCACGCCGCTCGGGCGGCAGCACGATCAGGTGACAGGCCTCGTGCAGCAGCGAGTGCACGGGCGTGTCGCGGCGCGCATAGACGGTGCTGCCGATCAGCCCGGCTTCGCACTCGCCCCAGTAGCTGCCCGGAATCGGCCCGCCGTCGGGGATCAGCTCGAAGCGCAGGTCATAGCGGCCGAGCAGGTCGGCGACGTGGTGGAGATCGATATCGACAAGACGCAGCATGGACAGATCGGGCTGGGTTTGGAGTCAGTGACAGTACGGCGTCGTGAGGCTATGGCAGGTTGCGAGACGCGCTACCGGGCCGGTGATTGTCGCGGATCGGCGCGGCCCGTCGGGCGGCATCGCGTCGCAGCGCCAGCCGTTGCGGGCCCGGCCCGGAGGCCTCAGTCGGCCTTCTCGAACTGCCAGGCCCTGCCGTCGAAGAAGATTCGCGAGTCGTTGTTGCAGACGAACTCGTGGCGACCGTTGCGTTGCGAAGCGAGCACGCCGAAGCGATCGCAGCCCGTGCTCAGCGACTGCGTTCGGCCGCCGGGCAGCGGCAGGCCGCAGAGCAGGCTGCCCCAGCGCTCCCAGATCTGGCAGACGATCGCTTCCGGCTTGCCGTCGCCGTCGATGTCGTAGCGCAGCGTCTTGTCCTTGAGCGGACCGTCGTAATGCGGCGCTTCGCCCTCGATCTCGGCCAGCGTGGCGAGTGACGCCTGCTTGTGGTCGAGCCTCAGCTTGCCTTTGGCAAAGGCGTAGAACTCGGTGCCGTTGGTGCGCTTGACGCGGATCAGCGGATGGCCCTTCTCGTGCACGATCCGGTATTCGGCCCAGTCCTCCTCGAAATCCGCGGTCTCGATCTTGCCGCCGGCCACGCTGGCGACGAAGTACCGGTCCGGGCAGCAGTTGCCGCCTTCGGAAGTCGACACCAGGGCATCGGCATGCCCGTCGCCGTCGAGATCTTCGACCGCATCGATCGTCATCATCGTCGCGTGCGGGCCTTCGATCCGCTTGCCGGTGGCGTCCTCCCAAACCAGCATGATTCCGGATTCACAGCGAATTCGGATAACTGTT
>CAYYHP010000150.1:0-6327 GCA_964471815.1 uncultured Rhodanobacteraceae bacterium
AGCGGGCTGGTCTGGACGATGCGGCGGTGGTGCTGGGCATGGGCGATCATCTGGAGATCTGGTCTGCCGAGCGCTACCGCAAGTGGGAAGAGGCGGCCGACGGTGCTGAGGCGGCCGCTGAGTTCACGGCCAAGCGCGCCGACGGCTCCACGCTGTGCGTGGCGGCCAAGGGCGGCTTCGGCTATGCGAACAACGCCACCATCGACGGCAACGGCGTGTTCGAGCCGCGCTTCTCGTTCAACTACAACTTCGACACCGAGCGCATGACCCAGCTGCGCGGCGGCGCCGGCTTGTTCATCTCGAATGCGCCGACGGTGTGGCTGTCGAATTCGTTCGGTGGCACGGGCATCAAGGTCATCACCTACAACGTGACCGACGACAAGCGCACGGCCCCGGGCACCACGCTGACCGTGGGCGGCGTGAGCTTCCCGAAGCCGACGCCGAGCTACGATCCGCTCAACCCGGCCATCCCGGGCAGCGGCCCGCAGGTGCTCGGCCAGGGCGCCGGTGCGATGGCGGTCGATACCGTCGATCCGAACTTCAAGATGCCGACCGTCGCGAAGTTCAGCATCGGCATCGACCATGAGCTGCCGTGGTTCGGCCTGATCGGTACCGCTGAATACGAGTACCTCGACACGATCAACGGCCTGTTCTACAAGAACCTCAACCTCGGTGCGCCGACCGGCGTCGGTCCGGACGGCCGCAGCCTGTACTGGGCGGACAACGCCAAGTTCACCGGCAACACCTCGCAGAAGAACACGGCGTTCGGCACGGTGACGGAGCTCACCAACACCAAGCAAGGCAAGGCCTCGAACCTGACCCTGTCGCTGAAGAAGCCGTTCGCCGACAACTGGGAAGCGAGCTTCGGCCTCGCGTTCAACCGCGCGACCGACGTCAACCCGGGCACCTCCAGCGTCGCCAACTCGAACATCAACGGCAACACCTGGGTGAACCCGAACAGCGACGTGGCCAGCACCTCGAACTACGAAGTGCCGCGCCGCGTGCTCGCCTCGCTGACCTGGCAGCACAAGTTCTTCGGCGACTACGCGACCAGCATCAGCGGCTTCTTCGACGGCCATTCCGGCGCGCCGTACAGCTGGGTCTACGGCAACGACGTGAACGGCGACTCGTACAGCCGCGATCTGGCCTTCATCCCGGCCTCGATCGACGACGTCAAGTGGGCCAGCGCCGTCACCGAGACGATGAAGCAGCAGTTCATGGACTACGTCGCCGGCGACAACTACCTGAAGAAGCGCCAGGGCGAGATTGCCAAGCGCAACGGTGCGCGTGCGCCGTGGCTGAACCAGATCGACCTGAGCTTCCGTCAGGAGATCCCGGGCCTGTTCGAGAGCAATCGTGGCGAGGTCCGCTTCGACTTCTTCAACATCGGCAACCTGTTCAACAAGAAGTGGGGCGTCGAACACCGCGCCGCCTTCCCGCTGACCCGCAGCCTCGCCAACGTCACCGGCATCGACCCGACGACCGGCAAGTACATCTACGACATCAGCGGCAGCGCCTACAAGGATGCCGGCGGCAATTACCACCCGGCGGATCTGCCGGTGAACGAGACGCTCAGCCCCTCGCAGCGCTGGTCGGTGCTGATGACCGTCAAGTACACCTTCTGATCCCTATCCAGCTCTCGGGGCGTCCCGGACCGGCACCTGCTCGCAGGTGCCGGTTTTTTTTCGGGTCCCTGGCGCCCAGCCATCCCGGCCTGCTTGACCGCTCGCGATGCATTGGCAATCCTTGGCGCCGACCGTCGCCTTCCCCGGCGCAGAGCACGGCGCTCCGCCTACCCGATCCGCGCAGTGTCCCGGCCTTGCCGGCGGCAGGCGCGCGACCTGCACCGTACTTTCCACGATCACGGCCGCCGTCCGGTGTCCGTGATCGGTTCATCCTGGAATCTCCATGGACTCAGCACCGATCCTGTCTTCCCGTCTGCCGACCGTCAGCGCGCGCATCTCGCCCGCCGCCGGTCTCGATGTCCTCTCACGCAACGAAGTAAGCCGCCTGCGCGATGCGACGCAGGGTGGCCTGCATCCGCTGCTGCGCCGCTGCACGCTCGCCGTCCTGACCCAGGGCATCGAGGCCGACGATGCGCGCGCCATGCTCGAACGCTACCCGGACTTCGACATCCAGGTGCTGCAGCAGGACCGCGGCATCAAGCTCGAACTCTCGAATGCGCCGGCTCAGGCCTTCGTCGACGGCCGGATCATCCGCGGCGTGAACGAGCTGCTGTTCGCCGTGGTGCGCGATATCGTCTACGTGGCCACTCAGATCGCGGCCGGCCGCTTCGATCTCGCCGATTCGCCGGGTATCACGCACGCCGTCTTCGAGATCCTGCGCAACGCGCGGGTGCTGCGCCCGCATACCGATCCGGATATCGTGGTCTGCTGGGGCGGACATTCGATCGCGCGCCACGAATACGACTACACCAAGAAGGTCGGCTACGAGCTTGGTCTGCGCAGCCTCGACATCTGCACCGGCTGCGGACCGGGCGCGATGAAGGGCCCGATGAAGGGCGCGATCATCGGTCACGCCAAGCAGCGCCGCCGGCACAACCGCTACATCGGCATCACCGAGCCGGGCATCATCGCGGCCGAATCGCCGAATCCGGCCGTCAACCACCTGGTCATCATGCCGGATATCGAAAAGCGCCTCGAAGCCTTCGTGCGCGCCGGCCACGGCATCATCGTCTTCCCTGGCGGCGTCGGCACCGCCGAGGAAATCCTGTACCTGCTCGGCATCCTGCTGCATCCGGACAACGCAGCGATCCCGTTTCCGCTGATCTTCACCGGTCCACGCGAATCGGCGGCCTATTTCGAGCAGATCGACCGTTTCCTGCGTCTGGCGCTCGGGGAAGCGGTGGCCCGGCGCTACTCCATCGTGATTGACGATGCTGGCGAGGTCGCGCGCCAGATGGTGCGCGGCATCGACAAGGTGCGCGAGTACCGCCTCGACAGCAAGGACGCGTTCTTCTTCAACTGGTCACTGCACGTCGAGCACGACTTCCAGCTGCCGTTTCGACCGACTCACGAGAACATGGCGAGCCTCGACCTGCATCGCGATCAGGCGCCGCACCGGCTCGCCGCGCACCTGCGCCGCGCGTTCTCCGGCATCGTCGCCGGCAACGTCAAGGAGGAGGGCATGCGCGCGATCGAGCAGGATGGCCCGTTCGAGATCCGCGGCGAACCCGAGATCATGCAGGCGCTCGATGCGCTGCTGCAGAGCTTCGTGCGTCAGCACCGCATGAAGCTGCCGGGCGGGCGCGCCTATCAGCCGTGTTACCGGGTGGCGGTCTGAGCGGCGCGGGCAGGGGCCGGCGGTAGGCTGGCCCAGGCCTGCGGCGGATCTGCGTCAGCGGGTGAAGCAGAGCGCAGGCGAGTGCGTGCCATCGCGCTGGACGGCCAGCGTGCTGCACGAGGTGCCGGAAGCCTTGTCCTTGGTCTGATCGCCGGACGCGGTGGCGGTGATGGTGTAGTCCGTGGCGGTCGCGCTGATGCTGTAGGTGTAGTAGTTGCTGGCCGGCGCCGAAATGAAGCCGGTCACGCCGAAGGCAGTGGCATAGGTCGGATTGTTGGCCCGGTAGCGCTCCTGCTGGAGGGAGATGGCGCCGAGTTGCGAGATCGCATCCGAGCGGCGCGACTTGCGCGCCTGGGACAGATACGACGGCACGGCGATGGCGGCGAGGATGGCGATCACTGCCACCACGATCATCAGCTCGATCAAGGTGAAACCGGTGTTCCGTCGCGCGCGCATGGCTGCCCTCCCGTCGTGACGCACATATTGCTGCCGGAAGCATAGTCGGGCGCGCGACGCGCTGCCAGCAGGGCGCATCGGCGTGCCGCGGTCGCCCGCGCGCGATCTCCGGTCAGCGGCGCGCCGGGTGTCCGATGCAGGTTCGGTGCCGGCCGCGCGACCGGCACGACGTACAGCCTCCGCCGGGCGGTCACGAAACAAATCCTACCGTCCATCCCGGTATGAATTGCGCCAGCGGACGGAGCTTCGTAGCGTGGCGTCCGTAACCAGACGGATCAGAACCATGCCCCGGCAGATCGAGCCCGCGTATCCGCAGCATGCCCGGACCGGCGGTTTCACCCTGGTCGAGCTGATGATCACCGTCATCGTACTCGGGGTGCTCATCTCGCTCGCCGTCCCGTCCTTCCGTGATTTCCAGCAGCGCTCGATCACTCGCGGCGCGGTCGCCGATGTGGTCGCCGCGATCGCCCAGGCTCGCCTTGAGGCGGCCAAGCGCAATGACTTCGTGACCGTCTCGGTGCGCGGCAGCGGCGCGGCATGGTGCGTCGGCGTGCAGCAGGGCACCACCGGCTGCGACTGTCTCTCCGCCACCTGCAACATCGAAACGGTCCCCACGGGTGCCCTGCGCGGAGCGCGTCTGCTGGCGGCAGCCAATTTCAACGGCGATAACGATTTCACGATCGACCCGCGGCTCGGCATGCTGTCCGACCCGGCCGACGCCGGATCGATCACCGTGCGCGCTCCCTCGGATCAGTGGGATTTCCGTATCCGGGTCGGCGTGACGCCCACTGCGCAGACCACCCTGTGCTCGCCGACCGGCGGGCGCACTGTCTCCGATTACCCGTCCTGCTAGGAGGCCCGAATGCACGTTGCCAGGAACAGCCTCGGGTTCTCGCTCATCGAGCTGATGGTGGCGATGGTCGCTGGCCTCGTCGTCATCGGCTCGGTCGTCGTGTTCACCATTGGCACCGCCCAGAGCAACTCGGCCACGGTCAGCGCCACGCGCCTCATGCAGGAGATGCGTGGTGCGATGAACATCATCGCCCGCGAGGTCCGCCGCTCCGGCTATAACCAGACGGCGGTGACCTTCGTCGCCTCGGGCAACCCTGTGAACGGTTACAACTCCAACGTGATCCGTTCCGCGAGCTGCGTGGTGGTCCGCTACGACCGTGTCGGAGTCGGAACCGACGGCACGCCAGCCACGGGCGAGTTCCACGGCTTCCGCCTGGCGCAGAAGAATGGCATCGGCGTCGTCCAGGCGAGCCTCGCCACGGCCGCCGATCCGAACTGCGCGGCGGCCGCCAACGCGAACGGCTGGATCGACGTCACCAATCCGCAGCTCGTGAACATCACCCAGCTGTCGTTCGTTCCCGCCACCGGTGCCGGAGGCCGGGTGCTTGCCAACGGCTTCTGCGTCGGCGTGCAGGAAATCCAGGTCGGCATGCTCGGCTCGCTGGTCAGGGAACACCTGCCCGGCACGACCAGCCGTTCGATACAGGAAACCATACGGGTCAGGAACGACATGCTCACCACCGTGCCCCCCGCGGGGTGCTGACAGGCGTATGCGGCAGTGGAGGTCGAAGTGAAGATTGCCTCGTCAATGCAGATCGACCGGTTCGTCCGGCAGCGCGGTGCGGTCACCCTGATCGTCGCCATCCTGCTGCTCGGCATCCTGACCGTGCTGACCTTGTTCTCGCTGTCCTACGGCGTGTTCGATCAGCGCACGGCCGGCAATGAACTCCGTTACCGGCTGGCCCAGGACGTCGCCGAATCCGGCTTGGGGCAGGCAAAGGAGTTCATCAAAGCCAATTCGCGCGATCTGACCGGCAGCTGGCTGATCCCGCAGCTCGTCAAGGCGGGCGAGACCTTGCGCTGGAAACAGTGCGGTGCCGCGGATACGAAATTCCCGTGTGGTGCGGCACCGGCCGCGACGCGCAGCAAGTACTACTACTACAACGATGCCAATGGCCGTACCGGCGGAGACGCAGCCATTGCATTGAACATGCGCAAGCAGTTCAAGAACGAGGCCGGCCAGGCCTCCGAGCAGGCCATCACCAAGGTCGGCAACTTCCCGGTCGATTACCGGGTCGCGGCGCTGCTCTGCCTCGTCGATACGGCCAGCACGGCCAATCAATGCAAGACCATCGCCGATCTGCCGATCGACCAGCAGACCACCGTCTACACTGGCCCCATCGCCATCACCCTGCTCTCCGAGGCCTATCTGCACGCCGAAGGCTCATCCGATACCGAAAGCACGCAGGCCGTGGTCAAGGAGACGGTGGCGACCTTCAAGGTCATCGGTCAGCCACCGGATATGCCGCTCGTGGCCTCGAACATGGTCGATGGACTCGGCAATGCGGAGATCGTGGCCAATCCGAACGGTGGCGGTTACGGTATACCGCTCTCGATCTGGTCCGCAGGCAACGTCGATGTGGAGAATTCGGGCGGCGGCTCGAATGCGAGCTTCGGCACTTGCCAGCGCGGCGAGTTCTTCGCCACTGGCACGGCCGTGCTGCTCGACGGCGTGTATATCTGTCCGGGTCTTGGCCAGACCGGTGGATCGGGGGC
>CAYYHP010000151.1:0-6275 GCA_964471815.1 uncultured Rhodanobacteraceae bacterium
CGCCCACCTGCTCGGCCAAGCACCTGCCGGGCTATGTGGAGAAGTTCGAGGAATTCCGCCGTCGTGGCGTCGAGGTCGCCTGCATGGCGGTCAACGATGCGTTCGTCATGCAGGCCTGGGCGCGCGACCAGAACGTACCCGAAGGCCTGATGATGCTTTCCGACGGCAACGGCGCGTTCGCCAGGGCGCTGGGGCTCGAGATGGACGCCACGGCCTTCGGCATGGGGCTGCGCTCGAAGCGCTTCGCGCTCTATGCCGAGAACGGCATCGTGAAGAAGCTCGCGGTCGAGGCGCCTGGTGAATTCAAGGTATCCGGCGCCGAGGCGATGCTCGCCGCGATCGACGGCTGAGCGCAGCGTGCGAACGGCCATGGCCGGCGCATGCGGCCACACTGTCGGTGTCCAGGCGTGAAGCTGCCGAGCCCAGGAGAATCGAGGTAGGCGCCCCAGATGGCGCGCCTGCCGGGTACCGGCCCGGTCGGATCGTGTCCGATCGTCGGCGCCGGCTTCGCCAGACCGTGCAAAGCGAAGGGCGGGATCGCTTCCACCCTTCGCCGGTCGCGGCCCGGGCCGGGGTTCACTCGGCGGGCACGGAACCTC
Organism: uncultured Rhodanobacteraceae bacterium; assembly: GCA_964471815.1. GTDB lineage: Bacteria > Pseudomonadota > Gammaproteobacteria > Xanthomonadales > Rhodanobacteraceae > Tahibacter. The sequence goes on from CAYYHP010000151.1 coordinate 600, forward strand.
CGGCTGCATTGCCACCGACCGGAGTATCGTCGCCAGCTGCCTCGACGGACTCGTCGGTGCCGGCCTCGATGCGCACCACGCCGGCGAGGCTCTCGTCGTCCGGCAGGCGGATCAGCGTGACGCCCTGCGTGTTGCGGCCGAGGCGCGCGATCTCGGCCGCGCGCGTGCGCACCAGCGTGCCCTGGTTCGAAACGAGCATCAGCTCGTGCGCCTCGTCGAGCTGCACGGCCGCCACCAGCCGGCCGTTGCGATCCGAGCACTGGATCGCGATGACGCCCTGCGTGCCACGGCCCTTGCGCGGGTATTCCTCGAGCGGCGTGCGCTTGCCGTAACCGCGCTCGGTCGTGGTCAGGATGTCGCCTTCGCCCTCGGCGACGATCATCGAGACGACCTCCGCATCCTCGGTCAGGCGCATGCCACGCACGCCATGCGCGACGCGGCCCATCGGCCGCACCTCGTCCTCGGCGAAGCGCACGGCCTTGCCGTTCGAGGCGAACAGCAGGATGTCGCAGCGGCCGTCGGTGAGCGCGACATCGACCAGACCGTCGCCCTCGTCGAGATCGATCGCGCGGATGCCGGTCGAGCGCGGCCGCGAGTATTCGGCGAGCGCGGTCTTCTTCACCGTGCCCTGACGCGTAGCGAAGAACACGAAGCGATCCTCGAGGAAATCGCGAACCGGCAGTACGGCCTGGATCCTCTCGCCGGCCTCGAGCGGCACCAGGTTCACGATCGGCCGGCCGCGCGAGTTGGGGCCGGCATCCGGGATCTGGTAGACCTTGACCCAGAACACGCGTCCGGCGCTGGTGAACGCTAGCAGCGTGTCATGGGTGTTCACCACCCAGACCTGCGCGACGAAATCCTCTTCCTTGACCGCCGTGGCCGAGCGGCCCTTGCCGCCACGCCGTTGCGCACGGTAGGTGCTGACCGGCTGGCGCTTGGCGTAGCCGGTGTGCGAGAGCGTGACGACCACATCCTCTGGCGCGATCAGGTCGAGCACGTCGAGGTCTTCCTGGCTCGGCTGGATCAGCGTACGGCGCGCATCGCCGTACTCGGCCTTGATTTCGACCAGCTCGCCGCGAATCACCGCGAGCAGCTTTACGGGGTCCGAGAGGATCTCGACGTAGCCGCGGATCGCCTCGAGCAATTGCTTGTATTCCTCGGTGAGCTTCTCCTGCTCCAGCCCGGTCAGGCGGTTCAGGCGCATCTCGAGGATTTCCTTGGCCTGCACTTCGGAGAGCTGGTAGCCCTCCTCGCCGAGGCCATCAGTCGGCGCGAGATCTTCGGGCCGCGAGATCTCCGAACCGGCTGCGGCCAGCAGCGTACGCACGAGCCCCGGTGCCCAGCGCCGCGCGAGCAGGCGCTCGCGCGCGACCTGCGGCGACACGGAGGTCTTGATCAGCTCGATCATCTCGTCGATGTTGGCCAGCGCGACGGTGAGTCCTTCGAGGATGTGGGCGCGGGCGCGCGCCTTGCGCAGCTCGAAGATCGTGCGCCGTGTCACCACCTCGCGGCGATGGCGGATGAAGGCCTCGATGATCTCCCTGAGGTTCAGGAGCTTCGGCTGGCCATCGACCAGCGCGACCATGTTGATGCCGAACACTACCTGCAGCTGGGTCTGCTGGTAGAGGTTGTTCAGCAGCACGTCGGCCATGGTGTCGCGGCGCACCTCGATGACCACGCGCATGCCGTCCTTGTCGGACTCATCGCGCAGCTCGCTGATGCCCTCGATCTTCTTTTCCTTGACCAGCTCGGCGATCTTCTCGATCAGGCGCGCCTTGTTCACCTGGTACGGCAGCTCGGTGACGAGGATCGTTTCGCGACCGTTGTCTTCAGTCTCGATCTCGACCTTGCCGCGCACGAGAATGCGGCCGCGCCCGGTGCGGTAGGCCTCGACGATGCCGGCGGCGCCGTTGATGATGCCCGCGGTCGGAAAGTCCGGCCCGGGGATGTACTGCATCAGTCCGTCGATGCCGAGTTCCGGATCATCGATCAGCGCCACCGTGGCATCGATGACCTCGGCGAGGTTGTGCGGCGGGACGTTCGTCGCCATACCGACCGCGATGCCGGCCGAGCCGTTGACCAGCAGATTCGGCACCCGCGTCGGGAATACGGTCGGCTCGAGTTCCTTCTCGTCGTAATTCGGGACGAGATCGACCGTGTCCTTGTCGATGTCGGCGAGGAGTTCCGACGAGATCTTGTCGAGGCGACACTCGGTATAGCGCATCGCTGCGGCCGCATCGCCGTCGATCGAGCCGAAGTTGCCCTGACCGTCGATCAGCGGATAGCGCAGCGAGAAGTCCTGCGCCATGCGCACGAGGGTGTCGTAGATCGCCGCGTCGCCGTGCGGATGGTACTTACCCATCACGTCGCCGACGATGCGCGCGCACTTCACGTAGGGCCGGTTGAAGAAGTTGTTGGCCTCGTACATGCCATACAGCACGCGCCGGTGCACGGGCTTCAGACCATCCCGTACATCCGGCAGCGCACGTCCCACGATCACGCTCATCGCGTAATCGAGGTAGCTCTGTTTCATCTCGTCTTCGATGTTGACGCGAATGACTTCTTTGGCAAGCTCGGCCATCGTTGAGAATTCTTAGGAATCAATCAGTTGGCAGACGGATTTGGCGCGCCACGGAAGCAGCGTGGAGGCACGCCGGAAGGTAGGCGGAGGATACCATACGGCGCCTGCGGAATCGACCGGAAATCCTTGTTTCTCTGGGAAATGCTGTCCCACCGGAGGCAGCACCGCGCCACTTCCGAAGCCGCATGCCGCGGTCCGGTCCGGCATGAGGATTCGGCCCTTCCGCCCGCTACTTCGCCGCGAGCGGCGCGTGGCTGACTTCCTGCCTGTTCGCGCTCCTGCCGCGCGCCCTCATCACTGCTTTCGTCGGCTGGCGCCACAGGCGCCCGAACACGCTACTGCTCGCCCTGACCGGCCTCGTCGATAACCATGTGCAGTTCTCGCACATCGTCTCGTTCCGTTACCTGCACCCGTTTCCGCCGCTGGGGTGGATGTGTCTGGGAGCGCTGCGCGCCGCCATCGTTGCCCGCAAGGCAACGCGCGCAGATGCCCTGCTTCAACCCAGTAGGATGCGGCGAGCGCAGCGAGCCGCATCGCTCACGTCATTTGCTGGCGCTGACGTCAGCAGTGTTTACCTCTCCGACCGAGGCGGCACGGATCCCGATCGAACCCGGAGGCCCGGCTTGACGTGAAATTCACACGCCGACCACCTTCGTCCGCCAGTGGTCGGTCATCGATGTCGCCTCGAACGATGCGGGTCGCTGCGCTCGCCGCATCCTACGGTCCTGCAGCCAACCGGCGGACAGACCCCGGCATCTTCACGAGACCTTCAGGCTGCTCGCGATGCGGGGCGTTGCATTCAGCGCATCCGGCGGTCCTTGCTCGGCCCACTAGGCACAAGGATGCTGCTTTCATCCTCTCCGAGCGCTTCGAACTTCGAGGCGAATAGATCGAAGGCAGCCTCATCGATGTAGAGGCAATCCGGCGGCAGTTCTTGATTACGTCGCATAACACGCCGTTTCGCCTCCGGAACGGCACAATCAAACGAGTACATTTGGGCGAGTGCTCCGTGCCTCTGCACTCGAGCACGCGCTTCGTCACGAGCCAAACGAGCCCAGAATCCGAAGTCCAGAATGACGTCCGTTCCTGCCCCAAGCACCCGATCGACGTAGTCCCAGATGAGCGCATGGACACGGGTGGAATAGATGGGAAAAAGGTCAGCCGGTGGATTCTGACCAAAGAGCTTCGCCATCCATTCGTCGTGAGAAAAGCGAACTGCCGCTCCTCTGCGCTCCAGTTCTCGCGCAAACGTGCTCTTGCCACAACCAGGCAAGCCGAAGAGCAGGTGCGCCGTGGGCCGAGAATTCATGGACCGAACCTGGAGCTAACGAGCAGGCCTCGAGAGGGTGGCTCAGCATCAACAAGCTATCGAGAATTCGCCGCGCTCATCGCGTCCTACAGCCCGCGTGGCAGCGGAATTGCCCCTCACCGATCTTTTCGCCGCCGATAGATCCACAGCCGCGACGAGGCATAGTTGACGGCCATGCCGGCGAGGGAGCCCGCGGCAACGCCGATCACGGGGTACTGATGCACGAGCGGGAAGGCGAGCAGCAGGGCGGCATAGGTGCCGTAGTTCACGGCGAAACCGCCACTCATGGCGAGCAGGTAACGCGCCCATTCGCCGAGCAGGCTGTAATGACGATGGCCCGCAAAGGTGTAGTGACGGTTGAACAGCCAGGTCGCGGTCGCGGCGCACAGGAACGAGGCGAGCCGCGAGACGTAGGGATCTCCGCCGGCGAGCGAGACCAGCGCCTGCACGACCGTGGCATCGACCACGAATCCGATACCGCCGGCGATGCAGAACAGCAAGAACTGGCGCATGGCTATTCGGGCGTGCGCTGGGCGAGGCCGGCGAGAAAGCGTGTTTCGCACCAGCCTCGCGTGGCGGTATCGAGGAGGAGCCCCGCGATTGCACCCGGCGCGGCGAGGATCATCCGGTCCGTCGAAAGGAGCCTGTTCGGGAAACGTGGCACCCGCCCGATCCCGAAACGGGTCAAGGATATCGGCCCGGCAAAGCTCACCGGGAACACGGCCAGCATGCCGGCGAGCGCAGCGTAGAACGACAGGGGCCACTCGATACCGGACAGGCCGGATCGTGCCCAGGATCCGGAACCCGTCACGGCGCGTGCCGAGCGGGCTGCATGGGCCTTCGAGGCCCCTTCCCTGCTGCATCCGCCGTCGCGGAATCGGTGGATTCTTCCATATCCATCGCTTTCCCCGTGAGTCTGATCAGGAAAACAGCGCGGCCATCTTCGACGTGTCCGGCCGTTCGATCACGCCACGCTCGGTGACGATCGCATCGATCAATGCAGCCGGCGTGACGTCGAACACCGGATTCCAGGCCGCCACACCCTCGGCGACGGTGCGGGTACCGGCATAGCCGAGCAGCTCGGCCGGGTCGCGCAGCTCGATCTCGATGTCGGCGCCGTCGTGCGTGGCAAGATCGACCGTCGAGGTCGGCGCGACCACCATGAACTTCACGCCGTGGTGGCGCGCAGTGATGGCGAGCTGGTAGGTGCCGATCTTGTTCGCCGTATCACCGTTCGCGGCGATGCGGTCGGCGCCCACGATGATCCACTGCACAGCACCGGTCTTCATCAGATGCGCGGCCGCGGAATCGGCGATCAGGGTGGCCGGAATGCCGTCGCGGAGCAGTTCCCACACGGTCAGTCGCGCGCCCTGCAGCCAGGGCCGCGTCTCGCCGGCATAGACGTGCGCGATGCGCCCGGCGGATACGCCCGCGCGGATCACGCCAAGCGCCGTGCCGAAACCGGCGGTCGCCAGCGAGCCCGTGTTGCAATGGGTCAGCACGCCGCTGCCGGGCGCGATCAGCGCCGCGCCGAGTCCGCCCATGCGCCGGTTTGCAGCGAGATCCTCAGCCTGGATCGCCTGTGCCTCGGCGGTGAGGCGCCCGATATCGGCACCACCGGCCAGCACGCGCTGCATGCGATCCAGCGCCCACATCAGGTTCACGGCGGTCGGCCGCGCCGCGCGCAGGTGCGCCAGGGCCGCGTCGAGGTCGGTGCGATCGTCACGGGCCGCCAGCACCACGCCCCAGGCCGCGGCGATGCCGATCGCGGGCGCGCCGCGCACGG
>CAYYHP010000152.1:0-6261 GCA_964471815.1 uncultured Rhodanobacteraceae bacterium
GGTGCGCGCCTGCCAGCGCATCAGCCGCTTCTATTACGCCGAATCCTGTGGCCAGTGCACGCCGTGCCGTGAAGGCACCGGCTGGATGTACCGCATGCTGACGCGCATCGTCGAAGGCCGCGCCAGTCTTGATGACTTGCACATGCTCAAGCAGGCCGCCGGCCAGATCGAGGGCCACACGATCTGCGCGTTCGGTGAGGCCGCGGCCTGGCCGGTGCAGGGCTTCCTGCGCCACTTCTGGCACGAGTTCGAATACGCGATCGTGAACAAGCAGTTCCTCGTCGACGACGAGCTGGCGGGCACGGTGGTGCCGAAGGCGGTGGCGGCATGAGCCGGGTGGAACAGGCGGGACCCGGGATCCGGAGCCGGGTATCCGTGAAGCGTTCCCCGCGGCCCAGTCTGTGCCTTTCACGGGACCCGGGTTCCCGGTTCCCGGTCCCGGGAGTTTCTGCATGAGCGCTCAACCCGCCAATCCGAACACGTCGCCGGATCACGTCAACATCGAGATCGACGGCAAGCCGCTGCAGGCGCCGAAGGGCTCGATGATCATCCATGCCGCCGACAAGGCCGGCATTCCGATCCCGCGCTTCTGCTATCACGACAAGCTGTCGATTGCGGCCAATTGCCGCATGTGCCTGGTCGAGGTCGAGAAATCGCCGAAGCCGATGCCCGCCTGCGCCACGCCGGTGATGGAGGGCATGAAGGTCCTCACGCGTTCGCCGAAGGCGCTCGGCTCGCAGCGCAACGTGATGGAATTCCTGCTGATCAACCATCCGCTCGACTGCCCGATCTGCGATCAGGGCGGCGAGTGCGAGCTGCAGGACGCCGCGATGGGCTACGGCCGCTCGGTCAGCCGCTTCGTCGAGAACAAGCGCAGCGTCGCCGACGAGGACATCGGCCCGCTGATCGCCACCGACATGACCCGCTGCATCCAGTGCACGCGCTGCGTGCGCTTCATGGGCGAGCTCGCCGGCACCTACGAGCTGGGCGGCATGAATCGCGGCGACCGGCTCGAGATCGGTACTTATATCGGCAAGTCGATCGAGAGCGAGATCGGCGGCAACATCATCGACGTATGCCCGGTCGGCGCGCTGACCAACAAGGTCTTCCGCTTCCGTGCGCGTGCCTGGGAGCTGCTCGCGCGTGAATCGATCGGCTACCACGACGCGCTCGGTTCGAACCTCTGGCTGCACATCCGCTGCAACGAGGTGCTGCGCACCGTGCCGCGCGACAACGAGGCGATCAACGAATGCTGGCTGTCTGATCGTGACCGCTTCAGCCATCAGGGCCTGACCGCGCCGGATCGCCTGGTGAAGCCGCTCGTCAAGCGGGACGGCCGCTGGATCGAGGCCGGTTGGGACGAGGCGCTCGCGGCGGCCGCGGAGCACCTGAAGCGCGTGTCGGCCGATCAGCTCGGTGCCCTGGTGCATCCGGCCACTTCCTGCGAAGAGGGCGAGCTGCTGGTGCGCCTGATGCGCGGCCTCGGCAGTGCGCATCTCGATCACCGCCTGCGCCAGCTCGATTTCGCCGATGCCGCCGCCGGTTTCGGCTTCGCGACCGAAGTCGCGGCGATCGAGAAGGCGAAGGCGATCCTGCTCGTCGGTTCGAACCTGCGTCACGAGCTGCCGCTGGTCAACCACCGCGTGCGCAAGGCCGCGCGGCAGGGCGCCAGGGTCTACGCGATCAATCCGCTCGACTTCGACCTGAACTACGCACTGGCTGACAAGGCCGTGCTGACGCCGGCAGCGATGCTCGACGCGTTGCTCGGGCTCGCCAAGGCCGCCAACGATGCCGGCCACCTGCCGGAATCGGACGAACTGGCCAACGCGATCGCGTCGCTCACTGCCGATGCGGAAGCGCGGGCGCTGTACCAGGCGCTCAAGGATGCCGGCGAGGCCGCCGTGCTGATCTTCGGTGAACTGGCCGCGACGCATCCGCAGGCATCCATCCTGCGCGCCGCCGCACGCTTCGTGGCGAAGACGACCGGTGCGGGCTACAACGAAGTGCCGTCCGGTGCGAATGCGATCGGCCTCGCGCGCGTCGGCGTGCTGCCGCAGGCCGGTGGCCTCGACGCGCGGGCGATGCTCGCCACGCCGCGCAAGGCCTACCTGCTCTATGGCGTCGAACCGCCCTTCGATTTCGCCGATGGCGGCCTCGCCGCCCATGCCCTCAATGCGGCCGAGAGCGTGGTTGCGTTCACGGCCTTCGCCAGCGAGGAACTCAAGGCGGTAGCCGACGTGCTGCTGCCGATCGGCCTGCTGCCCGAGATCGATGCGACCCTGGTCAACCTCAACGGCATCGCCCAGCGCGTGCCGGCCGGCGGCAGGGCGCCGGGCGAGGTGCGTCCGGGCTGGAAGATCCTGCGCGCGCTCGGCGCGATACTGGGCCTCGCCGGCTTCGAGTTCACCGAGTTCGCCGAAGTCCACGCTTCGCTCGCGGCCCGGCTCGCTATGTCCGCGGCAACGGCGAACGGCCGGCTCGCCGCACGCACGCCGGTTGCCGTCGGTCTCGTGCGGATCGCCACCACGCCGATCTACCGCGCCGATGCCGTGCTGCGGCGCAGCCCCGCGCTGCAGGCCCACCCGCTCACGCGCGAGGCCTTCGTCGCCTTGCATCCCGAGGACGCGCTAGCGCGTGGCCTGGGGCAGGGCACGATCGCCAAGGTGACGGGCCCGGTCGGTACCGCGACGCTGCCCGTGCTGCTCACCACCGCCGTGCCGCGTGGTGCGGTATGGATCGAAACCTCCCATGCCGTGACCGCGGCGCTGCCCGCATACGGCGCCGAACCCGGCATCAGCAAGGCCTAAGCCCATGTCCGACCTGCTGCTCGTCGCCTGGACGCTCATCAAGATCCTGGCCATCGCCGTGCCGCTGATCCTGGCCGTGGCCATGTACGTCTACTGGGAGCGCAAGATCATCGGCTGGATGCACGTCCGCAACGGACCGAACCAGATCGGTCCGCTCGGGCTGGCCCAGGCCTTCGCCGACGTTTTTAAGCTGCTGTTCAAGGAAGTGACCACGCCGGCGCAGGCCAACCAGTTCCTGTTCTACGCTGCACCGGTGCTGGCGCTCGCGCCGGCTTTCGCCGCGTGGGCGGTCGTGCCGTTCGATCAGAGCATGGCGCTCGCCAACGTCAATGCCGGGCTCCTGTATCTCCTCGCGATGACCTCGCTCGGCGTGTACGGCATCATCCTGGCCGGCTGGGCCTCGAACTCGAAGTACGCCTTCCTGGGTTCGATGCGTTCCGCCGCACAGGTGGTCAGCTACGAAATCGCGATGGGCATGGCCCTGGTCTGCGTGCTGATCCTCGCCGGCAGTCTGAATCTCACCGACATCGTCAACGCACAGGCCGGCAGCAAGGGGCCGTTCGACTGGTTCTGGCTGCCGCTGCTGCCGATGTTCGTGATCTATTTCGTCTCCGGCGTGGCCGAAACCAACCGTGCGCCGTTCGACGTTGCCGAAGGCGAGTCGGAAATCGTCGCCGGCTTCCACGTCGAGTATTCGGGCTCCGCGTTCGCGATCTTCTTCCTCGCCGAATACGCGAACATGATCCTGATCTCGTTCCTGGCGAGCGTACTGTTCCTCGGCGGCTGGCTGAGCCCGTTCCAGGGACTGCCGCTCGGGGTGCTCGCGGCACCGGGCTGGTGGTGGCTCTTCGCCAAGGCGTTCCTCTTCGCGAACATGTTCCTCTGGCTGCGTGCGACGTTCCCGCGCTATCGCTATGACCAGATCATGCGTCTCGGCTGGAAAGTGTTCATCCCGATCGCGATCGTGTGGATTTTCGTATCCGGCTGCCTGGCCTACTTCGGCGGCGTGACCGTAGGCGCCTGAGGACTGCCATGAACCGCGTAATCCATTACTTCAAGAGTCTGCTGCTGATCGAGATGCTGCAGGGCATGTGGCTGACCCTGCGTTATCTCTTCAAGCCGAAGTACACCATGCAGTACCCGATGGAGAAGATTCCGAAGTCGAATCGTTTCCGCGGCTTGCATGCGCTGCGCCGCTATCCGAACGGCGAGGAGCGCTGCATCGCCTGCAAGCTGTGCGAGGCGGTCTGCCCGGCGCTGGCGATCACCATCGACGCTGCACCGCGAGCGGGCGATGGTCAGCGCCGCACGACACGCTACGACATCGACCTGTTCAAGTGCATCTACTGCGGCTTCTGCGAGGAGAGCTGCCCGGTCGACTCGATCGTGGAGACCAGCTTCCTCGAATACCACTTCGAGAAACGTGGCGAGCACATCGCGACCAAGCAGAAGCTGCTCGCCATCGGCGATCGCTTCGAGGCGGAGATCGCCGCCGCCAAGGCGCAGGACGCGGCCTACCGCTGAGGACCGGAAACCACCATGACCCTGCCTCTGCTCTGTTTCTACGGCTTCGCCACGGTCACCGTGCTCGCCGCGCTCGGCGTGATCACGGTACGCAACTCCGTGCATGCCGCGCTGTGCCTGGTGCTGGCCTTCTTCTCGACTGCCGCGACCTGGATCCTCGCCGAATCCGAATTCCTCGGCATCGCGCTCGTCGTCGTCTACGTCGGTGCTGTAATGGTGCTGTTCCTGTTCGTGGTCATGATGCTCGACATCAAGGTCGAGCCGCTCCGCGAGGGCTTCATCCGCTACCTGCCGGTCGGCATCGTGGTGGCCGTGCTGATGTTCGCCGAGATCGTCGCGCTGATCGGTGTGCGCGCACTGCACGCGCAGGTCCTGCCGGCCGACCCGGCCGCGGCCCAGCACCTAAGCAACACCGCCTGGCTCGGCCAGGCGCTGTTCACCGAGTACCTGCTGCCGTTCGAGATTGCCGCGCTGATCCTCACCGTGGCCATCGTCGCGGCGATCGCACTCACGCTGCGCAAGCGCGTCGGCGTACGCACGCAGGATCCGGGTCGGCAGGTCATGGTCCGCCGCGACCAGCGCCTCAGGATCATCAAGATGCCCGCCGAGCGCGCACAGGGGGACCAGGCATGATCACGCTCGCCCATTACATCGTGCTCGGCGCGATGCTGTTCTCGATCTCGATCGCCGGCATCCTGATCAATCGCAAGAACCTCATCATCCTGCTCATGGCGATCGAGCTGATGCTGCTCGCCGTGAACATCAACTTCGTCGCCTTCTCGCGCTTCCTCGGCGATGCCGGCGGTCAGGTCTTCGTGTTCTTCATCCTCACCGTGGCCGCGGCGGAATCCGCCATCGGCCTCGCCATCCTAGTCGTGCTGTTCCGCAACCGCAGCACGATCAATGTGGCCGAAATCGACTCGATGCGGGGTTAACCGGATGCTCACCCCCAAGCTGATCCTCACCGTCATCGCGCTCGCACCGCTGTTCGGCGCGGTCGTCGCCGGCCTGTTCGGCCGCCAGGTCGGACGCGCCGGCGCACACGGCGTGACGATCACCGGCGTCGCGCTGTCCTGCGTGCTGTCGATCTATGTCTTCTATCTGCTCGCCAGCGGCGGGTGGGGCACGTTCAACGAGAATCTCTACACCTGGTTCGAGGTCGGCCCGATCCACGCCCACGTCGGCTTCCTCGTCGACCGGCTGACCGCGACGATGATGATCGTGGTGACCTTCGTCTCACTGCTCGTGCACGTCTACACGATCGGCTACATGGCCGACGATCCGGGTTACCAGCGCTTCTTCAGCTACATCTCGCTGTTCACCTTCTCGATGCTGATGCTGGTGATGAGCAACAACTTCCTGCAGCTGTTCTTCGGCTGGGAAGCGGTCGGTCTCGTCTCGTACCTGCTGATCGGCTTCTGGTTCAAACGCCCGAGCGCAATCTTCGCGAACATGAAGGCGTTTCTCGTCAACCGCGTCGGCGACTTCGGCTTCCTGCTCGGCATCGCCGCCGTGCTGTTCTTCTTCCACTCGCTCGATTACCAGACCGTATTCGCCGCCGCGCCGACGCTCGAAGGCAAGACCATCGAACTGGTCCCGGGCCATGCCTGGTCGCTCGCCACCGTGATCGGCGTACTGCTGTTCATAGGCGCGATGGGCAAGTCCGCCCAGGTGCCGCTGCACGTCTGGCTGCCGGACTCGATGGAAGGCCCGACGCCGATCTCGGCACTGATCCATGCGGCCACAATGGTGACCGCGGGCATCTTCATGGTCGCGCGCATGTCGCCGCTGTACGAGATGTCGGATGCTGCATTGAGCTTCGTGCTCGTCATCGGGGCGACGACTGCGCTGTTCACGGGTCTGATCGGCATCGTGCAGAACGACATCAAGCGCGTCGTCGCCTATTCGACGCTCTCGCAGCTCGGCTACA